>NZ_NEJY01000035.1:0-22536 GCF_002113255.1 Pseudomonas sp. B14(2017)
AGCGATAATCCACAGGCCAAGCTGTCGGCCGTGATCAACTAAACGGCAAGCTCAATGGCCAAAGCCATGATGAGTTACACCACTTCCCGGGACACGATCTCAAAACTGATCACCATGACCTGCTTAACCTGGGGCCTTTATATACCCTATTGGAGCTATTGCCATTGGAGACTTATCCGCGGACAAAGCGGGTTCACTCTAATCCCGTTGCTCTGCGGCGTGTTTGGCTCTTTCTTGATTTACCCCCTAATGAAAAGAGCAATCACCTATAGCAAAGAATTGGATCTGACCGTCGAAGGTACAGCGCTTGGAGTGACATTGAGATATTGGGTACCTTACCTGCTCTTCGTCAGCTGGCAATTCTGGGCACCCGACCAGCCGGAGGAAAGCCAATCGCTCTATAACATGTTCATGCTGCCGCTCGCGCTTCTGGTCACGTCTGTGACTTTAACCTTGGTAGCGCTGGTGCAAATTCAGCAAGCAGCCAACGCTTATGAAGGTGACCCAACAGGTCTGCGGAACGCTCAAATTACTTGGGCAAACGGGCTATGGATAATTATCAGCTGGTCGCCCTCCGCCGCTCTACTTGCACTAATTTCTCATTATGCCAACCACTAAATGACGTAAAGATCGGTTTGCCACTGATTGTATAGTACCGGCTGCGCCGGTGTTCGCGGGCACGCCCGCTCCCACAGGAGTTGTGCACAGCCTGAGGCATTCTGCATAACCTGAGGCATGCACAATCCCTGTAAGAGCGGCTTTAGCCGCGAAAGGGCCAGCCCAGCCAATACAAGGATCAGCGCAGCAAACCCAACTCGGCATCATCCAGCAGCGCCTTGGCCATGGCTGCGAAGTAATGCGAAGCCCAGAGCATCTGCTGATCGCCATCCATCAAACCGGTCAGTGACAAGTCGCGTGCATAGCCCATCAACTCCGAGGCTTGCTCGCGGGCGCTGCGGCAGGGGATGCCCTCAGCGATACGGAACAGCGGATGGGTTTGGCCTTCGCCTTGGTAGAAGTAGGTAACGCCGGGGGTGGTTTTAGTTTCGTCGGTCATTGTTTTTCCTGAATGCTCGGTGACCGCCTCTTCCGTTTCCACAGGAAGGGTGGCGGCTGTACACGGGGTGGAAACCCGAGTGCATTCAAGGAAAACTCGGTAGGCACGAGGCCTCCCGGGTACAGCCGCCATGAACGACATAACCTGAAATGCTTGCTGCAGGTTTCCACACCCGATCGCTGAACCGTCAGCGACGGGCAAAGCCTAGAGTGCGGGATTTGCAGGAACAATCAGACGCGTGTCGACAGAGGTTGTAGGGTATTTCGCAGGGGGTAGAGTTGCCAGTCCCGAGGCGTAGGAAGAGTCTGGAATTCTTGTAGGTTGCAGGGGCATGGGTTGGGAAGGCATCTGGGCTGACAGGTGTTCGCCATGACAGCTTCAGCGCCTGTGAGATCGAGCGCCGCCCGCGCGGCGCATCGCGACGCAAGGCCGCTCCCACAGGGGCCGTGCAGTACCTTGAGAACTGTCAGCGCAACAACTCGGAATGCCCCTGCGCCATCGCCACCACCACCTTGCGCTTGCCGGTAAACGGCGACCGCGCATGCGCTGCAAGCATGTTATCCAGCATCAGTACATCGTTTGCCTGCCACGGAAAGCTGATGGTGCATTCGTCCAGCACCCCGCGCACTTCATCGAGCAGCGAATCCTCGATGGTCGTACCGTCGCCGTAGTACACGTTACGCGGCAGGTCCTCTTCCTCGACGATGTCCATCAACGACTCGCGCACTTCTGGCTGCAGGTTCGAAACATGGAACAGGTGCGCCTGGTTGAACCACACATCCTCCCCGGTCACCGGGTGGCGTGCCACCACCTGGCAGCGCTGGCGGGTGCGCAATTCGCCGTCATCCTTCCAGATGCACTCGATGGCATGCGCCCGGCAATAGGCCTCGACCTGGCGCGGGTCTTCAGCGTTGAACACCTGCGACCATTCCACATCAAGGCCGTTGCCGTAGTTGCGCACGTACATCAGCCCCTTCTCCACCAGCCGCTCACGAATGCGCGCCGGCATGCGCCGGTACACCTCGCGGCTGTCGGCAATCGGCGTCTCGCCACCGGTCGCGGCGGGGATCACGCTGTAGAACCAGATCTTCATCGGCCATTCCAGGGTGTAGGCCTGCTCGTTGTGCAGGGGGATGCTCTGGTGCGCCGGGTACTCGGTGGAGGTGTACACGCCCTTGGTCACGTTGCTGCGCGGGGTGGAGCCAAACTCGTAGTTGAGCAGCGGGTGACCGAAGGAAGCGGCGAACTGGCGGAAAGCTTCGGCACCACCCACCTCGAAGCCGCGAAACAGGATGCCGCCAGCCTGCAGCAGGTGCCGGTCCACCAGCGGCTGCAACTCGGCAAAGGCTTCCAGCAGGTCGATACCCGGCTCTGGCGCGCGCACCAGCAGCGGCAGGTTGCCGCGTGCGGCGTCCAGGGGTTCGATCGCAAAGCTCAGCAGTTCACTCATGTCCGGTCACCTCAGGCCAGGGCCGCATAGGCGGCGAAATCGGGATGTGCGCCATGTCGGCGCCTGACTGAATGAACGAGCGGGCGATGGGGAAATTCACCTGGGCCGCACACACAGGTAAAGCCGGTGCGCGCCGGTTCGTCTGAACGATGTGCACCCTTCTATCGCCCAGGAACCGTACATGACTCGCCAGCTTCTGCTCCTCGCCCTGCTCGCCGTGGCCCCTGCCGCGTGGTCGGCAGAGCCATGCGCCGTGGAAATCCATGGCACCGACCAGATGACCTTCGACAAGGCCGCCATCACCGTGCCCAAGGCCTGCGCCGTGTTCACCGTCACGCTCACCAACCCTGGCGACATGCCGAAGAACGTGATGGGCCACAACTGGGTGCTGAGTACCCAGGCCGACATGCAAAGCGTGCTCGACGACGGCCAGAAAGCCGGCGAGGCACTGGACTACGTGAAGCCCGGCGACACCCGGGTGATCGCCCACACCCGCCTGATCGGCGGCGGTGAAACAGACAGCATCAGCCTCGACGTCCGGTCGCTGAAGGCAGGTACCGCGTACAGCTTCTACTGCTCGTTCCCGTTCCACAGCACCTTGATGAAAGGCTCCCTGACCCTCGGCAGCTGACCCGCCCCACCTCACCAGCGAGATCATGCTTCATGAAAACCTCCTCCCCCGGGGCCATCCGCGAATTGCTGGGCCTACTGAAATCCTACCGCCCGGCGGTAATCGTCTCGGTGCTGCTGGGCATGCTCGGCGGCCTGGCCGTGACCGCCCTGCTGGCCACCGTCAACCAGGGCCTGCATGCCGCTGGCGGCATGAGCCAGGGCGTGATCCTGGCCTTCGCCGGCCTGTGCGTGCTGGCCCTGGTCAGCAGCGTGGCGGCCGACAGCGGCACCAACTACGTTGGGCAGAAAGTCATCGCCAGGCTGCGCAAGGACCTCGGCGCCAAGGTGCTGTCGGCGCCGATCGAGCAGATCGAGCGCTACCGCACCCACCGCCTGATCCCGGTGCTGACGCGCGACGTCGACACCATCAGCGACTTTGCCTTCGCCTTCGCCCCGCTGGCCATCTCGCTCACCACCGTGACAGGCTGCATGGCCTACCTGGCCTGGCTGTCGTGGCCGATCTTCCTCATCACCCTGGCGGCCATCGGCATTGGCAGTGGCATTCAATACGTGGCCAGGCAGAAAGGCGTGGCCGGCTTCAACGCCGCCCGCGATGCCGAAGACAACCTGCAGAAGCACTACTCGGCCATCGCCGAGGGCGCCAAGGAGCTGCGCATCGACCGCCGCCGCCGCCATGCCATGCTGACCCGCAACATCCAGGGCACCGCCGACTTCATCGCCAACACCCATATCCGCGCCATCAACATCTTCGTCGCGGCCAAGAGCCTGGGGTCGATGCTGTTCTTCGTGGTCATCGGCCTGACCCTGGCCCTGCAATCGCTATGGCCGAGCAACGACCCGGCGGTGATGAGCGGCTTCGTGCTGGTGCTGCTGTACATGAAAGGCCCGCTGGAAACCTTGATCGGCAACCTGCCGATCCTCGGCCGCGCCCAGGTGGCGTTCCGCCGCATTGCCGACCTGTCCGAGCGTTTCTCCTCGCCCGAGCCGCACCTGCTGCTGGAGCCGCCGGTCAAGCGCACCGCCCCGGCCAGCGCGCATCTGGAACTGCACGACGTCGAGTACGCCTACCCGCCGGTGGACGGCAACGAGCCGTTCCGCGTCGGGCCGGTGAACCTGAGCATCGAACCGGGCGAGATCCTGTTCATCGTCGGCGAGAACGGCTGCGGCAAGACTTCGCTGATCAAGCTGCTGCTGGGCCTGTACACCCCGCAACGCGGCGAAGTGCGCCTGAACGGCAAGTCCGTCGGCCCGGAGGGGCTGGATGATTATCGCCAGCTGTTCACCACGGTATTCGCCGACTACTACCTGTTCGACGACCTGCCCGAGCATGAACACAGCCTGCCCAGCGATGCCACGCGCTACCTGGAGCGGCTGGAGATCGCCCACAAGGTGAGCGTGCGCGATGGTGCCTTTACCACCACCGACCTGTCGACCGGCCAGCGCAAGCGCCTGGCACTGGTCAATGCCTGGCTGGACGGGCGGCCGGTGCTGGTGTTCGACGAATGGGCGGCGGACCAGGACCCGACCTTCCGCCGCGTGTTCTACACCGAGCTGCTGCCGGACCTGAAGCGTTTGGGCAAGACCATCATCGTGATTTCGCATGATGACCGGTATTTCGATACGGCGGACAAGGTGGTGCACCTTAGCCGGGGGAAAGTGGTGGAGGCGTTGGAGCCGGCTTGAGGCAGCAAAGGGGGGGCTGCACGCCCCCTCATCAACCACGATCTATAATCGCTCTATAGTCTGTCTATAATTCCCTATAAACACCGCCCCTGTCAGATCTATAATGCCTCTATAATCAATCTATAATCGACTATAAATTGAAACGGAGGGGCCGAGATGCCTGAAACTGTCTATCACCGTCCGGCGCTTGCGTCCCGCCTGTCGAAATTGATCCTGCAAGTCGCCGTGGGCAGTGCAGCAAGCTCTGGTGTGTTTCTCGCTGCGCCACGACGTACCGGCAAATCCACCTTTGCCCGCGAAGACCTGCGCCCTGCCCTCGAAACAGCCGGGGCCATCGTTCTGTATGCCGATCTGTGGAAAGACCTGACCAAGGATCCCGGGCAAGTCATCGTAGAAGCGGTGCGTGAGGCGGTCGGGCGTAACGAAGGCTTCATCACGCGGCTGGCAAAGTCATCTGGCATGGAGAAGGTCTCTGTCGGCGGCCTGAACTTCAGCGTGGACAAGATCGGGCTGGGGCAAGATGTCGACCTGACCACCGCCCTGGTGGCGCTCTCCGATGAATCCCGCAAGATCATCGTACTGATCATCGACGAAGCACAGCATGCAATCACGACCGAGCAAGGAATAGCGGCGCTGTTCGCCCTCAAGGCAGCCAGAGACGAACTCAACAGTTCGAAGCACCATGGCTTGCGAATCGTCTGCACCGGTTCCAACCGGGACAAGCTGGCCATGCTGCGCAACAGCAAGGACCAGGCGTTCTTCGGCGCCTCCATGGTGCAGTTCCCGACCCTGGACCAAGACTTCATCGACTGGCTGTGCGCCAATATCGACCTGCCATGCGCACTCGATTCAACGGAGGTGTTTCAGCTCTTCAAGGAAAGCGGCTATCGCCCGGAGCTATTGGGTGCGGCCGCGGATGAAATCCGCTTCGACTTCGGCATTGAACCCGAGGCCATTCCGGCACGGTTCAGAGAGCTTGTCCAGGCACAAGCCAATGACTTGAACGCAAACCTGAAAAAGGTGATCCACAGCCTCACGCCTATCCAGGCTGCGGTTCTACGTGTCATGTGTGCAAAGGGGAACGACTACGCGCCGTTCGAGGCCCCGACCCTGGCACTGTACGCCAAAGCGATGGAACAGGCTGGCGTGGATGCGAGCGAAGTGAAGGCCGAGGTACCGGGGGTGCAGCAAGCGCTTATCGCCTTGCAGGACAAGAATCTGGTGTGGAAAGCATCGCGGGGGGTGTACGCGGTAGATGAACAGGTGATAGTCGATATCGTGCGAGCGGACGGTTTGCTGGAAGGTCTTGCCTGAGTGGTTTTCTGAGAGGACGCCGGGGGCGCTTTGCGCCCCTATCGCGACACAAGGCCGCTCCTACAGGAGTACGCAATCACCTGTAGGAGCGGCCTTGTGTCGCGATGGGCTGCAAGGCAGCCCCAACAGGCAGAAATCAGAACAACCAGTGATACAACAGGTACACCACCACCGCCGCCAGCACCGGCCGCAGCACGCGGTAGGCCTTGGGGTTGGCGCGCTTGAACTGCTTGACCTGGCTACTGATCCGGTTGCTGAAGCGCTTGCTCCAGGCGTAGGCCTGGTTGATCCCGCCCACACGCTCGTCGTCGGTGTTCTGCGGCGCGGTGGCACGGCCGAGGAAGGCGCTGACCTGGCGGTTGATGCGGGTCATCAGTGGGCTGCTCAGCGGGCGTTCGATGTCGCAGAACAGGATCACCCGGGTAACGTCGGTCTCGTTCTTGACCCAGTGCACGTAGGTTTCATCGAACATCACGTCCTCGCCGTCACGCCAGGCATATTCCTCGCCATCGACGTAGATGCGGCAAGCATCGGAGTTGGGGGTGGACAGGCCCAGGTGGTAGCGCAGGGAACCGGCGAACGGGTCGCGGTGCGGGTTCAGGTGGCTGCCGCCGGGCAGCAGGGCGAACATCGCGCCCTTGACGTTGGGGATGCTGCTGACCAGCTCGACGGTACGCGGGCACAGGGTTTCGGCAGAAGGCAACGGTTTGTCGTACCACTTCAGGTAAAAGCGCTTCCAGCCTTTCTTGAAGAACGAACCGAAGCCTGCGTCGTTATCCTTCTCGGCGGCGCGGATGTAACCCTCGTCGAACAGGCGCATGGCCTCTTCGCGGATTTCCTGCCAGTTGTCCTTCAGCACGTCCAGCTCGGGAAAGCGCTGGCGGTCCAGGTAGGGCTTGGACGGTACGCCGGAAAACAGGTACATCAGGCTGTTATAAGGGGCGAACAGCGCCGAATGGTTGACAAACTGGCGCAACACCGGCAAGCGAGCCTTGCCGCGCAGGTGCACGAACAGCACGCTGCCAAAAAACACCAGCAAGACACCCGCCTTGGCTGCAAAGGAAAAGGTCATGCTTTCACTCCTTGAGGAAGAAACAGGGCTACGCGCCCTGCACTCCGATAAATCATCCTGCCATCATAAACTGATGCCGCCAGGGTAAAAACAGCCCGGGCAGCAACTCAATCATGAAGATTTTGCAATAAACCAAGCCGCCGAACGTTGCGCGGGATCAGCGGCAAGGCCATTACTGCTGGTTTTCCTGCTCGCTGAACATGTCGCTGAACAGCATGCTCGACAGGTAGCGCTCGCCGGAGTCCGGCAGAATCACGACGATGGTCTTGCCCTGCATTTCCGGCTTTTCGGCCAGGCGCACGGCCGCTGCCATCGCCGCACCACAGGAAATGCCACAGAGGATGCCCTCTTCCTGCATCAGGCGGATGGCCATGGCCTTGGACTCTTCGTCGGTCACCGTTTCCACCTGGTCGACGATCGACAGGTCGAGGTTTTTCGGCACAAAGCCTGCGCCGATGCCCTGGATCTTGTGCGGGCTGGGCTTGAGCTCTTCGCCGGCCAGGGTCTGGCTGATCAGCGGCGATGCCACTGGTTCCACCGCCACCGACAGGATCGCCTTGCCCTGCGTATGCTTGATGTAGCGCGAAACACCGGTGATGGTGCCGCCGGTGCCGACGCCCGCCACCAGCACGTCGACCGCGCCGTCAGTGTCGTTCCAGATTTCCGGGCCGGTGGTTTTTTCGTGGATCGCCGGGTTGGCCGGGTTTTCGAACTGGCCCGGCAGGAAGTACTGGGCCGGGTCGGAGGCGACGATTTCGTTGGCCTTCTCGATGGCGCCCTTCATGCCCTTGGCCGGGTCGGTCAGCACCAGCTCGGCCCCCAGCGCCTTCAGCACCTTGCGGCGCTCCAGGCTCATGGAGGCGGGCATGGTCAGCATCAGCTTGTAGCCACGGGCGGCGGCAACGAAGGCCAGGCCGATGCCGGTGTTGCCCGAGGTGGGTTCGACGATGGTCATGCCCGGCTTGAGCTTGCCGCTGCTTTCGGCGTCCCAGACCATGTTCGCGCCGATGCGGCATTTGACCGAATAGCCCGGGTTACGCCCTTCGATCTTGGCCAGGATGGTCACGCCGCGCGGGGCAATGCGGTTGATCTGCACCAACGGCGTGTTACCGATGGAGTGGGCGTTGTCTGCAAAGATGCGGCTCATGGCAGGGGTCCTTGGCATGAAAAAAAGCAGGGAAAGACCTCAAGGGTAAGCCCGGGCCGGTGGCCCGTAAAGCCTGTTCGAACTCACGCGGACTCGTTGCGGTCAACCGCATATCCTGCGTTGGAGACACTTCGATGAGAGCCCGTTATCGCTGGCCGCTGATCGGCCTGGCCAGCCTGATCGTGCTGTTGGTGGCGCTGCACCTGGCCCTGCCCTACCTGGTGCGCGACTACCTCAACGACAAACTGGCCGACATGGGCGACTACCGTGGCCAGGTGGCCGATGTGGACCTGGCCTGGTGGCGCGGCGCGTACCAGATCAATGGGCTGAAGATCGTCAAGACCACCGGCAAGGTGCCGGTGCCGTTTCTCGACGCGCCGCTGATCGACCTGTCGGTGAGCTGGCACGCCCTGTGGTACGACCGCGCAGTGGTTGCCGAAGTGGTGTTCGACCGGCCGGAGCTCAACTTCGTCGATGGCGGCAACAAACAGAACTCGCAGACCGGTCAGGGCACCGACTGGCGCCAGCAACTGGAAAAACTGCTGCCGATCACCCTTAACGAGGTTCGCATCGACAAAGGCGTGCTGACTTTCCGCAACTTCAACTCCAAGCCACCCGTCAACCTGAAGGCCACTCAGCTCGATGCCAGTATTCGCAACCTCACCAACATCCGTGACGAAAAGGGCCGACGTGATGCCAGCTTTGATGGCACGGCGCTGATCGTAGGCGATGCCAAGGTGGAAAGTCGCGCCACCTTCGACCCGTTCAGCGATTTCGACGACTTCGAGTTCCGCCTGCGCGCCACGGGTATCGAGTTGCGCAAGCTCAACGACTTCGCCAGCGCATACGGCAAGTTCGACTTCAATGCCGGGCACGGCGATGTGGTGATAGAGGCCGAGGCGACCAACGGCCGCTTGAATGGGTACATCAAGCCACTGTTGCGGGATGTGGATGTGTTCGACTGGCAGCAGGATGTGCAGGAAAAGGACAAAGGCTTCTTCCGCTCAGTCTGGGAAGCGCTGGTGGGCGCGACCGAGACGGTATTGAAGAACCAGCCGAAGAACCAGTTCGCGACCCGGGTAGAGCTCAGCGGTAGCGTGCACAAGCAGGATATCAGCGCCTTCGAGGCGTTTCTGCAGATCCTGCGCAACGGGTTCATTCAGGCGTTCAATGCGCGATATGAGCGTGACTCGCCGGATTCCGACTAGGATCGAGTGACGGGGCATTCAGGGACTGAATACCTGGTCTGCGTTTCCAGTCGGCGAACCCCGCGTTATAGTCGGTGACAAATCGAAAATATGTACTGCCTGTTCCGGCCCTATCGCCGGCAAGCCAGCTCCCACAGGATCCCCACAGTTCTCAAGACCTGTGCTGTACCTGTGGGAGCCGGCTTGCCGGCGATAGGGCCAGTACAGACTACCCTCAGAGGACAGACCCATGAAGTTCGAAGGCACCCGCGACTACGTCGCCACAGACGACCTGAAACTGGCGGTAAACGCGGCCATCACCCTCGAACGCCCCTTGCTGGTCAAGGGCGAACCCGGCACCGGCAAGACCATGCTCGCCGAGCAGCTGGCTGCTTCGTTCGGCGCGCGCCTGATCACCTGGCACATCAAGTCCACCACCAAGGCCCACCAGGGCCTCTACGAGTACGACGCGGTCAGCCGCCTGCGTGACTCGCAGCTGGGCGTGGACAAGGTCCACGATGTGCGCAACTACCTGAAGAAGGGCAAGCTGTGGGAGGCCTTCGAGGCCGAGGAACGGGTCATCCTGCTGATCGACGAAATCGACAAGGCCGACATCGAGTTCCCCAACGACCTGCTGCAAGAGCTCGACAAGATGGAGTTCTACGTCTACGAAATCGACGAGACCATCAAGGCCAGACAGCGCCCGATCATCATCATCACTTCCAACAACGAAAAAGAGCTGCCGGACGCCTTCCTGCGCCGCTGCTTCTTCCACTACATCGCCTTCCCCGACCGCATTACCCTGCAGCAGATCGTCGACGTGCACTACCCGAACATCAGCCAGTCGCTGGTCAGCGAGGCGCTGGACGTGTTCTTCGACGTGCGCAAGGTACCAGGCCTGAAGAAAAAGCCGTCCACCTCCGAACTGGTCGATTGGCTCAAGCTGCTGATGGCCGACAACATCGGTGAAGCGGTGCTGCGCGAACGCGACCCGACCAAGGCCATTCCACCGCTGGCCGGCGCGCTGGTGAAGAACGAGCAGGACGTACAACTGCTCGAGCGCCTGGCCTTCATGAGCCGGCGCGGCAACCGCTGACAGGAGCCGGGCCATGCTGCTCAACCTGTTCAATGAAATGCGCGCGGCCAAGGTTCCGGTGTCGGTACGCGAACTGCTCGACCTGCATCAGGCCCTGCAAAAGCGCGTGGTGTTCGCCGACATGGACGAGTTCTACTACCTCGCCCGCGCCATCCTGGTGAAGGACGAGCGCCACTTCGACAAGTTCGACCGCGCCTTCGCTGCCTACTTCAAGGGCCTGGAAAACCTCGACCGGCATATCGAGGCGTTGATTCCCGAAGACTGGCTGCGCAAGGAGTTCGAGCGTTCGCTGACCGATGAGGAGCGCGCGCAGATCCAGTCGCTGGGTGGCCTGGACAAGCTGATCGAGGAGTTCAAGAAGCGCCTCGAGGAGCAGAAGGAGCGTCACGCCGGCGGCAACAAGTGGATCGGCACCGGCGGCACCAGCCCGTTCGGCTCGGGCGGCTTCAACCCCGAGGGCATCCGCGTGGGCGAGGCCGGCAAGCGCCAGGGCAAGGCGGTGAAGGTGTGGGACCAGCGCGAATACAAGAACCTGGACGACCAGGTGGAGCTGGGCACGCGCAACATCAAGCTGGCCTTGCGCCGGCTGCGCAAGTTCGCCCGTGAAGGCGCCGCTGAAGAGCTGGACATCGACGGCACCATCGACCACACCGCGCGGGATGCCGGGCTGCTGAACATCCAGATGCGCCCCGAGCGGCGCAACACGGTGAAGCTGCTGTTGCTGTTCGACATCGGTGGCTCGATGGACGCCCACGTCAAGGTCTGCGAAGAACTGTTCTCGGCGTGCAAGACCGAGTTCAAGCACCTGGAGTACTACTACTTCCACAACTTCGTGTACGAGTCGGTGTGGAAGAACAACCTGCGCCGCACCTCGGAGCGCTATTCCACCTTCGACCTGCTGCACAAGTACGGCGATGACTACAAGGTTGTGTTCGTCGGCGACGCGGCCATGGCGCCCTACGAGATTACCCAGCCGGGTGGCAGCGTGGAGCACTGGAACGAAGAGGCCGGGTATGTGTGGATGCAGCGTTTCATGGAGAAATTCAGGAAGATCATCTGGATCAACCCGTACCCGAAGCAGGCCTGGGACTACACCGCATCGACCCACCTGGTGCGGGACTTGATCGAAGACAAGATGTACCCGCTGACCTTGCAGGGGTTGGAGGAAGGGATGCGTTACCTGTCCAAGTGATTTTGCCGGTACCGGCCTCTTCGCGGGCTCGCCCGCTCCCACAGGTCCCCCACAGGCCTCAAGGCTTGCGCGATACCTGTGAGCCCGCGAAAGGGCCAGCGACCTTACAACCAACGGTCCAGGTAAGCCTGCTGCTCCCGCCACGCCTCATCCTGCACCACCGCCCGGAACCGCACCACCGCGCCCGGCATGCACTGCGCCAGTTGCGCCAGCGCCAACGGCGTCAATGCCCCCAGCCGCGGATAGCCGCCAATGGTCTGCCGGTCATTGAGCAACACGATCGGCTGCCCATCCGGCGGCACCTGCACCGCCCCCAGCGGAATCCCCTCGGAAATCATCGGCGCGCCCTGGTAGACCAGCTGCGGCCCCAGCAGGCGGATGCCCATGCGGTCGGCACGGCTGTCCAGCGTCCACTCGCGGTTGAACGCCTCGAACAGGCTGGTACCGCTGAAGTCACCGATCTGTGCGCCGATCACCAGGTCAAGCACTGGCTTTTGTGCGTACTGTGGCCGCAGCGCTGCCGGTACCTCACGCAAGGTCGCTGAAGCGCTGGAAAATGCCAGCAGCTGGCCTTTGCCAAGCGCAGAGCCCTGGCCATCGATACCGCCCAGTTCTTCCCGCACGACCGTGGCACGACTGCCCAGCACATCCTCGCCCAGGAACCCGCCAGGTGCTGCCAGGTACGCCCGCACGCCCTGCTTCGGCTGCTTCAGGGTCAACCGCTGCCCCTTGGCCAATGCAAAGCTGCGCCAGGGCGCCAGCGGCTGATCATCGACCCGCGCATCCAGGTCGGCACCGGCCAGGGCCAGCACACAATCCTGCTCTGCGACCACACAGAAACCACCTAGCGCCACCTCGACCACCGGCGCCGCCAACGGGTTGCCCAGCAGCCAGTTGGCCCAGTGCATCGCCACCCAGTCCAGCGCCCCGCCCTGGGTCACGCCCAGGTGGCGTACGCCAAAGCGCCCGGCATCCTGCAACTGGCACAGCGGCGTACTGGCCTCGATCTTCAACTGCTTCATGCTTGTGCCTCCACATCACCGCCCAACGCCACGAACTCGCTGCGCGAAACCGGCACGAAGCGCACCCGGTCACCGGGTTGCAACAGGCTGTAGCCCTCGCGTTCACGGTCGAACAGGCGCACCGGGGTACGCCCGATCAGGTTCCAGCCACCCGGCGATACCGCTGGATAGGCCGCCGTCTGGCGCTCGGCAATGCCGACGCTGCCGGCCGCCACGCGCTTGCGCGGGGTGCTCAGGCGCGGGCTGGCCAGGCGTTCGTCAACCAGGCCCATGAAGCCGAAACCGGGGGCGAAACCCAGGGCGAACACCGGGTACTCGCGCTCGCTGTGCAAACGGATCACCTCTGCTTCACTCAAGCCACTGCGGGCCGCCAACACCGGCAGTTCCGGGCCGACGCTGGCGTCGTACCACACCGGGATCTCATGGCGGCGGCCACCGCTGCCTGTGTCTGGCTGCAAGCCCTCCAGCGCACGGATGATCAGTGCCCTCGCCTCACCCGGTGGCAGGTCGAACTGCACCATCAGCGTGGTGTAGGACGGCACCAGGTCCAGCAAGTGCTCGCCGAACGCCGCGTGCAAGCGCTGGCTGGCGGCAAGCATCCACGGCATGTTGCCCTCGTCGATGGAGTCGAACAGGCGCACCATCAGGCTGTCGATGGCCACAACTTCAATACGCGGCTTCATCGCGACTCCAGGGCATCGAGGGCCTGGCGAATCTGCCGCACCGCCGCCACCGAACTGTCGTTGTCGCCGTGCACGCACAGGGTGCTCGCTGCAAGCGTCAATGCACTGCCATCGTCCGCCACCAGCGTGTCGCCACGGGCTAGGCGCACGGCCTGCTCCACCACCAGCGCCGGGTCGTGGTGCACCGCACCGGGCAGGCGCCGCGACACCAGGCGCCCGCTGGCGGTGTAGGCGCGGTCGGCGAATGCTTCGAACCACAGCGGCACGCCAATTTCATCGCCCAGGGCCTGGGCGGCGCGGTTGTCGGCGGTAGCCATCAGCATCAGCGGCAGGCCGCCGCCATAGGCCGCCACAGCCTCCAGTACGGTACGCAGCTTGAGCGGGTCGGCCATCATGTCGTTGTACAGCGCACCATGGGGTTTCACGTACGCCACGCGGCCGCCCAACACTTTGCAGATGCCGTCCAGCGCACCGATCTGGTAATGCAGCAGGTCGCGGATTTCCTCCGGGCTGCAGGCCATGGAACGGCGGCCGAAGCCGACCAGGTCCGGGTAGGCCGGGTGTGCGCCGATAGTCACGCCGTGCTCCAGCGCCAGGGCCACGGTGCGGCGCATGATGCTGGGGTCGCCGGCGTGGTAGCCGCAGGCGATGTTGGCGCAATCGATGTACGGCATGACTTCGGCATCCAGGCCCATGCGCCAGCTGCCGAAACTCTCGCCCATGTCGCAATTGAGTAGCAGGCGTTCCACCGCACGGCCTCCGTTGTCGTTGTTCATATGCCTACCTTAACGCGCCTGCAGCTGTTTGCCGCGGGTTTCCGGCAGGCTCAGCGCCGCCACGATCACCACCCCGTAGGACACGGCGGAGAACACGCCGATACCCAGGCCCAGCGCTACCTTCTGGCCGAGCACGCCGATCAGCAGCGGGAACAGTGCCGCGATGACCTTGCCGATGTTGTAGCAGAAGCCCTGCCCCGAACCGCGGATACGCGTGGGGAACAGTTCGGTGAGGAACGCGCCCATGCCGCTGAAGATGCCCGAGGCGAAGAAGCCCAGCGGGAAGCCCAGCCACAGCATCACGCCGTCGCTGACCTGCATTTGCGTGTACAGCAGCACGATGACGAACGAGCCCACGGCGAACAGGATGAAGTTCTTCTTGCGCCCCAGCAGGTCGGACAGGTACGCACTGACCACATAGCCGACGTAGGAGCCGACGATCACCATGGCCAGGTAGCCACCGGTACCCAGCACGCTCAGGCCGCGCTCGTTCTTGAGGAAGGTCGGCAGCCACGAGGTAATGGCGTAGTAGCCGCCCAGTGCGCCGGTGGTCAGCAGGGACGCACGCACGGTGGTCCAGAGCATGCCCGGGGCGAAGATTTCGTAGAACTGCGCAGGTGCCTCGGCGTTTTCCACCGCCTTGGCCTCGCGGTATACCTCGGGGTCCTTGACCAGGCGGCGGACGAAGATCACGAAGATCGCCGGTACCAGGCCCAGCAGGAACAGCGCGCGCCAGGCCTGCTCTGCCGGCAGCCAGGAGAACAGCAGCGCGTACAGGATGGCGGTGAGGCCCCAGCCAAGCGCCCAGCCGGACTGCACCATGCCCACCGCCTTGCCACGGTCCTGGGCGCGGATCACCTCGCCGATCAGCACCGCGCCGGCGGTCCACTCACCGCCAAAGCCGAAGCCCATCAGGGTACGGGCGATCAGCAGCTGTTCGTAGTTCTGGGCGAAGCCGCAGAGGAAGGTGAAGAAGGCAAACCACACCACCGTCAGTTGCAGGGTGCGCACGCGGCCAATGCGGTCGGAGAGAATGCCGGCCACCCAGCCACCCACGGCCGAGGCGATCAAGGTGCTGGTGTGGATCAACCCGGCTTCGGTGGTGGTGATGCCCCACAGCATGATCAGCGTCGGGATGACGAAGCTGAGCATCTGTGTGTCCATGCCATCCAGGCCGTAGCCGATCTTGCAGCTCCAGAACGTCCGGCGCTGCTGTGAGTCGATGTCGCGATACCAGGCGAAAGGCCCGGACGAAGATGGGGAACTGACCTGCTGCTGCACGCCGGTGGGGTTCATGCTTGCCTCGGCTTGTTGGTATTGTTTTATGGGCGACAATGAGTCGCGGCCTGGCTGCCATTGTTCAGACGCCGCGCCATTTGCGTCCAACGAGAAAAACCGCCGGTCTGGAACAAGAAAAACTGATCATGAACCTTCGCTTCCTCGAAACCTTCGTCTGGGTCGCCCGGCTCAAGAGCTTCCGCCTGACCGCGGAAAAGCTGTTCACTACCCAGGCCTCGGTTTCCAGCCGCATCGCCGCGCTGGAGGCCGACCTGGGCGTCAAGCTGCTGTTGCGCGACTCACGTGGCGTCAGCCTGACCCCGGAAGGCGGCAAGGTGCTGGAATATGCCGAGCGCATGCTGGAAACCGCCAAGGCCATGAAGCAGTCGCTGGACAGCGACCGGGCCAAGGTCGGGCGCATCCGTATCGGGGTGATGGACACGGTGATCCACACCTGGATGAGCGCGCTGGTGGCGGAGCTGACCGAGCGTTACCCGCAGGTGGAAATCGAACTGGTGGCCGACACTGCGCTGAACCTTCGCGAGCAATTGCAGAAGGGCTTTCTCGACGTGATCCTGCAGACCGACCTGCTGCGCGAGCAGTCGATCCGCAGCCTGGACCTGGCGCGCTACCCGATGGGTTGGGTGGTGGCCGCCGGCTCGCACCAGCACCGCGACTACGCCTCACTGGCCGAGCTTGGGCGTGAGCGGATCATCACCTTCTCGAAGAACTCGCGGCCGCACCAGGAAGTGCTGAGCCTGCTGCTGAGTGCCGGGGCCGAAACGCCGCGGCTTAACTGCGTGAACTCGGTGGCGGCGATTACCCGGCTGTTGCGCGACGGGTTTGGCATTGGTGCGTTGCCGCCGGCGCTGGTGGATGCCGAGTTGAGCCGCGGTGAGCTGGTATTGCTGCAGGGCCTGCAACCGCCGCCGAGCCTGGAGCTGGTGGTGGCCTGGCAGACCGGGGTGGCGTTGGTGGATGAAGTGGTCGGGGTTTGCCGGCAGGTGCTGGAGCGGTATGCGCGGGATGTGGGTGGGCAGCGTATAGTGTTGGTCTGACTGATTGGCTTTGTCTGTGCGGGCCTCTTCGCGGGCTTGCCCGCTCCCACAGGTACTGCACGGCTCTCAAGGCCCGTGATGATCCTGTGGGAGCGGGCAAGCCCGCGAAAGGGCCGGCACAGGCACAGCAAAAATCAGCGCCAGCTCTCTTTCACCGCCCCACGCCGCCCGCCCAGGATCACCCAGCCAATCGCCAGCAACAGGCTCTCGACCACGAAGGCCAGCACAAACCCTGCACCAAGCCCCCAGCCAACCGCCTCGGGCACCAGCAGGATCTGGTAGCTGTAACCATTGAGAGTTTCCTCGCGCAACTGCGGGTCGGCCTGTACCAGCACGTGCCAGGTACGCTGCGCCCATGGCGCTTGCAGCGCCTGCCATTCGTTTTCCAGCAGTTCGTTGCGGATCATCAGGCTTTCGATGCTGTTGGCATCACTGTTGAACACCGGGTCGTCGCTGCTGCGGTAATGCCGCAGCAGCGCCTGCAGGTCACCACTGAAGAAACGTTCGGCGGTCTGCCGGAAGCCGTCGAGCGCCTCGCGTGATTCGAACAGGTGCGCCTCGACCCGCTGGCTGTAGTCCTTCACCAGCCCCGGGACCTGGATACCGGCCAGCAGGCCGAAGGTAAACAGCAGCAACCGCAGGTAACTTCTGAACATGCCGCGTCCTTAGCTCTGGCCGTGCGCCACGCACTCGCCGTGCCGCCACAGGGCCCACTGACCCGGCTCGTAGCGCTGCCAGGTCTCGTTCTCGGTCAAGGCCTCGGTGGCGATCACCGTGACCACGTCATTAGGGGTCGTTTCGGTGTGAAAATCGACGATCAGGTCGACATCCTTCAACCGCGCCGCACCAAAAGGTGCCCGGCGGGTAATGTGCACCAGCTTGGTCGAACAGAAGCAGAACAGCCAGTCGCCGTCGCTGAGCATGCAATTGAACACGCCCTGGCCGCGGTAGCCAGCACAGGCTTCGACCAGCACCGGCAGCAGCTGTTCCACCGGCACGGGTTCGGGGAAGGCGCTGCGGATGCGGTTGAGCAGGTCGCAGAAGGCCGCCTCGCTGTCGGTGTCGCCCACCGGCCGGTAGAAACTGGCCTGGCCCTTGAAGTCGCCCAGCTGGCCATTGTGCGCGAAGCACCAGTTGCGGCCCCACATCTCTCGCACGAACGGGTGAGTGTTGGAAAGGCACACCTTGCCCACGTTGGCCTGGCGGATATGACCGATGACCACTTCGCTCTTGATCGGGTAACGCTGCACCAGGTTGGCCACTTCCGACTCGCTGCTCGCGGCCGGGTCCTGGAACAGGCGCAGGCCACGGCCTTCGTAGAAGCCGATGCCCCAGCCGTCACGGTGCGGGCCGGTACGGCCGCCGCGCTGCATCAGGCCGGTGAAGCTGAAGACGATGTCGGTGGGGACGTTGGCACTCATGCCCAGCAGTTCGCACATAGGCGTGTCTCCGCTTACAGACGGGGCTCGACCCGGCCGCCGCCTCGGGAGACGGCTGGGGCGGCAGGGGGTGGCGCATCACGGTAACGGTCGCGGCGCTCCGCGGCCAGCGGGCCCTGGGCGCCAAGCTGGTCATCTTCGGCAGCCTGGCGCTGGGCAGCGGCCTCGGCCTGCGCGCGGCGCTCGCGGGCGCGCTTTTCCAGCGGCAAGCGCAGCAGTACGAAAAGGAAATACAGGGAAAACGCGCCCATGCCGTACATGGCGAAGTCGGACACCGCGCGCCAGGCGTTGTTGCCGACCTTGAAGGCGACATCCAGGGCGGTGATGGCAATGGCCGGGGCGAAACTGTCCTTGACCGGGTCGACGATGGTCGGGGTCAGCAGCAGCACCGCCAGCACCACCCGCAGCGGTTCGCGCAGCCAGCGCCACATCCAGCCGGTGAGCTTGAAGCCCACCATCAGGCAGCCCAGGGCGGCAACAGCGTAAAGGCCCCAGGCGAGGGTGTAGTCGTTCTCGGTCATGGTGTTCGTGCAAGCCAGGCAAAGAGATGCCTATGATAAACACTTTTCCGGGCGCAGACAGCGTTTGCCTGTGCCGGCCTCTTCGCGGGCTTGCCCGCTCCCACAGGTTCACCACAGATCTTGAAACTGTGCAGTGCCTGTGGGAGCGGGCAAGCCCGCGAAGAGGCCGGCACAGGCAACCCCAATCAAGAGATCCTCAATGCCAACCAAGCCCCAACCCCCGATTGCCCACCAGGCCCAGGCCAGCGACCCGTACGCCTGGCTGCAACAGCGTGACAACCCCGAGGTGCTTGCCTACCTGCAGGCCGAGAACGCCTACCAGGAAGCCTGCCTGGCCGACCAGGCGCCGCTGCGTGAACAACTGTTCGAAGAGATCAAGGGCCGCATCCTGGAAACCGACCTGTCGCTGCCGGCGCCCTGGGGCCCCTACCTGTACTACACCCGTACCACCGCGGGCGACGAGTACCCGCGCCACTACCGCTGCCCGCGCCCGGCCGACGACTCCAACACGGTCGATGAAAGCCAGGAACAACTGCTGCTCGACCCCAACGCCCTGGCCAATGGCGGTTTCCTGTCCCTCGGCGCGTTCAACGTCAGCCCCGACCACCGCCTGCTGGCCTACAGCCTGGACACCAGCGGCGACGAAATCTTCACCCTGTACGTGAAGGACCTGGCCAGTGGCAGCGTCACTACCCTGCCCTTCGACGACTGCGACGGCAGCCTGACCTGGGCCAACGACAGCCAGACGCTGTTCTTCGCCGAACTGGACGACACCCACCGCCCGTGGCGCCTGCGTCGCCACACCCTGGGCAACGAAGGCGCGCAGACCGTGTTCGAGGAGCCCGACGGGCGCTTCTTCCTGCACTGCTACCGCACCAGCTCCGAACGCCAGCTGGTGCTGCTGCTCAACAGCAAGACCACCAGCGAAGCCTGGGTGCTGGACGCGGAAACCCCGCAGGCACCGTTCACCTGCCTGGCGCCACGGGTCGAAGGCCACGAGTACTTCCCCGACCACGGCCAGCTCGACGGCCAGTGGCGCTGGTTCATCCGCACCAACCAGGACGGCATCAACTTCGCCCTGTACCACGCCCCGGTCGCACCGGTGCCCAGCCGTGAGCAATGGCAGGTGCTGGTAGCGCACCGCGACGCGATCATGCTCGAAGGCCTCAGCCTGAATGCCGGCGCGCTGACCCTGAGCCTGCGCGAAGGCGGCCTACCGATCATCGAGGTACGCCCGCAGGGCCTGGCGGCCTACCGCGTCGAACTGCCCGACGCGGCCTACAGCCTGTACGTGCAGGACAGCCTGGAGTTCGCCAGCCCACGCCTGCGCCTGCGCTACGAAGCACTCAACCGCCCGGCCCAGGTACGCCAGCTGGAGCTGGCCAGCGGTGCCCAGGCGGTGCTCAAGCAAACCCCGGTGCTGGGGCCGTTCGATGCCGACGACTATGTCAGCGAGCGCCTGTGGGCTACCGCAGCGGACGGCACCCGGGTACCGATCAGCCTGGTGCGCCGCCGCCAGGACCTGGGCCAGACCGTGCCGCTGTACCTGTATGGCTACGGCGCCTATGGCGAAAGCCTCGACCCGTGGTTCTCGCACGCGCGCCTGAGCCTGCTGGAGCGCGGCGTGGCCTTTGCCATCGCCCATGTGCGTGGCGGCGGTGAACTGGGCGAAGCCTGGTACCGCGCGGGCAAGCAGGAGCACAAGCACAACACCTTCAGCGACTTCATCGCCTGTGCCGAGCACCTGATCGCCGAGGGTGTCACGGCTGCCGACCGCCTGGCCATCAGTGGCGGCAGCGCCGGTGGCCTGCTGATGGGCGCGGTGCTCAACCTGCGCCCCGAGCTGTTCCGCTGTGCGATTGCCGAAGTGCCGTTCGTCGACGTGCTCAACACCATGCTCGACCCCGAGCTGCCGCTGACCGTGACCGAGTACGACGAATGGGGTAACCCTGAGGAGCCGGAGGTGTATGAGCGGATCAAGGCCTATGCACCGTACGAGAACGTGAAGGAACAGGCCTACCCGGCGATGCTGGTGGTGGCGGGCTACAACGACAGCCGCGTACAGTACTGGGAAGCGGCCAAGTGGGTGGCGCGGCTGCGCACGCGAAAGACCGACGACAACCTGCTGCTGCTCAAGACCGAGATGGGGGCTGGGCATGGCGGGATGAGCGGGCGGTATCAGGGGCTCAAGGATGTGGCCCTTGAGTACGCGTTCGTGTTCGGCGAGCTAGGTATCGTTTGAGTAAGCTGGGGGCGCTTTGCGCCCCTTTCGCGACACAAGGCCGCTCCTACAGGGGTAACGCAATCTCCTGTGGGAGCGGCCTTGTGTCGCAATGGGCTGCAAAGCAGCCCCAAAATCCCACCGCTAACACGGCCCACTCAGTCAATCATCCTGCACCGGCTGCTTCGGCGGATCCTGGCGCAACCCCGGCAATGGCTGGTCCTTCGGCGGCCCGGGCACCGGCATCGGCGGCAACAAGGGCGCCCCCGGCTGGCTGTCATAGGCCTTGGGCGGCGTACTCGGGGTAATCTGCGGATATGGCGTAGGCGTCGGCGTACCCGGTGCACCGGGCACCGGCGTGCTCAACCGGGGTGGGGTGCTGGCAGCTTCGGCCATGGGCAGGCCGGCGAACAACAGCACAACGAGGATCGTGCGAAACATCAGCAACCTCCTGTCGGGAACCTTCCTACAGGCTACGCCTAAATCAAAGCTTTCGCCTGTCCGCCTGCCCCGCAAGCGCGCTAGACTCAATGCATAACCGTCATTTGCCTGATCAGAACAAAGGAAACACCATGAGCTCCACCTCTTCCGCCGCCGCCACCGCGCGCCTGGACCGCATCCTGGCCGATGCCAAGCGCGACAAGGAAATGGGTTACCGCGACAAGGCCCTGAAAATGTACCCGCACGTCTGCGGCCGCTGCGCCCGCGAGTTCTCCGGCAAGCGCCTGAGCGAGCTGACCGTGCACCACCGCGACCACAACCACGACAACAACCCGCAGGACGGCTCCAACTGGGAACTGCTGTGCCTGTACTGCCACGACAACGAGCACTCGCGCTACACCGACCAGCAGTACTTCAGCGAAGGCTCCACCAGCACCCCGAGCATCGCCAAGGCCACCCACAACCCGTTCGCCGGGCTGGCGGGCATGCTGAAGAAAGACTGACCATCGATTCGCCCCCCGCTGCTACCGGGCAGCCCGTATAATCGCGCTTTTTTTCGCGAAGGGCCCCGGTACGTGGCAAACAAACGATACAGCTGCATCGGCCTGTTCAACCCCAAGTCGGCAGAAAACGTCGGCTCGGTGATGCGCGCCGCGGGTTGCTACGGCGTCAATTCGGTGTTCTACACCGGCAAACGCTACGAGCGTGCCCGTGACTTCGTCACCGACACCAAGCGCGTGCACTACGACATCCCGCTGATCGGCATCGACGACCTGCAGCGCATCATCCCGCTGGGCTGCACGCCGGTGGCTGTGGAATTGGTGGAAGGCGCGCGGCCATTGCCGGAATACACCCACCCGGACCGGGCCATCTACATCTTCGGGCCGGAAGACGGCAGCCTCAGTGCCGATGTGCGGGCGTGGTGCGAAGAGACCATCTACATTCCGACCGAGGGCTGCATGAACCTGGCAGCGACGGTGAATGTGGTGCTGTATGACCGCATGGCCAAGGGGCTGAATACCCGTTCGGGGCCCAAGTTCAAGTAATAAAAAAGCCGCCACTGCGGCAGCAGGACCGGCCCTTTCGCGGGTAAACCCGCTCCCACAGACTGTGCATTCCCTGTGGGAGCGGGTTTACCCGCGAAGAGGCCGGCACTGACAACACAGGGCGGCCAGGTGCCGAACTCCGTCAGAACAGCACCGGTCTTGCTCAGGTCACGAAGCGTTGATCCAGATGGTCTTCAGCTCCGTGTACTGGTCATGGGCC
>NZ_NEJY01000036.1:0-20019 GCF_002113255.1 Pseudomonas sp. B14(2017)
TTTGTGTTCTTTCGAATAAGATTTTCGCACTGATTTTGCCTCCAATTGGGCGCCATCATAGCGCCCGAAGAAGGTGTCCAAAATCATTAGGCCAGTTCACACCCGCTCCCACAGGGGGATAGTTATTACCTGTGGGAGCGGGCGTGCCCGCGAAGGGCTGCAAAGCAGCCCCTGCAATCCTGAAGGCACAAAAAAGCCCGGCACATGGCCGGGCTTTTTCATGGCTTGAGCTTAGCGCGCACGGTAGGTGATGCGGCCCTTGCTCAGGTCGTAGGGCGTCAGTTCGACGCGGACCTTGTCGCCAGTGAGAATACGGATGTAGTTCTTGCGCATCTTTCCGGAGATGTGCGCGGTTACGACGTGCCCGTTTTCCAACTCCACGCGGAACATGGTGTTGGGCAGGGTGTCGACGACAGTACCTTCCATTTCGAAGCTGTCTTCTTTCGACATGCAGTAGAGCCCTCGGATCCAGTGTTGGCCCGACGCATAACCGCACCGGGCAAAAAAGTGGCGTGGATTATGCCCGAAAACTGTGTGTCAAGCCAATGCCTTTCAGTTGAGGGTGACCCAGCGCTGATTTATCAACAGTTCGATAGGCCGATACTGCGTCTTGTAGTTCATTTTCTTGCAGTTCTTGATCCAGTAACCCAGGTAAACCGCCTCCAGGTCCTGGCGCAGGGCTTCGGTGATCTGCCAGAGGATGGCGAAGCGGCCCAGGCTGCGGCGTTCTTCGTCCGGCTCGTAGAAGGTGTACACCGCTGACAGGCCGTTGGGCAGCAGGTCGCACACCGCTACCGCCATCAAGCGGCCTTCCAGGCGGAACTCGTAGAACCAGCAGAACGGCAGGTCGCGCACCAGGAAGGTGGAGAACTGGTCGCGGCTGGGCGGGTACATGTCACCGTCGGCGTGGCGCGTTTCGATATAGCGCCGGTACAGCTCGAAGTACTCTTCCTTGAATGCCGGGCGCGCGGCGGTCACGGTCAGGTCGGCATTGCGCTTGAGGATGCGCCGTTGCTGGCGGTTGGGGATGAAACGCGCCGCCGGGATGCGTGCCGGCACGCAGGCATTGCAGTTCTGGCAATGCGGGCGGTACAGGTGGTCGCCACTACGGCGGAAGCCCATTTCCGACAAATCGGCGTACACGTGCACGTCCATCGGCTGGCTGGGGTCGAGGAACAGCGTGGTTGCCTGTTCGTCGGGCAGGTAGCTGCAGGAGTGGGGCTGAGTGGCATAGAACTTCAACCGCGCCAACTCTGTCATGATCAACCCCCTCGGTGAGACTTTGCTTTAAGTGTAAGCCAGCTATGGGAACTCGCCTAGGGAAGCCATGTAGCGCTGTTGGGCTGGTCGAGGTGGCGTGCCAGGTAGCCGGCGAACTCGGCGCGGCTGATGGCGTGGGCGCCCAGGCTGTGCAGGTGGTTGGTCGGCATCTGGCAGTCGATGAGGACGAAGCCGGCCTGGCGCAGGTGGTTGACCAGGGTCACGAAGCCGACCTTGGAGGCATTGTCGGCGCGGCTGAACATCGATTCGCCGAAGAACAGCTGGCCCATGGCCAGGCCGTACAGGCCGCCGACCAGCTCGCCATCCTGGCGCACCTCCACCGAATGGGCGATGCCGCGCCGGTGCAGCTCGCAGTAGGCGGCGCGCATGGTGTCGGTGATCCAGGTGCCGTCGGCGTAGTCACGTGGCGCGGCGCAGGCGGCGATCACCGCCGGGAAGTCGGTGTCGAAGCTGACCTGGTAACGACCCTGGCGCATCAGTTTGGCCAGCGAGCGCGACACGTGCAGCTGGTCCGGGAGCAGCACCGTGCGCGGGTCGGGCGACCACCAGAGGATCGGCTGGCCGTCCTGGTACCACGGGAAGCAGCCATGGCGATAGGCCTGCACCAGGCGCTCGGGGCTCAGGTCGCCGCCGGCAGCGAGCAGGCCGTTGGGGTCGTGCAGGGCCTTTTCCAGGGGCGGGAAGGTCAGCGAGTCGCGGGTCAGCCAGGTGAGCATGGTCTATCGTGCGGTGGGGGAGGGGAGAGGGCAGCATGGCGCGGGTGAAAAGCAGGGTCAATCTCTTTGGCTTCTTCGCGGGCGCGCCCGTTCCCACAGGCCATGTGCAGGCCCTGAAGCCTGCGGGGGTACCTGTGGGAGCGGGCAAGCCCGCGAAGAGGCCGGCACAGGCGATGAAAATAGGCAATTTCCTACACATTCATGGAACAGCAGGCACCATCCGCTACATTTGCTGTCACACCTGTGCAAAAACACAGCATAAGCCTTTGTCACAAAAGAAAATGCATGCTCAAATTGCAGCTATATGAAAGTCGCCCCCGGCCATACCCCCATCTGGCGTGCCGCCATGGCGGCTGGCGGGCAGTAATGTTAAAAGTAGTGGTTCATTGGCCGCACCGTCGGCCGATCACTATTGGACGCGCAGCACGCGCAGGAATAGACGCGTTTTGAAGAAATCCACCGCAACTCCAGCTCCCTTGCCCGTCCCCCTGTGGCGGCAGCAGCTGCATTATCGCCTCAAGGAAGGTGCGTTGATCGCTGTCGGCGCCCTGTGCCTGTACCTGTGGATGGCGCTGCTGACCTACGATACGTCGGACCCGGGCTTCAGCCACACCAGCAACGTCGACCAGGTGCAGAACGCCGCCGGGCGTGCCGGTGCCTACTTCGCCGACATCCTGTTCATGGTGCTGGGGTACTTCGCCTACATCTTCCCGCTGCTGCTGGCGATAAAGACCTGGCAGATTTTCCGCGAACGCCACCAGCCCTGGGACTGGAGCGGCTGGCTGTTCTCCTGGCGGCTGATCGGCCTGGTGTTCCTGGTGCTGTCTGGTGCGGCGCTGGCGCATATCCATTTCCACCCGCCTGCGAGCATGCCGTTCTCCGCCGGTGGTGCACTGGGCGAGAGCCTGGGCGACCTGGCGCGCAACCTCCTGAACGTGCAGGGCAGCACGCTGATGTTCATTGCCCTGTTCCTGTTCGGCCTGACCGTGTTCACCGACCTGTCGTGGTTCAAGGTGATGGACCTGACCGGCAAGATCACCCTCGACCTGTTCGAGCTGGTGCAGGGCGCCGCCAACCGTTGGTGGGAAGCGCGCAACGAGCGCAAGCGCCTGGAGGCGCAGCTGCGCGAGGATGAACCGGTGGTCAAGGCCGCGCCAATGGCCGCCGACAAGCGCGAACCGGCCAAGCCGGCGCTGCGCGAGCGCATCTTCAAGCGTGAAGAAGCACCTGCCCAGCCGGTCGAGCCACGTGAGCCAACCCTGTCGCGCGAGCCTGTGGTGCCACGCGAGTCGCCGGCACCACGTGAGCCGGTAATCTCCCGCGAACAACCTGCCGCGGCCCCGATGATCGTGCCGCCGACACCCGCCAGGGCGCCGGAGCCGAGCAAGCGGGTGATGAAGGAGAAGCAGGCGCCGCTGTTCGTCGACAGCGCGGTGGAAGGCACCTTGCCGTCGATCTCCATCCTCGACCCGGCCGAACAGAAGAAGATCGAATACTCGCCTGAATCCCTGGCCGGTGTCGGCCAGCTGCTGGAAATCAAACTCAAGGAATTCGGCGTGGAAGTGGCCGTGGACTCGATCCACCCGGGCCCGGTGATTACCCGTTACGAAATCCAGCCGGCCGCCGGCGTGAAGGTCAGCCGTATCGCCAACCTGGCCAAGGACCTGGCGCGTTCGCTGGCAGTGACCAGTGTGCGTGTGGTCGAGGTTATCCCCGGCAAGACCACCGTGGGTATCGAGATCCCCAACGAGAACCGGCAGATGGTGCGTTTCTCCGAAGTGCTGGCCACGCCGCAGTACGACGAGCAGAAATCGCCGGTCACCCTGGCCCTGGGCCACGACATCGGCGGCAAGCCGGTGATCACCGACCTGGCCAAGATGCCGCACCTGCTGGTGGCCGGTACTACCGGTTCCGGTAAGTCGGTGGGTGTGAACGCGATGATCCTGTCGATCCTGTTCAAGTCCAGCCCGGAAGACGCGCGGCTGATCATGATCGACCCGAAAATGCTCGAACTGTCGATCTACGAGGGCATCCCGCACCTGCTGTGCCCGGTGGTCACCGACATGAAGGACGCCGCCAACGCCCTGCGCTGGAGCGTGGCCGAGATGGAGCGGCGCTACAAGCTGATGGCGGCCATGGGCGTGCGTAACCTGGCCGGCTTCAACCGCAAGATCAAGGACGCCCAGGAAGCCGGCGAGATCATCCATGACCCGCTGTACCGCCGCGAGAGCATGGACGACGAGCCGCCTGCGCTGAAAACCCTGCCAACCATCGTGGTGGTTGTCGACGAATTCGCCGACATGATGATGATCGTCGGCAAGAAGGTCGAAGAGCTGATTGCCCGTATCGCCCAGAAGGCACGTGCGGCCGGTATCCACCTGATCCTCGCTACCCAGCGCCCGTCGGTGGACGTGATTACCGGTCTGATCAAGGCCAACATCCCGACCCGCATGGCGTTCCAGGTGTCGAGCAAGATCGACTCGCGGACCATCATCGACCAAGGTGGTGCCGAACAGCTGCTGGGCCACGGTGACATGCTGTACATGCCGCCGGGCACCAGCCTGCCGATTCGTGTGCACGGCGCGTTCGTCTCCGACGACGAGGTGCACCGCGTGGTGGAAGCGTGGAAGCTGCGCGGCGCCCCGGACTACAACGACGACATCCTCAACGGCGTCGAGGAGGCCGGCAGCGGCTTCGAAGGCGGCGGTGGTGGCGATGGCGAAGATTCGGAAAGCGACGCCCTGTATGATGAGGCTGTGCAGTTCGTGCTGGAAAGCCGCCGCGCGTCCATCTCGGCCGTGCAGCGCAAACTGAAGATCGGCTACAACCGCGCCGCCCGCATGATCGAAGCCATGGAAATGGCCGGCGTGGTCACCCCCATGAACAGCAACGGCTCGCGGGAAGTGATAGCCCCGGGCGGCCCGCGCGACTGACGAACACCTTGCCGGGCGCCAACGGTGGCGCCCGGCCTTTTCAATGCTCGATGAGGACTCCCATGCGCGCGATTCGCATGCTGTTGGTTTCTGCCCTGGCCGCGGCTTCTGTGTCGGCCACCGTATCGGCTTTTGCCGGTGAGCAAGACGTACAACGCCTGACCCAATTGCTGGAAAAGTCGCAGACCATCGAGGCCAACTTTTCCCAGCTGACCCTGGACGCCGGTGGCACCAGCCTGCAGGAAACCTCCGGCAAGATGACCGTCAAGCGCCCGGGCCTGTTCTACTGGCACACCGATGCGCCGCAGGAGCAGGTGGTGGTATCCGACGGCAAGAACGTCACCCTGTGGGACCCGGACCTGGAGCAGGCGACCATCAAGAAGCTCGACCAGCGCCTGAACCAGACCCCAGCGCTGCTGCTGTCCGGTGACGTGTCGAAGATCAGCCAGAGCTTCGACATCAGCTCGAAGGAGCAGGGCGAAGTGATGGACTTCACCCTCAAGCCGAAGACCAAGGACACCCTGTTCGACTCGCTGCGCGTGTCGTTCCGCAAGGGCCTGATCAACGACATGCAGCTGATCGACAGCGTCGGCCAGCGCACCAACATCCTGTTCAATGGCGTGAAAGCCAACCAGGCGGTGCCGGACAGCAAGTTCAAGTTCGACATCCCCAAAGGCGCGGACGTCATCAAGGAGTAACCAGAGCTCGCCATGGACCTGTTTCGAAGCGAACCCGTCGCCCAGCCCCTGGCCGCTCGCCTGCGCCCGTCCAACCTGGACGAGTACGTCGGCCAGGAGCACCTGCTGGCGCGCGGCAAACCGCTGCGCGAGGCGCTGGAGCAGGGTGCGCTGCACTCGATGATCTTCTGGGGGCCGCCAGGGGTGGGCAAGACCACTCTTGCGCGGCTGCTGGCGCAGTTCTGCGACGCGCACTTCGAAACGGTTTCGGCGGTACTGGCCGGGGTGAAGGAGATTCGCCAGGCGGTCGAAGTGGCCAAGCAGCAGGCTGGCCAGTACGGCCGCCGTACCATCCTGTTCGTCGACGAAGTGCACCGCTTCAACAAGTCGCAGCAGGATGCCTTCCTGCCCTATGTGGAAGACGGCACCCTGCTGTTCATTGGCGCCACCACCGAAAACCCGTCGTTCGAGCTGAACAACGCATTGCTGTCGCGGGCGCGGGTGTATGTGCTGAAGAGCCTGGACGAGGCGGCACTGCGCAAGCTGGTCAACCGCGCGCTGACTGAAGAACGCGGCCTGGGCAAGCGCAACCTGCGGGTTGGTGACGACGCCTTCAAGATGCTGATGGCCGCCGCCGATGGCGATGGCCGGCGCATGCTCAACTTCCTGGAAAACGCCTCGGACCTGGCTGAAGACGGCAGCGAGATCGACGTCGAGATGCTGCAGAGCCTGCTCGGCGACAGCCGCCGCCGCTTCGACAAGGGTGGCGAGGCGTTCTACGACCAGATTTCCGCACTGCACAAGTCGGTGCGCGGCTCCAACCCCGATGGCGCCCTGTACTGGTTCGCGCGCATGCTCGATGGCGGCTGCGACCCGCTGTACATCGCCCGCCGCGTGGTGCGCATGGCCAGCGAGGACATCGGCAACGCCGACCCGCGCGCGCTCAGCCTGTGCCTGGCGGCCTGGGATGTGCAAGAGCGCCTGGGCAGCCCTGAGGGCGAACTGGCGGTGGCCCAGGCCATCACCTACCTTGCCTGTGCGCCGAAGAGCAACGCGGTGTACATGGGCTTCAAGACCGCCCTGCGCGAGGCTGCCGAGCATGGTTCGCTGGAAGTGCCGCTGCACCTGCGCAACGCCCCGACCAAGCTGATGAAGCAACTGGGCTATGGCGACGAGTACCGCTATGCCCACGATGAACCCGACGCCTATGCCGCCGGCGAAGACTACTTCCCCGAGGAGCTCGAGCCGCGGCAGTACTACCAGCCGGTGCCCCGTGGCCTGGAACTGAAGATTGGCGAGAAGCTGCGCCACCTGGCCGACCTTGACCGCAACAGCCCCCGACAGCGGAGAAAACCGTGATTGCACTGATAGCCGCCGTCAGCGCTGGCGGTATTGCCGGTACCTTGTTGCGCTTCGCTACCACCAACTGGGTGGCTGCCCACTGGCCACGGCACTTCTATCTCGGTACGCTGGCGGTCAACCTGATTGGCTGCCTGCTGATCGGCCTGCTCTATGGCCTGTTCCTGCACAAGCCGATCGTGCCGGTCGAGCTGCGCGCCGGGCTGATCGTCGGCTTCCTCGGTGGCCTGACGACTTTTTCCTCCTTTTCGCTGGATACCGTACGCCTGCTGGAAAGCGGGCAAGTGCCGCTGGCTCTGGGCTATACCGGTATCAGCGTGGTGGGCGGGCTGCTCGCGACCTGGGCCGGCCTGTCCCTGACCCGATTCTGAACCAACACCTACACATAACGAGAGAACGATATGCTCGATTCCAAACTGTTACGCGGCCAACTTCAGGAAGTGGCGGATCGCCTGGCCTCCCGTGGCTTCAGCCTGGATGTCGCGCGCATCGAATCACTGGAAGAGCGCCGCAAGGCTGTGCAGACCCGCACCGAGCAGCTGCAGGCCGAGCGTAACGCCCGTTCCAAGTCCATCGGCCAGGCCAAGGCCAAGGGCGAAGACATTGCACCGCTGATGGCCGACGTCGAGCGCATGGCCAACGAACTGGCTGCCGGCAAGACCGAGCTGGACGGCATCCAGGCTGAACTGGATGGCATCCTGCTGACCATCCCCAACCTGCCGGACGCCAGCGTACCGGTCGGTGCCAGCGAAGACGACAACGTCGAAGTGCGCCGTTGGGGCACGCCGAAGGCTTTCGACTTCGAAATCAAGGACCACGTCGCCCTTGGCGAAGTCAGCGGTGGCCTGGACTTCGAAGCCGCCGCCAAGCTGTCTGGCGCACGCTTTGCCGTGCTGCGCGGCCCGATCGCCCGCCTGCACCGCGCCCTGGCGCAGTTCATGATCAACCTGCACACCGGCGAGCACGGCTACGAGGAGCACTACACCCCGTACCTGGTCCAGGCCCCGGCCCTGCAGGGCACCGGCCAGCTGCCGAAGTTCGAGGAAGACCTGTTCAAGATCAGCCGCGAAGGCGAGGCCGACTTCTACCTGATCCCGACCGCCGAAGTGTCGCTGACCAACCTGGTGGCCGGTGAAATCCTCGACGCCAAGCAGCTGCCACTGAAACTGGTTGCCCACACCCCGTGCTTCCGCAGCGAAGCCGGTGCTTCCGGCCGTGACACCCGCGGCATGATCCGCCAGCACCAGTTCGACAAGGTCGAGATGGTGCAGGTGGTCGAGCCGTCCAAGTCGATGGAAGCCCTGGAAGGCCTGACTGCCAACGCCGAGCGCGTGCTGCAGCTGCTGGAGCTGCCGTACCGCGTGCTGGCCCTGTGCACCGGCGACATGGGCTTTGGTGCGGTGAAGACCTACGACCTGGAAGTGTGGGTACCAAGCCAGGACAAGTACCGTGAAATCAGCTCGTGCTCCAACTGCGGTGACTTCCAGGCGCGCCGCATGCAGGCCCGCTGGCGCAACCCGGAAACCGGCAAGCCAGAGCTGGTGCACACCCTCAACGGCTCCGGCCTGGCCGTAGGCCGTACCCTGGTTGCCGTGCTGGAAAACTACCAGCAGGCCGACGGTTCGATCCGTGTGCCGGAAGTGCTGAAGCCTTACATGGGCGGTGTTGAGGTTATCCGCTAAATGGATTACCTGCCGCTGTTCCACAAGCTGCAGGGCGGCCGCGTGCTGGTCGTTGGCGGCGGTGAGATCGCCTTGCGCAAGGCGCGTCTGCTGGCCGATGCCGGCGCCGCGCTGCGCGTGGTGGCACCGGATGTCGACGGCCAGCTGGCCGCGCTGGCCCGGGAAGGTGGCGGCGAGGTGCTGGTGCGCGGCTATCAGGCAGCCGACCTGGTCGGTTGCCGGCTGGTGATCGCGGCCACCGACGACCCCGGGCTCAATGCCCAGGTGTCGGCGGATGCGCAGGCCCTCAGCCTGCCGGTCAACGTGGTGGATGCGCCGGCCCTGTGCACGGTGATCTTCCCGGCGATCGTCGACCGTTCGCCGTTGGTGGTCGCGGTGTCCAGTGGCGGTGATGCCCCGGTGCTGGCGCGTTTGATTCGCGCCAAGCTGGAGGCCTGGATCCCGTCCGCCTATGGCGAGCTGGCCGGCCTGGCTGCGCGCTTCCGCGACAAGGTCAAGGCCTTGTACCCGGACGTCAACCAGCGCCGTGGCTTCTGGGAAACCGTGTTCCAGGGGCCGATTGCCGAGCGCCAGCTGGCCGGGCAGGGCGCCGAGGCCGAGCGCCTGTTGCAGGCGATGGTCGATGGTGCGCCGGTGCAGCAGGGCGGTGAGGTGTACCTGGTGGGGGCTGGCCCGGGCGATCCGGACTTGCTGACCTTCCGTGCCTTGCGCCTGATGCAGCAGGCCGACGTGGTGCTGTACGACCGCCTGGTGGCACCGGCGATCATCGAGATGTGCCGCCGCGATGCCGAGCGTATCTACGTGGGCAAGCGTCGCGCCGACCATGCCGTGCCTCAGGACCAGATCAACCGCCTGCTGGTCGACCTGGCCCGGCAGGGCAAGCGTGTGCTGCGCCTGAAGGGCGGCGACCCGTTCATCTTCGGCCGGGGCGGCGAAGAGATCGAAGAACTGGCCGAGCATGGTATCCCGTTCCAGGTGGTGCCGGGCATTACCGCGGCCAGTGGGTGTTCCGCCTATGGTGGAATTCCGCTGACTCACCGCGACTATGCCCAGTCGGTACGTTTCGTGACCGGGCACCTGAAGGATGGCACCAGCAACCTGCCTTGGCATGACCTGGTGGCACCGGCGCAGACCCTGGTGTTCTACATGGGCTTGGTGGGCTTGCCGACCATCTGCGCCGAGCTGATTCGCCATGGCCGCGCGGCCAGTACCCCGGCGGCGCTGGTGCAGCAGGGGACTACGCGTAATCAGCGGGTGTTCACCGGCACCTTGGCGGACTTGCCGGAGCTGGTGGCCCAGCATGAAGTGCATGCGCCGACCCTGGTGATTGTCGGGGAAGTGGTGCAGTTGCGTGACAAGCTGGCCTGGTTCGAAGGTTCGCAGAACAGTTGAAATCGTTGGGGCCGCTTTGCGGCCCATCGCGACACAAGGCCGCTCCTACAGGAGATAGCGATCCCCTGTAGGAGCGGCCTTGTGTCGCGATGGGCTGCAGAGCAGCCCCTGCAATCTCAAGCCTGCCAAATCCCCTTGCCTGCCAACCGCTCCCGATCATGCGGCAGGTTGAAGTCTTGCAGCGGCCCCTTGGGCACGATCCCGTTCGGGTTGATGGTCTTGTGGCTCATGTAGTAGTGCTTCTGGATATGCTCCATGTCCACTGTGCCCGCCACCCCCGGCCACTGGTACAGCTCACGCAGCCAGTTCGACAGGTTGTGATAATCGCTCAGACGGCTCAGGTTGCACTTGAAGTGCCCGTGGTACACCGCATCGAAGCGCACCAGGGTGGTGAACAGGCGCACATCGGCCTCGGTCAGGTATTCCCCGGCCAGGTAGCGGTTGCGGCTGAGCAAGTCTTCCAGGTAGTCCAGTTCGTTGAACAATTCGTCAAACGCGGCCTCATAGGCTTCCTGCGTAGTGGCAAAGCCTGCGCGATACACGCCGTTGTTTACCGCCGGGTAGATGCGCTCGTTCAGCGCCTCGATGGTCGGGCGCAGCGGCTCTGGGTACAGGTCCAGTGTATTGCCGGTCAGTTCGTTGAACGCGCTGTTGAAGATGCGGATGATCTCCGACGACTCGTTGTTGACGATGCGTTTCTCTTTCTTGTCCCACAGCACCGGTACAGTCACGCGGCCAGTGTAGTGCGGGTCATCCTGTGTGTAGCGCTGGTGCAGATACTGCAGCGCATCGAGGTGGTCACCGCTGGAGCCTTGCTGCTGGTCGAAAGTCCAGCCATGGTCCTGCATCAGCCAGCTGACCACCGACACATCGATCAACGGCTCCAGGCCCTTGAGGGCACGGAAGATCAGGGTGCGGTGTGCCCATGGGCAGGCCAGCGAGACGTACAGGTGGTAACGGCCAGCTTCGGGAGCGGGCAGCTGATTGCGGCGTTGGGCGTTTTCGCGTTTGAACGTGCCGTCCTTGCCGTTTTCATACCACTGGTCATGCCAGCGGCCATCGATCAAAAGGCCCATGGTGAGCTCCTCGGAACAAAGTTGTTTGTCGTTGGAGCCCAGTCTAGGGGAAAACGTTCGAATAACTAGCGCAAAGACTGCACTCTTACTATCTAGTTATTCGATTGGTTACGTGCGCCCCAGTAACCGCGTGCCATGGCGAAAGCCTGCTCGCGGTCCTGGCCCAGGCCGCGCAAGGCCAGGGCGATGGTCGCGACCACGGCCAATTCACCGTAGCTGTCCTCGGCCTCGCCGCGCCAGACCGCCAGCAATTGCTCGGGCTGCAGGCTTGGCGGCTTCACGTGGCGGCGTTCGCTCAGCGCTGGCCACTCCTCGTCCCAGGCTTCGCCGGCGGTGGTGCCGTACAGATGGCTGATGACATCGGGGTTGACCTCGATCTCGCCGCCATCACCCTTGATTACCACGGCATGGTCGCCCAGCAGGCGGCTGGCCTCGCGGTGCACCGCCTGGTAACCGGGGTGGAAGATGCTCTGCAGGCCACAACGCGCAGCCAGCGGGTTGAGCACCCGGGCCAGCGAATGGATGGGCGAACGCAGGCCCAGGGTGTTGCGCAGGTCGATCATGCGCTGCAACTGCGGCGCCCAGTCCTGCAGCGGGAAGAAGGCCAGGCGCTGCTGGTCCAGGGCCCGGCTGACCGCAGCCCAGTCACGGCACAGTGGAATTTCCAGCAAGGACAGCAGTTGCTCGGTGTACATGCGCCCGGCGGTATGCGCACCGCCACCGTGCATCAGGATGCGCACACCATTGCTGGCCAGGCATTTGGCAGCCAGCAGGTACCAGGGCAGGTGGCGCTTCTTGCCAGCGTAGGTGGGCCAGTCCAGGTCAACGGCGATGCGCGGCGCCTGCAAGTGGGCGCGCAGGGCCTCGGTGAAGCCGGCCAGTTCTTCGGCGCTTTCTTCCTTGTGCCGCAGCAGCATGAGAAAGGCACCGAGCTGGGCATCTTCGACCTTGCCTTCCAGCAGCAGGGTCATGGCCGTGCGGGCCTCTTCACGGGTCAGGCCACGCGCGCCGCGCTTGCCTTTGCCAAGAATGCGCACGAACTCGGCGAACGGGTGTTCGGCGGGGGTTTCCAGGGTAAGCGGGCGAGGTTCTGTCATATGCAGTTGGTCGGCTTGGGCAGGCCCGCCAGCTTGGCGGCCAGTTTGGCGGGAGTGCCGTTGAACAGGCGGTTGAGGTGCGGGCTGTTGCCCTTGTCCGGGCCCAGTTTGAGGGCCGTGTACTTGATCAGCGGGCGCGTGGCCGGGGACAGCTGGTATTCCTGATAGAACTGGCGCAGCAGTTCGAGGATTTCCCAGTGGTCCGCCGTCAACGGGATGCCCTCGCGCGCGGCCAAAGCCTCGGCGGCGGCATGCGACCAGTCTTGCAGGTCGACCAGGAAGCCGTCCTTGTCCAGGGCGATCGCCTGATCGCCAACGTTGAGGGTATTCATAGCCAGCTGTTGACCTTGTCGTAATGCAGCGACAGTTCGACGAACCCGGCGTAGTCCACGGCCTTGGCCAGCTCGTTGCCGACCGCGCGGGCCTGCACGTCTTCTTCCAGGGCGAACAGGCGCTGGGCCAGGCCGGCGGCTTGCAGCTGGCGGTGCGGTTCGCTGCCGCTGCGCAGAGCATATACAGCATCGCCGCACAGCAGCAGGGCGTCGTCGGTGCCGAGCAGGCGCAGGCAGCTGGCCAGGCGCTCGTCGCCAAACGGGGAGTGGGCAATTACATGCAGGGTCGTCATCAGAGCGTTACCACCTGGTCGAAACGGGCGATCAGCGCGGCCAGGGCCGCGTCGTCCAGCACTTGCACCGGCAGTGTCAGAGTGTCGGCTGCCAGGCCGCGGCGAGTGAGGCTGTGGCTGCAGGCGAACAGTTCCTCGACGCCGAACATTGGCAGTGCCTGCAAGTTGGCGGCCAGGTTCTTCTGTTGCACGGCGGTGGGCTGCTGGTCCGCAGCGAGCTGGAACACGCCGTCATCGAGGAACAGCATGCCCAGCGGCAGATCGAACGCGCCGCCAGCCAGGGCGATGTCCAGTGCTTCACGGGCCGATGGGCCGTTCCAGGGCGCCTGGCGGCTGATGATCAACAAGGATTTGGCCATTTCAGTCGCCTCCGAAGCAGACAAGGCGATCGGCAACTTGCGCCGCCTCATGCAGCTGGCCAAGCCCCGACAGCTCCCAAGGCTTGGGCAGGTTCACGGCCGGGCGCTGGTAGCGGTTGGCCTCGGCCTCGTCGAGCACGCCACGGCGCAGGGCGGCGGCGATGCACACCACTGCGTCCAGCTGGTGGGCTGCAATGAACTCGCGCCATTGGCTGGCAACATCCAGCTCGTCCTGGGGGGCGACCACGTTGGCCGAGGCACTGTGTACCCCGTCCTGGTAGAAGAACAGCCGGGCAATCTCATGCCCGCCGGCCAGTACCGCCTCGGCGTAGCGCAGGGCGCGCCGCGAGGAGGGCGCATGGGCCGGGGAGAACACCGCGATAGCGAATTTCATGGATAACTCATGCAAAAGGAATGGTGCCATGATAAAGCAAAAAAGCCCGCGCCCGCTTGTGCATGGCGGGGCGGGCTTTTTGTCTTGCACCAATCTGAAGGCCGGCGCTATCCCGGTAGGGGCAACTGCCTTGTGTTGTCTGTACTGGCCTCATCGCTGGCAAGCCAGGCTCCTACAGGGACTGCGCATGGCTTCAGATCAGTGCGGTCGAGGTGGGAGCTGGCTTGCCTGCGATGGGCTGCGCAGCAGCCCCATGGCCCTGACAGTCGAACACCAGGCTCAAGCCTGTTCCTTGCTCTCCGGCAAGAACCAGTTCAACACCAGGGCACAGATACCCCCGGTGGCCACGCCCGACTCCAGCACATTGCGAATCGCCGCCGGCATGTGCGCCAGGAACTCCGGCACCTGCGCCACACCCAGGCCCAGGGCCAGGGATACAGCGATGATCAGCAGGGCGCGACGGTCCAGGCGAGTGCTGGCCAGGATATTGATCCCCGAAGCCGCAACCGCCCCGAACATGACCATGGCCGCACCACCCAGCACCGGTTCCGGCACCGCCTGGATCACCCCGGCAACGCTCGGGAACAGCCCCAGCAGCACCAGCATCACGGCAATCCACATACCGATATGGCGGCTGGCGATCCCGGTCAGCTGAATCACGCCATTGTTCTGGGCAAAGATCGAGCTCGGGAAGGTGTTGAACAAACCGGCCAGCAGCGAGTTGGCCCCGTTGACCAGCACACCGCCCTTGATCCGCTGCATCCACACCGGCCCTTCGACCGGCTGGCGCGACACCTTGCTGGTGGCGGTGACGTCACCGATGGCTTCCAGCGAAGTTACCAGGTAGATCACCAGCATCGGGATGAACAGTGCCCAGGAGAAACCCAGGCCGAAGTGCAGCGGCGTCGGCACCTGGAACAGCGCGGCTTCGTGCATGCCGGTAAAATCCAGGCGGCCCAGGTAACCGGCCAGCGCATAGCCGACCGCCAGGGCGATAACGATGGCGCAGCTGCGCATCCACACCACCGGGATGCGGTTGAGGATGACGATGATCGCCAGCACCACGCCCGACAGCAGCAGGTTCTCGCCATTGGCGAAGGTGCCATTGGCCATGGCGCCGAAGCCACCACCCATGCTGATCAGGCCGACCTTGATCAGGGTCAGGCCGATCATCAGCACCACGATGCCGGTGACCAGCGGGGTAATCAGGCGTTTGACGAAGGGCAGGATGCGCGACACGCCCATCTCGACGAACGAGCCGGCGATTACCACGCCAAAGATGGCCGCCATCACGCCTTCCACCGGCGTACCTTGCTTGACCATCAGCGCCCCGCCGGCAATCAGCGGGCCGACGAAGTTGAAGCTGGTGCCCTGGACGATCAGCAGCCCGGCACCGAACGGTCCGAAGCGTTTGCACTGGACGAAGGTGGCGATACCCGAGATGACCAGCGACATGGAGACGATCAGGTTGGTATCACGTGCGGAAACCCCCAGCGCCTGGCAAATCAGCAGGCCAGGGGTGACGATCGGCACGATGATCGCCAGCAGGTGCTGCAGTGCTGCCAGCAGGCCGATCAACAGCCGTGGCTTGTCCTCAAGACCAAGCACCAGTTCATTGGCAGGCGCCGCCGCGCCTGGGCTGTGTTCGTGTGAGCTCATTGCGAAAAGCTGCCCCGGAAGAAAAAAGGAGCGCATTCTACGGGGTGATGGCGAATTGGGGTAGAGAAAAGCACGATGGCGGCATGATCGACGACCATTTGCCTGATTATCTGACTTTATGGTCAATTATTGGTGCTGTTTGTTCAAGCCTGAAACCTGCGCGGACCCTGTGGGAGCGGGTTCACCCGCGAAGAAACCAACGCGGTGCCTGGCACCGGCTGCGCCGGTGTTCGCGGGTGAACCCGCTCCCACAAAAAAAGCCCGCCGAAGCGGGCTTTCTCTTGCAGCAATCAATCAGTCATCACGACCCATGATGCCAAACAGCTGCAGCAGGCTGACAAACAGGTTGTAGATGGACACATACAGGCTGATGGTCGCCATGATGTAGTTACGCTCGCCACCGTGAATGATCGCGCTGGTCTGGAACAGGATGCAGACCGACGAGAACAGCACGAAGCCAGCGCTGATCGCCAGTTGCAGGCCGCTGATCTGGAAGAAGAAGCTGGCCACGACAGCACCCAGCAGGACAAAGAAGCCCGCAGTGATGAAGCCGCTGAGGAAGCTCATGTCCTTGCGGGTAATCAGCACATAAGCCGACAGGCCGCCGAACACCAGGGCAGTCATGGCAAATGCCGAGCTGACCACCTCGGCGCCACCGGCCATGCCCAGGTAGCGGTTGAGGATAGGGCCGAGGATAAAGCCCATGAAGCCGGTGAGGGCGAAGGTGGACACCAGGCCCCAGGCCGAATCACGCAGTTTGTTGGTAAGGAAGAACAGCCCGTAGAAGCCGATCAGTACCACGAACACGTTCGGGTAGCCGACGCGCATCTGCTGGGCCACGAAGGCCATGACACCGCTGAAGGCGAGGGTGAGCGCCAGCAGGCTGTACGTGTTGCGCAGGACCTTGCTGATCTCCTGCTGCTCGACCTGCTGGCCGTGGTGTACGGCGTAATCCTGTTCGCGCATGGCGACACTCCTTGGTAAACCTGTGGTTTTCAGACGTTCAGATGCTAGGAGTCTATCAGAGCTCCCGCAACCCGCGACACAGAGAGTTTGACAGCTTGTTTCATTACGGTATTATGGCGGCCGCAAAACGAGCTGGAAGCGTGGCCGAGTGGTTTAAGGCAACGGTCTTGAAAACCGTCGATGGGCAACTATCCTAGAGTTCGAATCTCTACGCTTCCGCCATCATTCCTCATTAAAGCCCTGATTATTCAGGGCTTTTTTGTTTTTTGGGCCTTGCCCCTTCACCCGGGAGCAAGCCCTTGGCCTCCCTCGCGAGACAAATGGACGAGCACTGTGAATCGGGTTGAGCGCTCGATCAGCGTTCCAGTTGCAGAACGGTTCAGGCCTATGAACTTGCCGCTTGTTCACGTTTGAGGGCCTCTCGTGCCTGAATGTAGAGAGCCTGACAAATTGCTCCCTCACAGAGCCGCATAGACTTATCGTCCGGAAAATCGATCTGTAGACGGTTGATAATCTATTCGGGTGACCAGTCGTTGACCCATTTACGATAACTACGCGCGCCAGTTCCCGCTGGATTGTTAGGGGTTTCGTAAACGACGGCGAGCCATTCTACGCGCGACAATATTTTGTGCTCGGAGCAAGCCAATATCTTGTCGGGCCGCGAATGTTAAATATCTTCTCTGGATGCAGCGCTCTCGCAAGATGCTGGGGAACAAGCACCCGATGTAAAAAGTTGCAGGTCTGTCGGCTCCTGAACAGGCATGAAGCTGTTTCAAAACCTGACACTTTGGGCAGGCTTCGGGCCGCCCCGGACGGAGCGAGGACAAACGGAATAGAGGAAACGAGTGACGCTCGCATTTATCTTTCTCTATAGCCGCTGATACCAATGCTCCAGATTGCGAGTAGGGTGGCTGTAGCTTGCAGGTAGAAGCAAAAAATATCTTCTTTAATATCGAAATGTCATTAGGCCATTATTTGTTTTGTTGTTTATTATTGGGTAACTGATATCAATAGCGGTGTTATATAAAGGTTGAATCACTAAGCCTGATAGTTGGCGTCAAAAAATAAACACTAATAAAAATAAACCATCCTTGTAGCCAGCCGACAACACTCGAAGCATGGCCGAACATGGAAGCCAATCGCACACGTTACCCGGGAGAGCCGCCTTGAGCATCGCCATAGTCAAAAGTATTGTTGGCCAGGTAATCGCTATTTCCCCAGAGGGCACCCAGCGTGTGCTTGTGGAAGGGGATCGAGTGTTCGCGGGTGAACAGATCCAGACCGGCCCTGGTGGCGCGGTGAGCCTGGAACTGGCCGATGGGCGCATCCTCGACCTGGGGCGCGACACACAGTGGAGTGCCGATGCCCCAGATAGCGTGGCCGACCTGAGCGCAGCCACTGCGCAGGCCGCACCATCCGTTGACGAGCTGCAACAAGCCATCGCCGCCGGTGCTGACCCGACAACCGCACTCGAAGCGACCGCGGCAGGCCCAACCGGGGCAGGTGCGAACCCTGGTGGCATCGGAGGCGGCCATTCGTTTGTGATGCTTGAAGCAGTGGGCGGGTCGGTCGCCCCCACCATTGGTTTCCCCACCGGGCCACTTGGCGTTGCTGTTGAGCAAGCGCGAGAGTTCGTGGGCAATGCAACACCGGCACAGCAGGCAGCGGTGCTAGTACCTGAATTACCACCCGAGCCTCAGCCGCTTGCGGCCACGCTGACCCTGAGCAGCACCAATGTGCAGGAAGGGGGGCTGACCAGCATCACCGGTACCCTGAGCCAGCCGGCGGGCAGGGATTTCACGGTGACCCTGAGCAATGGCCAGACTTTGTCGTTCAAAGCCGGTGAAACGGTCGCAACGACCGGTGAGTTCGCTGCCCAGAGCGATGATGTGTTCCAGGACGGTGAAATCCAGAACATCACCGTCACCAATGCGGGCGATCATGGCTTTGGCAGCCTCAATACCGGTGCAACTTCTACCCTCACTGTGACCGACACCGTCGATACCGTGAGGGCCGAGCTGAGCATCTCGCCGAACCCGGCCGTGGAAGGCCAGGCGGTGACTTACACCATTACCCTGACCGGGCCGGCCGGTGCCGATTTGACTCAACACGGCGGTCTGTCCATCGCCCTGAGCAACGGTGAGGTGATCAACATCCCTGCTGGCCAGGTCAGTGCGTCGCAAACCGCTAACCTGGCGAACGACGTCTATGTGGGCAGCAGTGCTCCGAGCATCGCTATCTCTGGGATCACCGAGCAAGGCACCGGCAAACAGGTCTTTGAGAACCTGGTCAAAGGTGATCCGGTGACCCTGCAGATCACCGACGAACCGGGTACTCCAGGCAACCCTGGCACTCCAGGCACGCCGAATGGTGGCGATGAAGTGACGCTGACCCTCTCCGGCAATGCCGTGCAGGAAGGCAATACCACGACCATCACCGGCACCCTGAGCCACCCGGCAGGCCAAGCGTTCACCGTCACCCTGAGCAACGGCCAGACCCTGAGCTTCGCCAAGGACGCCACCACCGCGACCACCGCACCGTTCGTGGCGCAGAGCGATGATGTGTACCGTGACGGCGAAACCCTGACTGTCAGCGTGAGCGATGCCGGTAGCCACAACTTCGAAAATCTGAACACCGGTGCCACCACGACCCTCACGGTCACCGATACCATCAACACCGTGAAGGCCGAGCTGAGCATTTCGCCGAACCCGGCCGTGGAAGGCCAGGCAGTGACTTACACCATCACCCTGACCGGTCCTGCCGGTGCCGACCTGAGTCAGCACGGAGGTCTGTCCATCGCGCTGAGCAACGGCGAGGTGATCAACATCCCTGCGGGCCAGGTCAGCGCGTCGCAAACCGCTAACCTGGCGAACGACGTCTATGTCGGCAGCAGTGCTCCAAGCATCGCCATCAACGGAATCACCGAGCAAGGCACTGGCAAACAGGTCTTTGAAAACCTGGTCAAAGGCGACCCGGTCACCCTGCAGATCACCGACGAGCCGGGTACCCCAGGCAACCCTGGTACCCCGGGCACGCCGAATGGCGGCGATGAAGTGACGCTGACCCTCACCGGCAATGCCGTGCAGGAAGGCAACACCACGACCATCACCGGCACCCTGAGCCACCCGGCAGGCCAAGCCTTCACCGTCACCCTGAGCAACGGCCAGACCCTGAGCTTTGCCGAGGGTGCGCTTACTGCGACCACCAATCCGTTCGTGGCCCAGAGCGATGATGTGTTCAAGGACGGTGAAACCCAGACCGTCAGCGTGGCCGATGCCGGTAGCCACAACTTTGAAAACCTGAACACCAGCGCCACCACGACGATCACCGTGAACGATACCGTCGACACCGTGAAGGCCGAGCTGAGCATTTCGCCGAACCCGGCAGTGGAAGGCCAGGCGGTGACCTACACCATCACCCTGACCGGCCCGGCCGGTGCCGATCTGAGTCAGCACGGTGGCCTGTCCATCACACTGAGCAACGGCGAGGTAATCAACATCCCTGCGGGCCAGGTCAGTGGCTCGCAGTCAGGCGTCCTGGCGGACAACGTCTATGTCGGCAGCAGTGCTCCAAGCATCGCCATCAACGGAATCACCGAGCAAGGCACCGGCAAACAGGTCTTTGAAAACCTGGTCAAAGGCGACCCAGTGACCCTGCAGATCACCGACGAACCGGGCACGCCAGGCAACCCTGGCACCCCGGGTACGCCGAATGGCGGCGATGCAGTAACGCTGACCCTCACCGGTAATACCGTGCAGGAAGGCCACACCACAACCATCACCGGCACCCTGAGCCACCCGGCA
>NZ_NEJY01000037.1:0-18680 GCF_002113255.1 Pseudomonas sp. B14(2017)
AGAATTTCTTGACGACCATAGAGCATTGGAACCACCTGATCCCATCCCGAACTCAGCAGTGAAACGATGCATCGCCGATGGTAGTGTGGGGTTTCCCCATGTGAGAGTAGGTCATCGTCAAGATTCATTTCGCAAAACCCCTATCTGCACATGCAGGTAGGGGTTTTGTCTTTAAGTAGGAACTACAGAGATTCGCAGGTACGTCCGAGGGACGGGCCAGCACAAAGAATTTCTTGACGACCATAGAGCATTGGAACCACCTGATCCCATCCCGAACTCAGCAGTGAAACGATGCATCGCCGATGGTAGTGTGGGGTTTCCCCATGTGAGAGTAGGTCATCGTCAAGATTCATTTCGCAAAACCCCTATCTGCACATGCAGGTAGGGGTTTTGTCTTTAAGTAGGAACTACAGAGATTCGCAGGTACGTCCGAGGGACGGGCCAGCACAAAGAATTTCTTGACGACCATAGAGCATTGGAACCACCTGATCCCATCCCGAACTCAGCAGTGAAACGATGCATCGCCGATGGTAGTGTGGGGTTTCCCCATGTGAGAGTAGGTCATCGTCAAGATTCAAATCCAAAGCCCCTGTCTGCGATGCAGACAGGGGCTTTGTCTTTTCCGGGGGGGCGCACTTTCAGGCGAGCGCGCTTCCCGTGTAGGAGCGGCCTTGTGTCGCGATCGGACGCGCAGCGACCACCATAGAGTCAGAACTGATAGCTGACCGTGGCACTGATATTGCGCTCTTCACCCATGTAGCAGTAATTCAGGCTTGCACACGAGGTGATGTAGCTTTCATTGGTGAGGTTATTGGCGTTCAGGCGTACATCCATCCCCCGGAGGCCGACCTTGCCCAGGTCATAGCCGATCGAGGCGTCGAACAGGGTATAGGAGGGCACCTTCATGCTGTTTTCCGCATCCACCCAGCTGTACCCCACATACCGCACCCCACCGCCCAAGCGCAGGCCATCCAGGGCCCCCTGGTGGAAGTTGTAGTCAGCCCAAAGCGAGAACATCTGTTTCGGTGCCTGGGTTGGCGAATTGCCCTTGTTATCCAGGTTGCCAGACACCAGGCTGGGCATCGACTTTGCGTACTCGATATCGGTAAAGGTATAGCCGCCCAGCAGCTTCAAGCTGTCGGTCAGTTGCACATGGGCCTCCAGTTCCAGCCCTTGTGAGCGCACTTGCCCTACAGGGCGATAGAAGTCCTCGTCAGGCTGCTTCGAGGCCAGGTTCTCCTGCTCGATGCGGAACACCGATGCGGTGAACAGGTTGTCGCTACCCGGCGGCTGATACTTGATACCAGCCTCCCATTGAGTGCCCTCGGTCGGTGCCAGAGGGCGGCCTTGCTGGTCGGATACGGTATTGGGGTTGAACGACTCCGAGTAACTGACATAGGGCGCAATACCGTTCTCGAACAGGTAGAGCACACCTGCGCGGGTAGTGAACCTGGAGCGCTGGTCACTGACCTTGGTGTTGCTGTCGCGATTCTCCTCGGACACCTTCACCCAGTCCTGGCGCAGCCCCAACGAGAAGCGCCATTGGTTCAGCTCCACCAGATCCTGCAGGTAAACACCCGTTTGCTGCAAGCGCCGCTGGTAGCGGTTCTCGCCCAGCACCTGAAGGTTGCCGTTGCCGTACTGCGGGTTGCCTGCATCCAACGGATCGACTGTGCCATAACGCCAGGCCACGTCAGCCTTGCGTCGCTGGTAGTCGGCGCCCAGCAGCAAGGTGTGTTTGGCGGCCCCGGTGAAGAATTCCGCCTGCAGCATGTTGTCGATGATGTACGAATGCAGGCGTTCGTCGCCGCCGGTATAGGCGCGGTTGAGGATATTGCTGTCGGCATCCGCCCAACCGGCGGAATACACCTGGTCCATCGACACGTCGGAATCCTGATAGCGGAAGTTCTGGCGTGCCGTGAACACATCGTTGAAGCGATGCTCGAACTGGTAGCTGAAGGACTGTTGGGTACGCTCGTAGTTGTCGATACCCGGCTCGCCCTCGAAGAAGTGGTCCGACAGGCGCAAGCCGTTGCGTTTGTGCAGCATGCCATCTGCGGGGTTACCGCCGTGATAGCCGCCGTTGGGGTCGTGTTGCAGGTAGGCCTGCAGGGTCAGCGAAGTGTCTTCGCTGAAGTCGATGCTGACGGCCGGCGCGATGGCGTAGCGTTCTTCCTTGTTGTGGTCGAACTGCGTGTCGGAAGCATCCGCCAGGCCTGTCAGGCGATAAGCGATACGCTTGTCGTCATCCACGGGGCCGCTGAAGTCGAAACCCATGCCACGCTGGCCTTGGGTACCGATGGTGGCCTGGACTTGATGGTAGGGGGTAAACAGCGGCTTCTTGGTGGTCAGCGCCACCAGGCCTCCTGGCGAGCTACGGCCATACAGTACCGAAGAAGGTCCCTTGAGAATATCGATGCGCTCCAGGAAGTACGGGTCCACCTGCATGGTGCTGTAGGTGCCGTTGTCTCCCATCGACTTGAGCCCGTCGACGTAGATGTTGTCCACCGAGCCGTCGTTGAAGCCACGCATGGCCACATAGTCATAACGATGGGTCGCCCCGTAGGGGTTGGTCAGTACCCCAGGTGTGTAGCGCATGGCTTGGGCAACCGTTTGTGAGCCTTGGTCGTCCATCTGCTGTCGGGTAACCACCGAGACCGATTGCGATGTCTCTACCAGTGGCATGCTGGTCTTGGTCGCCACTTGGCTATGGGTAGCGTTGTAACCCTCCATGCTGCCCAGTGCATTGCCGAGGGTGAAGCTACGGATATCGGTGTCTGGCAATGACAATGCAGCGCTTTGGGGTTGTGCCTGAAGCACGTAGCTGCGGCCGTCCTGGCTGACGGCTTCCAGGCCGCTGCCATTGAGCAACTGGTGCAGTGCCTGATCGGTTGGGTATTGCCCCTGCAGCCCGTTCGACTGCAAGCCTTGGGTGAGCTGGGGTGTGCTCGACAAGGTGATGCCAGCCTGGCGGGCGAACTGGTTGAGCACGTCATCCAACTGGCCGGCCGGGATCGCATAGTGGTGGCTCACCTGGGCGGTTTCAGCTGCTATGGACAGTTGCGTGACGGCTGTCAGGCCCAAGGCGGTGCCAAACAGGGCAGCCCGGACTGCTTTGCGCAAAGGTGCTGAGTGCAAGACAGGTCGAAAATCATTCGCGTTGAAGGTGCGCGTGTGCACGGGGGCGGTATGCATGAGGGGTCCGTTGAAGTGTGAGGGCAGGAGGTGTCGCTTACTGTCCTAGCCGGACCGGCATTCAAAACCCGTCAAAAAAGTTATTGGGGCCGCTACGCGCCCCATCGCCGGCAAGCCAGCACTCACAGGTATTGCATAGCCCTCAGGCCTTGTGCGATCCCTGTGGGAGCTGGCTTGCCGGCGAAGGGTTGCATAGCAGCCCTGAACGCAATAGCCCCCGTCAGATCAGGCCAGCCCCTCCACGCGAACCCACCAGCGTGTACGATGGCGAAGCCGCACGGGCAGCGTCCGTGGTAGCAGTTGCAGCAGTTGCTCCGGGTCTTCGAGGCGGAATACACCCGACAAGCGCAAATCGGCAATATCGTCGCTGCAGCCCAGATAGCCATGCCGATAACGGCTGACCTGCGAGAGGAAGTCGAACAGGCGCATGTCCCGGGTGACGATCAGGCCCTCGGTCCAGGCCATCGCATCCATGTCCACCTGCTCGAGCCGGTGTGTACCCTGCGCATCCAGACGCCAGTTCTGGCCGCTTTCGATCCATTGCAGCGGTCCATTGCCAGGCCGGTGTACAGCCACCCGCCCATGGCTGACACTGACCCGCGTGCAGTCGCTGTCCTGGCGCGCCACAAAGCGCCCTTCGAACCCTTCCAGCAACGCGTCACGAGTTTGTACAAGCAAGGGACGCTGCCGGCTGCAGGCAATCATCAGTTCCCCCTGCTTCAGGCGGACCAGGCGCTGCTGGTCATTGAAGGCCAGGTCGACAGCACTGCGGGTATTGAGTTGCATCAGCGAGCCGTCGGGAAGCGCAAAGCTGCGTCGTTCGCCCGTGCCGGTGGCGTAGTCCGATGTCCAGGCGTTGACCGCATCGAGGTCTTTTCCCAGCCATGCCGCCGTCCCCGCCATGGCAACGCCACCAAGCAGCTTCAACGCCTGCCGACGGTGCAGCCGGCGCTGGCTGGTCTCCAGGGTCTGCAAAGCCAGCCCGGCGCCAGGGACGGCACGCAGGTCGAGGTCCTGATGCAGGTGGATCACCCGTTGCCAGGCCTGTTCGTGTTCGTGGTGGGCAGTGCGCCATTGCCTGCACTGTTGCTGCAGGGCAGGGTCATGCCCGCTCTCGCGCAGCCTCAGCATCCACTGGATGGCCTGTTTGACCGTGGTTGCGCCAGGCTGTGCGGCGGTCATCATGTCAGCACTCGTCGCTGTAGCGCAGCAGGTAGCAATGGTAGAGCGCGTCGGCGATGTAGCGCTCCACGGTACGTACCGAGATGCCCATCTGGTCGGCGATGGCCTGGTGCTTCAGCCCCTCGCATTGGGCCAGCAGGAATGCGCGGCGTACTTTGGGCTTGAGGTCGTCGAGCATGCGCGCGATGCGCTCCAGCAACTCCAGCAGCAGCTCACGCGTTTCGGCCGAGGGGGCCTGTGCTTCCGGCAACTGTGCCAATGCCTCGAGATAGGCCCTGTGCAGTTCCTCGCGCCGCCAGTGGTCGATCACCAGCCCGCGCGCGACCGTCCGCAGGAAGGCCCGGGGAGTATTCAGTTGCAGGTGTTCGCGACGTTGCAACAGGCGCACGAAGGTGTCCTGGGCCAGGTCTGCGGCATCGGCGGCGTTGCCCAGCTTGCTGCGTAGCCAGGCATGCAACCAGCCGTGGTGGTCACTGTAGAGCGTTTGCACGGAATCGTTGCTGGGCATGGGTGAGGGCGCTGCCATCAATGGACATGAATGATAATTAGTCTCATTGTTGGCGGGGGCCGATCATTTTGCAACCCAGCCGACTGCACCATGCGCGCAGTCACTACCCGCTAGCGCCCCAGTTGCGTATCCAGATACTTGCGGATTACCCGCGATGCGTTATTCAGGTGCCGTTCCAGCACCGCTACCGCTTCGTCCACCAGCTTGTCGCCAGCCGCATCCGCCAGTGCGTTGTGATCGTCCTGGGTGAGCTTGCCCAGGCCCATGGACGAAAGATGAAACCGCAGGAAGCGCTCTTCCTCATTCAGTTCGTCCTCGATCAGGCGCAGCAGCTTCTTGTTCGGCGCCTTGTTGTACAACGACATGTGGAACAGGCGATTGAGGCGGCCGATTTCAGCGTGACGCGTTTCGTTTTCCAGTTGCTGGATATACCCGCGGGCGCTGGCGATGTCGCTGGCATCGAGCAGCGGAATGGACTGGCGCAGCGCCTCGGTCTCGAGCAGCACGCGCAGGGCATAGGTGTCCACCGCGTCCTCGCCGATCAACGGCGCAACCACCGCACCCTTGTGCATCTCCACTTTCAGCAGCGATTGCGCTTCGAGCTGGCGCAGGGCCTCGCGCACGGGCATGCGGCTGACACCGAACAAGGTGGCGAGCTCTTGTTGTCTTACGGCAGTACCTGGGGGCAAGCGGCCATCAAGAATGGCACTGCGCAGGCGTTCTTCGATCACGCCACGGGCCTGGTGCGGCAACAGCTGCTCGCTGGCCAGCACATTGCTCAATTTGATTTTCTCGGCCACGCGACGTCTGCCTCAACGATGACTAAAGTTGGATCCAATGACACTAGTAACAGCTCTTGGGGGTGTCAAACCTTTACCGGTAATGGAACCGGCGCCCCAAAAGCGCGGCTATGGTGGATGAAGTCGCCGGTCAAAGGAAGCGGCCTATGGAAGGTTATAACCAGAAAGTGTAGGTCGGGTGACCGGCGGGTGCATGATTGCAGGGTGCCATTGTCTTTTGCCGTGGCAAGCCGCACCATCGCTGCTTTCGACTGGCCTGAACAGGGCTTCGCAGTGGCGATATCCTGGATGCTCAAAACTGTTGTGCAACGTGTCGGCCTTGCTGTGCTGCTTGGCAGCCTGCTGCTGGGCGGGTTGCACGCGGATTGGGACTTTTCCCAGATCAGCCGCAAGTCGCAGGCCCTTTATGGCCCCTTGGGTGCCGGGCAGGGTCGGATCGATGCCTGGCAGAACCTGATGGCCACGCAGAAGCAGGGTACGGAGCTTGAGCGATTGCAGGTGGTCAACCGCTTCTTCAACCAGCAATTGCGCTATGTCGAGGATATCGACCTGTGGCATGAGGTCGATTATTGGGCCACGCCGGTGCAGGCGCTGATCAAGGGCGCAGGGGACTGCGAGGACTACGCCATCGCCAAGTATTTCAGTCTGCGGCGCATGGGCATCCCCAGCGAAAAGCTGCGCATCACCTACGTCAAGGCGCTGCGACAGAACCGGGCGCACATGGTCCTGACCTATTATTCAAGCCCACAGGCACAACCATTGGTGCTCGACAGCCTGATGGATGCCATCAAGCCGGCCAGCCAGCGTACCGACCTGCTGCCGGTGTACGCCTTCAATGGTGAGGGTTTGTGGCTGACGGGCGCCGCAGGCAACAAGAAGGTCGGCGATACCAAGCGGTTGTCGCGCTGGCAGGATTTGCTGAAGAAAATGCAGGCCGAAGGGTTCCCGGCCGAGCCGGTCTACTGAAGGAGCACAGATGTCACTGTTCAAACAATTGCTGTTGGCCATTTGCCTGTTCCTGGTGGTCGCCTTCAGTGGCAGTTTCATGGTCAGCCTGGAAAGTTCGCGCAGCCAATACGTCAACCAGTTGCGCTCGCACGCCCAGGATGCGGCGACCGCGCTGGCGCTGTCGCTGACGCCGAATATTGATGACCCGGCGATGGTCGAGCTGATGGTCAGCTCGATCTTCGACAGTGGTTACTACTCAAGCATCAAGGTTGTCGACTTGAGTTCCAATGCTGTGCTGGTGGAGCGCCACGCTGAGCCGGACCCCGGCGGTGTGCCGCGCTGGTTCGTGCACCTGATCGGCCTGGAAGCCGCCGGTGGCGATGCCATCGTCAGCCGCGGCTGGCAGCAGGCCGCACGCGTTGAAGTAATCAGCCACCCGATGTTCGCCATTGCCAAACTCTGGCAGAGCGCCCTGGGCAGCCTGGGTTGGCTGCTGCTGTGTGGCGCGGCCAGTGCGGTACTCGGCGCCTTGCTCTTGCGTCGTCAGTTGCGGCCGCTGGACTACATGGTCGAGCAGTCCCACGCCATTGCCCGCCGCGAATTCCTCAGCCTGCCCGAGTTGCCGCGCACGCCGGAGCTGCGCCGGGTAGTACAGGCGATGAACCAGATGGTCGAGAAGCTCAAGGCACTGTTTACCGAGCAAGCCGAGCGCAGTGAGCGGCTGCGTGCCGAGTCTTATCAGGACAGCCTGACAGGGCTGTCCAACCGCCGTTATTTCGAGATGCAGCTGAACACGCGGGTGAGCAATCTGGAAGAAGCGCGCGCCGGCTACCTGCTGTTGCTGCGGGTCCAGGGGCTGGCGGGGTTGAACGCCCGTCTTGGCGGCCAGCGTACCGACCAGTTGCTACAGGCCGTGGGTGAGCAGTTGCGTCGCACCTGTGCCAGCTACCCGGAAACCAACGACCTGATTTCCCGCAGCCGTGGGGGCGAGTTCGCCGTGCTGGCGCCGGGTATGGTGCATGAAGAGGCGGTACAGCTTGCCCAGGCCCTGGAAGCGACGCTGCACAGCCTGCACGAAACGGGCGCCAGTGATATCGACCCGGTGGCTTGTATCGGCCTGGCGCCGTTCAGCCCCGGTGATTCACCGCAGGCATTGCTGAAGCTTGCCGACGAGGCCCTGGCCCGCGCCGAGAACCAGCCAACACCGGGTTGGGTATGCCTTGAACAAGGCGTGGCTGCAGTTGCCGCGGATAGCCAGCATGTCTGGCACGAGCGGCTGGACCAGGCGTTCGACAATGGGCATTTCGAACTGTTCTTCCAGCCAGTGGTGGATTGCGCTTCTGCGCAACGGGTACTGCACCACAAAGTGATTTCGCGTTTGCAGGATGGCCAGGGCGAGGCGCTGCCGGCCGGCCGCTTCCTGCCCTGGCTGGAGCGCTTCGGCTGGATGCCGCGGCTTGATGTGCTGGTGTTGGAGAAAGTGCTGGCGCACCTTCGAGGGCATGACCAGGTGTTGGCACTGAACCTGTCCGCCGCCACCCTGGCCGACCCCAAGGCACTTCAGCGTGTTTTCGAGCTTCTGGGCCAGAACACGGCGCTCGGCCCGCGGCTGGTTTTTGAAATTGGCGAGGAGCAGTTACCTGAGCAGGCGGCCCTGGAGCAACTCACCCGGCGCCTGCACGCGCTTGGCTTCGGCCTGGCGCTGCAACGCTTTGGTGGGCGTTTCAGCATGATCGGCAACCTGGCGCACCTGGGCCTGGCGTACCTGAAGATCGATGGCAGCTACATCCGCAACATTGATCAAGAGCAGCACAAGCGGCTGTTCATAGAAGCGGTCCAGAGCGCCGCACACAGCATCGACCTGCCGCTGATTGCCGAGCGGGTCGAGACGGACGGTGAGCGGTTGGTGTTGCGGGAGATGGGTGTAGGCGGGATTCAGGGGCAGTTGGTTGGCGAGCCTGCCCCCTGGCGCTGAGGGTATGCGGTCCCTTGTAGGAGCGGCCTTGTGTCGCGAAAGGGCCGCACAGCGGCCCCAGGATTTCAGCAAAGATGCATAAATCGCTGGGGCTGCTGTGCAGCCCTTTCGCGACACAAGGCCGCTCCCACAGTGTGGGTCGCGGCGATGAGTGTGCTTTTTAACGCTCGCGCAACGCTTCCGAACGCGCCTTCATGATCGGCTTGAGCAGGTAGCTCATGATGGTCTTCTTGCCGGTCATGATATCGACCGTCGCCACCATCCCCGGAATGATCAGCAGCGGCTTCTCGTCAGTGCCCAGGTGGCTGCGGTCGGTGCGCAGCTTGATCAGGTAGTAGGTGGTCTTCTTGTCTTCATCGGTGATGGTGTCGGCACCGATCTGCTCCAGCTTGGCCTTCAGCCCACCGTAGATGGTGTAGTCATAGGCCGTGAACTTGACCGTCGCTTCCTGCCCAGGGTGCAGGAAGGCGATGTCCTTGGGCAGGATCTTCGCCTCGATGACCAGTGAGTCGTCCAGCGGCACGATTTCTATGATGTCGCTGCCCGGCTGGATCACCCCGCCAATGGTATTTACCAGCAGCTGCTTGACGATACCGCGTACCGGCGAAGTAACCATGGTGCGGTGCACGCGATCATCCAGCGCCTTGCTGGTCGCCGTGGCCTTGTTCAGCTCGGTGCGCGCTTCGTTCAATTGGGTCAGCGCTTCGCTGCGGAATTTGCCACGGGTCTCTTCGATCTTGCTTTGCACCTCGCGAATGGCCGCCTCGGCACGCGGGATGGCCAGCGCCGTGGAGTCCAGCTGACCGCGGTTCTCCACTTCGGCGCGGCGCAGGCGCAGCACCTCAACCTGGGAGATCGCCCCGGTGGCCACCAGGGGCTCGGACATGCTGATCTCCTTGCGCAACAATTGCAGGCTGTTGGCGTACTGGGCACGTTTCGAACTGTATTCGCGCAGTTCCTGCTGGCGCTGTACCAGCTGCTGTTGCAGGCCACCAATCTCGTCCTGAAGTTGCTGGCGCCGGCTCTGGTACAACGACTCTTCACTGGCCGCCTGGCTTGGCGCGGCCTTGCGCAGCGCTTCGTCGATCTTCAGCGGGCTGTCCTCGACCTCGGCACTCAGGCGCTCGACACGCAAGGCCATGGCCAGGCGGTCGGCCTCGGTTTCACCCACGTTGGAGGCGAAGCGGGTTTCATCCAGGCGCAGCAATGGCTGGCCCACTTCGACGATCTGCCCTTCCTTGGCGAAGATCTCGGCGACGATGCCGCCCTCCAGGTTCTGGATCTTCTGCACCTTGGACGACGGAATGGCCTTGCCTTCACCCCGCGTAACTTCGTCGATGGGCGCTACGCTGGCCCACACGATCAGGAACACGAAGAACAGGATCACGCCCCAGATGGTCAGCCGCACGACCCGCGGTGCATCCTCGATCAGGGCCTTGTTGACCTCTGGCAGCGGCTGGCCGCCCAGTGAATCGGAACCCTTGAAATAGCGCCGCAGGCCGTCCTTGAATTGCCCCACATCCAGCTTATGCAACACTGATCTGCCCCTTCTTCAGCGCATCCATGACCGCGGCTTTCGGGCCGTCGGCGACAATCTGCCCGCGATCGATCACGATCAGCCGGTCCACCAGCGACAGCAGCGAGGCACGGTGTGTGACCAGCAGCATCGTCTTCCCTTCCACCACCGCCTGCAGGCGCTGCTTGAGGCGTTCTTCGCCGGTGTTGTCCATGGCGCTGGTCGGTTCGTCCAGCAGCAGGATCTGCGGGTTGAGCAACAGCGCGCGGCCCAGGGCGACGTTCTGCCGCTGGCCACCGGACAGGTTCTGCCCGCGTTCACCCACCTGCAACTCGTAGCCGTCCGGGTGCAACCGGGCGAACTCATGCACACCCGCCAGTTCGGCAGCTTGCAGAATCAACTCATCCTCGATGTAGCGAGCCCCGCTGACCAGGTTATCGCGCAGGGTACCGGCCAGCAGCTGGATGTCCTGGGGCACGTAGCCGATGTTGTGGCGCAGTTCGCTGACGTCGATCTGGCGAATGTCCACGCCATCGACCAGCAGCGAGCCGCTATCGGCCTCGTACAGGCCGACGATGAGCTTGGCCAGCGAGCTCTTGCCCGAGCCACTGCGGCCGATAATGCCCACCTTCTCGCCGGGGCGGATGGTGAGGTTGATGTTCTTCAAGGCCTGATTCTGTTGGTTCGGGTAGGTGAAATCGACCCCCCGGAACTCGACGCTGCCCTGCAGCACCTTGCGGCTCAGCGGGCGTTCTTCGAAGTTGCGTTCTTGCGGCAGTTCCATCATGTGGTCGGTGGAGACCATGGTCACCTTGGCTTGCTGGTAGCGGGCGAGCAGGCCGTTGAGCTGGCCCAGCGGGCCGAGGGCACGGCCGCTGAGCATGTAGCAGGCCACCAGGCCGCCCATGCTCAGGTTGCCGTCGATGATCAGGTACACGCCGACGCAGATCATCGCCACGCCTGCCAGTTGCTGGATCAGCAGGGTGATGTTCATCGCCAGGCTCGACAGCACCTTCACCCGCAGTTCCAGGCGGCTGAGGGTACCCAGGGTCTGCTCCCACATGTACTGGCGTTCGCTTTCGGCGTTGTTGACCTTTACCGCATCCAGGCCGGCAAGGGTCTCGATCAGGCTGGACTGGCGCTCCGAGGCCAGGGCCATGGTCCGTTCCATGGTCGCCATCAGTGGCCGTTGCAGGGCGTAACCGATGCCCAAGGCCAGCGGGAAGGCGATGATCGGGATCCACACCAGGTGCCCGCCAATGATGGCGATGACGATCAGGATCAGGACGGTGAACGGCAGGTCGATCAGGCTGGTCAGGGTCAGCGAGGCGAGGAAGTCACGCAGGCCCTGGAATTCGTGAATGTTCTGGGCAAAGCTGCCGACCCTGGCCGGGCGGTACTTCATCGACATGCCGACGATACGTTCGAACAGCGTTGCCGAAATGATCAGGTCGGTCTTCTTGCCGGCCAGGTCCAGGCACAAGCCGCGCAGGCCCTTGAGGATCAGGTCGAAGATGTAGGCACCGGCGATGCCGATGGCCAACACCCAGAGGGTCGAGGTGGCTTGGTTGGGCACCACCCGGTCATATACGTTCATCACGAACAGTGGCGCGGCCAGGGCGATCAGGTTGATCACCAGGCTGGCGGCGATGGCGTCGATATATAGCCACTTGCTGCGCAGCAAGGTATCGCGGAACCACGACTTCGCCCGCGGGATGAGGTTGCCGTGGTTGACGTCGAACTTGTGCTGCGGCTGGGCGAAGAATACCCGGCCACTGTAATCGCTTTGCAGGGCTTCGCGGCTGACATGTACCTCGCCGCCATCGCTCTCGCTGAGCAGCAGGCGCGCGGTGTCTTGGTTTTCCCAGCCCAGCAGGACGGCGCTGCGGCCTTCCTTGAGCAGCAGCATGGCCGGCATGGCGATGCTCGGGATCTGCTCCAGCTTACGCTGCAGCAGGCGCCCCTGCAGGCCGGCCCGGGCGGCTGCGCGGGGCAGAAGCTCGGGGCTCAGGCGCTGGGCCGGCAGCGGCAGGCCGGTGGTCAGCATGACCCGGCTGGCGGGTTTCTGGTGCAGAACACACAGGCTCAACAGACTATCCAGCAGGGGATCGTCATGCTGACTGCGTGGATCGTGGCTGAGTTGGACTCGACTGACTTCGGATTCCACGCGGCTCTTCATCCTTGTGGTGGGTGGGGGGGTGTGCCGCCGTTCAGGCTGGCTCACCCTGGCGTTCAATGGCGCTGCCAGGCAGTGGTCATGAGGCTACGGCACCTTGGCGCTTGGGCAACCGGCCAATGGTCGCCTTGAATCGGTATTGAGTAAACAATTCTACGGTCTTCATTCTTGGCAGACGATGCTGAGTGGCGGATGTTTCATTTTTGATCCAGTCAGCATCCAGGCCGAATTAATTTGCAGCATAGCCTGCCATCCGTCTGGCGGCAGAGGAGTTGTCGGTATCGACTTGTAGCTTGTCAATAAACAGGCGCTTATTTGTTGACGTCATTCGGTAACTAATTAGGCAAAATTTATTATTGGAAAGCAGGTCGCTGACAGGCTTTGGTTCGACAATCGACTACGTTTTCTCATTTTCGGGCTGGCAGTATTTGCGCAGTGGTTCGCTATCTCTTTGATCTACGGCAAATCGGGTGCCTGATTGTGCAGCGGTGCGGGCTGCTGGCTCCGTGAGCTATCGTATGGCCGCGCTTTTGCCTGGCTTCCCGATCAAAGTCTTGCTGCCTTCAGGCAAGGTTTGTGCTTGTAACCAGGCAATGACCCGAGCGAGCGAAAGTGACTTGGTTATTGACGCTTGAATCTTTGACAGCTGCCGATGAGCGGTTGTCCAGTCGTATTCTTTGCGGTTACCTAGGCACGAGGAAAGCTGCTGAAAGTACTGGCTGAAGACGCTTTGGATGATGTACGACACTTATCCTCAAGAAGCGCATGGTTAAGATTCGAATATCAATGTGACATTACATTGCTGATTGTTTAGGATGGCAATGTATAAGGTCAATAGTTTGGCATTTGGTTAATTCCAAAAAGTTATAGACGGAATATTGACGCCAATAAACGTCTAGAGATCATCGACATAGTTCCGCCTGAAGTGGTCTGCAAGTGCCGCTCTGGCAGGGAAGTACCCATCGGGTCACACGGAGAGTCCAATGAGCAGCGTTGTAGCCATCGTCAAAAGTATTGTCGGCCAGGTTATTGCGGTATCCCCAGAGGGCATTCGGCGTGTTCTGATCGAAGGGGACCGCCTTCTGGCCGGTGAGGAAGTGCTCACCGGCCCGGGTGGTGCAGTTACTTTGGAGCTGGCCGATGGCCGTCTGCTCGACCTGGGTCGTGATAGCCAGTGGAGCGCCGATGCGCCAGACAGCAGCACCGACCTGAGCCAGGCGACCGCACAGGCCGCGCCGTCGGTGGAGGAGCTGCAACAGGCGATCGCTGCCGGTGTCGACCCGACTACCGAACTTGAAGCGACTGCGGCTGGCCCATCATCGGCGGGCGGTGGTGGTGCACTGGGCGGTGGCCACAGCTTTGTCATGCTCGAAGAAACCGCGGGCCGGGTCGACCCTACCGTCGGCTTCCCGACTGACGGGCTGGGCTTTGCTGCCGTGCTCGATGGCGAAGAGGTTGGCGTGCTGGATACCACCAGCAACAACCAGGTAACTACGCCGACGACGGATACCAGCGTTGCTACCGACCTGGTTCTTGGCGCTACCCCGTCCATCAGCGAAGCGGGTGGTGTAATCGTTTATACCGCTACGGTTGGCCAGGCACCGAGCACCAACCTGGTGGTCACCCTTTCCAACGGGGCCGTAATCGTCATTCCGGCCGGGCAGACCTCGGGCAGCGTCAACGTCGTGGTTCCGGCAAACGATACCCCGTATATCGACGGGGACCAGATTTCGGCGACCGTAACGGGCACCACCGGGGGCGGTGGGCTGACGGTGACCGTGCCGCAAACACCTGCGGTTACCCAGGTTACCGATACCATCGACACTACCACCGCGACCCTGACCGCTTCTCCAAGCGTGACTGAAGGCGGCGTCATCACCTACACCGTGACCCTGAGCAACCCGGCGCAGACCCCGGTGACAGTAACCCTGTCCAACGGCCAGACCATTACCATCGAAGCTGGCAAGACCCAGGGCAGCGTTGACTTCCAGACCCCGGCCAACGACGTCTACAACAACGGCTCTACCGTCAGCGTCACCATCGAGGGCGCCACGGGCGGCAACTTCGAGCAGCTGACGCCGAATCCGACTCCGGCTCAGACCACGATCAACGACTCGGTCGACAACACCACCGCGACCCTGACGGCGAACCCGTCGGTGACCGAAGGCGGCGTCATCACCTACACCGTGACCCTGAGCAATCCGGCTCAAACCCCGGTGACCGTAACCCTGTCCAACGGCCAGACGATCACCGTCGAAGCCGGTAAAACCCAGGGCAGTATTGACTTCCAGACTCCGGCTAACGACGTCTACAACAACGGTTCAACTGTCAGCGCCACGATTACCGGTGCGACCGGTGGCAACTTCGAGCAGTTGGTGCCGAATCCGACTCCAGCTCAGACCACCATCAACGACTCGGTCGACACCACCACCGCGACCCTGACGGCGATCCCGTCGGTGACCGAAGGTGGCGTCATCACCTACACCGTGACCCTGAGCAATCCGGCTCAAGCCCCGGTGACCGTAACCCTGTCCAACGGCCAGACCATTACCGTCGAAGCCGGTAAAACCCAGGGCAGTATTGACTTCCAGACTCCGGCTAACGACGTCTACAACAACGGTTCAACTGTCAGCGCCACGATTACCGGTGCGACCGGTGGCAACTTCGAGCAGTTGGTGCCGAATCCGACTCCAGCTCAGACCACCATCAACGACTCGGTCGACACCACCACCGCGACCCTGACGGCGAACCCGTCGGTGACCGAAGGCGGCGTCATCACCTACACCGTGACCCTGAGCAACCCGGCCCAGTCGCCGGTGACCGTAACCCTGTCCAACGGCCAGACCATCACCGTCGAAGCCGGCAAGACCCAGGGCAGCGTTGACTTCCAGACCCCGGCCAACGACGTCTACAACAACGGCTCGACCGTCAGCGTCACCATCGAGGGCGCCACAGGCGGCAACTTCGAGCAGTTGGTGCCGAATCTGACTCCAGCTCAGACCACGATCAACGACTCGATCGACACCACCACCGCGACCCTGACGGCGAGCCCGTCGGTGACCGAAGGCGGCGTCATCACCTACACCGTGACCCTGAGCAACCCGGCCCAGTCGCCGGTGACCGTGACCCTGTCCAACGGCCAGACCATCACCGTCGAAGCCGGCAAGACCCAGGGCAGCGTTGACTTCCAGACCCCGGCCAACGACGTCTACAACAACGGCTCGACCGTCAGCGTCACCATCGAGGGCGCCACAGGCGGCAACTTTGAGCAGTTGGTGCCGACTCCGACTCCGGCTCAGACCACGATCAACGACTCGGTCGACAACACCACCGCGACCCTGACGGCGAGCCCGTCGGTGACCGAAGGTGGCGTCATCACCTACACCGTGACCCTGAGCAATCCGGCTCAAACCCCGGTGACCGTAACCCTGTCCAACGGCCAGACCATTACCGTCGAAGCCGGTAAAACCCAGGGCAGTATTGACTTCCAGACTCCGGCCAACGACGTTTACAACAACGGCTCGACCGTCAGCGTAACCATCGAAAGCGCCACAGGCGGCAACTTCGAGCAACTGACCCCGAACCCGACACCAGCTTCGACTGTGATCAGTGACAGTATCGATACTGTCACCGTAAGCATCGTCAGCAATGGCAATGTGACCGAAGACCAGCAGCCTTCCTTCACCGTGAAAGTAAGCCAGGCACTGGACCGTCCTCTGACTGTCACTTTGTCCAACGGCGACACCGTGACCATCGAAGCTGGCAAGACCGAAGTCGAGTACAAGACCTCGGCCCAGGGTGATGACGTAATCAAAGACGCTGGCTCTGTCACCCTCAGCGTCACAGACGCTACCGTATCGGGTGCCACTTTCGAGAAGCTGGACCTTGGTGGGCCGGCGACCGTTGAAATCTCGGACACCGTCAGTGAAGTCGTCGCTACTCTGACCGTCGACAAGGCCTCCGTAGCCGAGGGTGGCCAGGTGACCTACACCGTCACCCTGACCAACACGCAGGGTCTGCCGGTTACTCAGCACGGCGCATTGACCTTCACTCTGAGTGATGGGACGAAAGTCACCATCCCGGCCAACAACGCGTCGGGTACCGCGACCATCACGGTCGCCGATGACGTTTATGTCGGTGGTCAGGCGGCTATCGCGAACAAGCTGGAATCCGTATCGGGTGCGGACAGCTTCGAGAAGCTGACGCTCAGCAGTGATACCGTCACCACCTCCGTAACCGACGAGCCAGGCTCCGGCATTCCGGGTACTGGTAACCAGGGCGATCTGGTAGAGGTCACCATCACCGCCGACCAGCCCTCGGTGGCTGAGAACCTCAAGCCGACCTTCACCGTACGCATCAATGCCCCGTTGGAACACGACCTGGTCGTGACCCTGAGCAACAATGCCCAGGTCACCATCAAGGCTGGCGATACCAGCGCGCCGTATACTCACGACGCGCAGGGCGATGATGTCTATAACGACGCCGGCCAGATCAGTCTGGGCGTCGAGTCGGCGGCAGATGTCGACGGGCGAGTCTTCGAGAACCTGCAGCTGGGCGGTCCCGCTTCGGTCGAGGTGACCGATACCATCAGCGAAGTGGTGGCCAAGCTGACCGCCACCGAGTCCGTCACCGAAGGTGGCGAGATCACCTACACCGTCACGCTGACCAGCAAAGACGGCTTGCCGCTCAACAGCCACTCGACGCTGTACTTCACCCTCAGTGATGGCAAGACCGTTGTTGTGGTACCGGCCAACAGCACCACCGGTTCGATCACCGTGACCGCGCCGGACAACGTATACGTGGGCGCCAATGCGCCAGTGGTCAACGCGATCGACTCGGTCAGCGGTGCAGACGCGTGGAAGTTCGAAAAACTGACCTTGGACAAGACCGAAGTCAGCACAACGGTGACTGACGAGCCCGGAACCCCAGGCCCTGGCGGCGATATCGTCAAGGTCACCATCGAGGCCAATCAGGAGTCGGTCTTCGAGAACCAGAACCCGACCTTCACCGTGAAGATCAACACCGTTCTGGCGCACGATCTGGTCGTGACCCTGAGCAACAATGCCCAGGTCACTATCAAGGCGGGCGAAACCAGCGTGCAGTACACCCACGCCGAGCAGGGTGAAGACGTTTATCAGGATGCTGGCGAAATCAGCGTGGGCCTCAAGTCGGCGGCCGATACCGCAGGCAGCAGCTTCGAAAACCTGCAATTGGGCGGCGATGCGTCGGTGAAAGTAACCGACACCATCAACGAAGTGGTGGCCAAGCTGACGGCCACCGAGTCCGTCACCGAAGGTGGCGAGATTACCTACACCGTAACGCTGACCAGCAAAGACGGCCTGCCGATCAATAGCCACTCGACGCTGTATTTCACCCTCAGCGACGGCAAGACCGTTGTTGTAGTGCCGGCCAACAGCACCACCGGCTCGATCACCGTGACCGCGCCGAATGACATCTATGTAGGCGCTCAGCCTGTCGTCAATGCCATCGACTCGGTCAGCGGTGCAGACGCGTGGAAGTTTGAAAAGCTGACCCTGGACAAGACAGAGATCAGCACCACCGTCACAGACGGACCAGACTCTGAGGACACCACCTTCCTGACCCTGTCTGCTACGCCGACAGTGGCCGAAGGCGGCAAGATCACCTACACCGCCACCTTGACCAACAAGGCTGGCACCGACCTGGTGATCAAGCTGAGCAACGGTGAAACCATCACCATCGCCGCTGGCTCGAAAGAAGCCTCGATCACTATCGATGCACCAAGCGACGACGTCTACGTCGATGCCGAAGACTTGAGCGTAACCGTCACCGGCACCACCGGTGGCGACTTCGAGAAACTCGACGTCAGCAACACTGCGGCCGTGACCAAGGTCACCGACACCATCGACACCACTACCGTCACCCTGGCCGCCACGCAAAGCGTGGTCGAGGGCGGCGTGGTGACTTACACCGCGTCGGTCAACCACAAGGTCACCGGTTCGGACCTGGTGGTAAAGTTGGCCAACGGCCAGACCATCACCATCCCGGTGGGCGAGTCGTCGGCTTCGGTACCGTTCACCGCGCCGAACAACGTCCATAACACCAACCTCGACCTGACCAACAAGATCACCGACATCTCGGGCGGTAATTACGAGAAAACCGTGGCGGTTGGCGAGCCGGTGACCACCGTCACCGACAACCCGGCGACTCCGGACGTCACCACGCTCACCCTGACCGCGACGGATACCGTGGCCGAAGGCGGCAAGATCACCTACACCGCCACCTTGACCAACAAGGCCGGCACCGACCTGGTGATCAAGCTGAGCAACGGTGAGACGATCACCATCGCCGCCGGTTCGAAAGAAGCGTCGATCACCATCGATGCCCCAAGCGACGACGTC
>NZ_NEJY01000038.1:0-18254 GCF_002113255.1 Pseudomonas sp. B14(2017)
GCGCCGGTCTTGCTCCCGGGAGTACGCGCTGCAGGCCCCATCCATGGGGCCTCAGCGCTTGACGGGCATCCATGCCCGTCACCTCCCTCCGCAAGACCTCTGCTCGGCCTCCTGAAGTCGCGAAGATCAAGATCAAGATCAAGATCAAGATCAAGATCAAGATCAAGATCAAGATCAAGATCAAGAGCAAGAGCAAGAGCAAGAGCAAGAGCAAGAGCAAGAGCAAGAGCAAGAGCAAGAGCCAGAGCAGAGGGCGCCGACTGGCGGAATGTGGGCAACGGAAGCAAATTCGCACCCAATTGCAGTTGCTCCACGCGACGCGGCGCCTTAGACTGCCGCCCCCTGTAAAAGAGTGCCGGTTGGCGCTTGAAGAATTCCGCTGCCGATGCCAAGGCGTCGGCGGCACCTGAATCGCCCAAATGCACATTTTTTCATAGAGAAATCGATGACCAAGGAACAGTTGCTGGCCATGTCGGCCGATGACTACATGAACGCTGACCAGCTGGCTTTCTTCGCTGGCCTGCTGCAGGCGATGAAAGTCGAAACCCATGAACGCATCGAGCTGAGCCGTGCCACCATCGAAGGCCTGGACACCCCGTCGGATCCTGCCGACGTGGCTTCGGTCGAAGAAGAGCGTAGCTGGCTGGTGAACGCCATCGACCGCGACCAGCGCCTGCTGCCGCAGCTGGAAATGGCCCTGGACCGTATTGCCGACGAAAGCTTCGGCTGGTGCGATGACAGCGGTGAACCAATCGGCCTGAAGCGTCTGCTGATCAGCCCGACCACCAAGTACTGCATCGAAGCCCAGGAGCGCCACGAGCAGCTCGACCGCCACCAGCGCCAGGTGTAACCCCGCGCGGTGTGCCAAGCCCCACGGAGCGATCCCTGGGGCTTTTTGCGTTTCTTTCCGGCGGCGGTTTTGTTGCCCCGTACGTAATACTGCTGTACCGGGATGCGCTGTTTCCGCGCCGTACGCAGGCGTATCATGGCTTTATCGTTAGGGTGCTAATTAAATTCCGGAGGGAATGATGAATAGCCGGGTCGATGTAGCCGTGATGATTGGTTCGGGGGTGCCCGCCACACTGCGTGCGCTGGGTAAACGCATCTGCTGGGTGGTGCTGGTCAATGGCGAACGCCGTGGTACCGCATTCGCCACGCGAGAAGAAGCGCTGGAGTGCCAGGCGGCCTGGCAACAGCAGTTGAAGAAGGGCCTGGCGGCCTGAGTGTAGTGAGTGCTGCCGACGAGCGAACGGGTGTTGTTCAGGGCGTTCCCCTGTAAGAAATGTACTTTGCCTCTCGACGAATTTCGGTGTTTTCGTGCATATTCTTCCCCCAGTAATGCGCTGATGGATTGCAGGGCCCGTTCTCACGTGCGCTCTGGCATTGCCTGTCGCATCTTTTCTGGCGGTTTTGCTGTCAGACATTACGCTTCCCGAATCGGGAATATGCCGAAAGCCTGTATTTGAGGCCAGATCTGGCAAGCCAGAGTAAAGATTCCTGCACGCTGCATCGCCAGCGTGCACAGACATTTCGCATATCGCTTCATTACTCTTTTCGCCTATCGATAAGAAATGGCCGTGCCTCACCGAGCTTGGGTGAGGGCGGGTTGTAACCGGTTGAGGATTACTTCATTGGCAGTCAGCACTCTTGATACCCATGCGTTGTTCGCCCTGGGCGACTTGCGCGGTAAATTGGCCCAGCTGTTCCAGGGCCGCTTTGTCTATGTCACCGAACAGAGTCCCGAAGGCCTGTACATGGCCGAAATCGACACCGAAAGCGCATTGGTCGTCGATGACAAGCAGCGTTTGGAACTGAAGGTCGGCGACCACTTTCGCGCCGCCGTACTGCCCAGCCGCGAAGGCGGCAAACTGGAAATGCGCTTTCGCGAAATCAAGCTGAACGTATATGGCGTGGGCGACTATGCCTTCGTGTCGGTGCCCGAAGGCGAGGGCATCGTGTTCCGTGAAGGCCACGGAGTGATGCTGGTGTTCGCCGCGCAGCAGCAAGTGCAGGAAGGCCTGGGCAAGTTGCTCAAGGCGGTGACCGGCAAGGTTGCCAAATGGCGCAAAGGTGAGCTGACCACCTTCAAGGCCAGTGAATGACCCACAGTGACGACGCGCCCGCCACGCGTGCCGAGTTCCATCGGCAGCATCAGGCGGATGCCGTGGCCGAGGCCGAGCGTTTGCTGGCCAGGCGCGAAGAACTGCAAGGCGCCTGGTTGAACTGGGTGGCAGGGGAATTGTATCGCCTCGGCCCGCCGCCTTATGCGGCCATGGTCCGGCGCGAGTTGCAGCGCCTGGCCCAAGGGTGAGGCGGCAACCTGTCAGTTACCGCGATCGCGGCCGCTGCTGACTTCTTCAGGGACCGGCTCTTTCGCCATGCGCTTGCGGAACAGCGCCGCCCGGGCCAGCAACAGTGTGGTCACCGGTACGGTGATCGACAGCAGGATCGGAATCAGCCAGGCGTGCAGCACCGGGGCATCCTTGAGCCAGGAAAAGTAGATGATCGAAGCCAGTGCCACGCACCAGGCACCAATGGTCGAGGCCAGTGCCGGCGGGTGCATGCGCTGGAAGTAGTCCTTCAGCCGCAACAGGCCCACGGCACCGATCAGGGCGAACAGGCTGCCGGTCAGCAGCAGCGCGGCAGTGACCAGCTCCAGCCAGAAGGGGAGTTGCAGGGTTTCAGTCATTCGATCACCTCACCGCGCAGCAGGAACTTGGCCAGGGCAAACGAGCCAACGAAACCGAACAGCGCAATCAGCAGGGCACCTTCGAAGTAGGTGTCACTGGCATAACGGATTCCCAGTACCAGCATGGTCAGCATGGCCAGGATGTACAGGTAGTCCAGCGCCAGCACCCGGTCCTGGGCGGACGGGCCGCGGAACAGCCGGATAAGCGCCAGGGCCATGGCCAGGGCGAAGATGAACAGGCTGGCGAGGACAGCGTTGGCGAGCAGGCCTGTCATTGGAAAATCTCCATCAGCGGGCGTTCGTAGGTGTCCTTGAAGTGCTGGATGAAGGCCGCCTCATCGTCCAGGTCGAACACATGCAGCAGCAACACGCTGCGGTCCAGCGCCAGCTCGGACCAGACCGTGCCGGGCACTACCGTGGTAATCATCGACAACGCCGCCAGGCCATGCGGGTCGTGCAGGGCCAGCGGGATGTGCACGAACGCCGAGCGCGGCGGCTGCTTGCCGGCGCGCAGCACGCCACGGGCAACGAGCAGGTTGGACATGATCACATCGATGCCGACCCGGCCAATCAGCCGTGCGATGGCCAGCGGCCGTCGCACATGGGCATGCTGCGGGCGCAGCGGTGCCATCAGCAGCGGCGCCAGCACGCCGAGCGCGGCAGCCAGCAGCAGGTTGCCGGGGCTGACCGACAGGTTCAGCAACAGCCACAGGCCGAACAGCGAAACCGATAACAGCGGTGCGGGGAACAGTCGACTCATGGCTGCACCTGTACGTCGAGCGAGGTGGGGCCAGGAATCGGCCGGGCGGCCATCACGGCTTCGATATAGGCGTCAGGGGCCTGCAGGCTGGCGGCGGTGTCCTGGGTGTAGCGCAGCAGCGGTTCGGCCTTGAAGCTGAGGATGATGCACAGGCCAAGCAGGATGACGATGGGCAGGCACTCATAGCGGCGCAGCACCGGCGACGGGCGTTCCTCAGGCTTCCAGAAACGCTGGATGCCGACGCGGCCGAAGGCGATCAGCGAGGCCATGCCAGACAGGATCAGCAACGCCACCAGGCCCCAGCCCGCCGTGCCCAGCGGCTGCTCGACAGGTACGCCCAGCCCCTGCGGGTTGAACAGCGCGCTGATCAGGTTGAGCTTGCCGACAAAGCCCGACAGCGGCGGCATGCCGATGATCAGCAGGGCGCAGGCGATGAAGCTGAGGCCGAGGAAGGCCATGGTCCACGGGATGATCTGGCCGATCACCACCTTCTGCTCATCGTCGAGGTTGATGCCCTTGGGCGGGTGCAGTGATTCCAGCGGTGGCGGCATGGCGTCTTCTTCGTCGTCCAGCGGTGCTTCGTTGGCCGAGCGCGAACGTTCGACCAGTTCGGCGAGCAGGAACAACGCGCAAAGCGCCAGGGTCGAGTTGACCAGGTAGAACAATGCCGCGCCGGTCAGCGCCGCTTGCGCAAAACCGACGGCGCCGAGCAGGGTGCCGGCCGAAACCAGGATGCTGAGGGCGGCCATGCGCTCCAGGCGCTGCGCGGCCAGGATCGACACCGCTGCCACCGCCAGGGTGACCAGGCCACCGTACACCAGCCATTCACCACCGAAGTGCGCCGAGGCCCCGGCCTGCCCGGAGAACAGCAGTGTCCACAGGCGCAGCACGGCATACAGGCCGACCTTGGTCATGATGGCGAACAGCGCAGCCACCGGCGCGCTGGCGGAGGCATAGGCCGGCACCAGCCAGAAGTTCAGCGGCCAGATGCCGGCCTTGACCAGGAAGGCCATGGCCAGGATCGCCGCGCCGGCGTGCAGCAGGCCGCGGTCGGCCTCCGGCACCAGCGGAATCTTCAGGGCCAGGTCGGCCATGTTCAGGGTGCCGGTCACGCCATACAGCATTGCCGCGCCGATCAGGAACAGCGACGAGGCGAACAGGTTGATGGCAATGTAGTGCAGGCCGGCACGCACCCGGGCGCGGCCCGAGCCATGCAGCAGCAGGCCATAGGAAGCGGCCAGCAGCACCTCGAAGAACACGAACAGGTTGAACAGGTCGGCGGTGAGGAAGGCGCCGTACAGGCCCATCAGCTGGATCTGGAACAGTGCGTGGAAGCTGGCCCCGGCACCGTCCCAGCGGGCGCGGGCAAACAGCAGGGCACTGAAGCCGATGATGCCGGTGAGGGTCAGCAGCAGGGCCGACAGGTGGTCGACCACCAGCACGATGCCGAACGGCGCCGGCCAGTTGCCTGGCAGGTAGACACCGATCGATTCCGCCTGGCCCTGGGTGCGCACCCACAGTAGCAGGCTGACCGCGATGGCCAGGCCGGCGAAGGTCGACAGCAGGTTCAGCCGGGCTTTTATCTGCCGGTGTTTCTCGCCCAGCAGCAACATCACTGCCGCGGTCACCAGGGGCAGCAGGATGGGCGCGATGATCAATTGGCTCATGCCACTCATTCGTCACGCTCCCGGCCATCCACGTGGTCGGTACCGGTCAGGCCGCGCGAGGCCAGCAACACCACCAGGAACAGCGCGGTCATGGCGAAGCTGATGACGATGGCGGTGAGCACCAGGGCCTGCGGCAGCGGGTCGGTGTAGTGCAGCAGGTCCTGGGGCACGCCGTCCTTGATGATCGGTTCCTTGCCGATGAACAGGCTGCCCATGCTGAAGATGAACAGGTTGACCCCGTACGACAGCAGGCACAGGCCCATGATCACCTGATAGGTTCGCGGACGCAGGATCAGCCACACCCCCGAGGCGGCCAGAACGCCGATGGCAACTGCAATCACTTCTTCCATCAGGCGGCTCCTGCTTGGCTGGTTTTCGCCGGGTTGCCCGGGCGGTAGGCGCGCACCGACTGGTGCGCCAGGGCAGTGAGGATCAGCAGGGTCGAGCCGACCACCACGGTGAACACGCCGACATCGAAGAACAGCGCGCTGGCCACGTGCACATCGCCGAGCAACGGCAGGTGCAGGTGGGCGGTATGGGTGGTGAGGAACGGGTAGCCCAGCAGCATGGCGCCCGCGCCGGTCAGGGTTGCGCACAGCAGCCCGGTGCCCATCCAGCGCAGCGGGCGCAGGCTCATCTGCGCCTCGACCCACTGGGTGCCGGCCACCATGTACTGCAGGATAAACGCCACCGACATCACCAGGCCGGCGACAAAGCCGCCACCGGGCTGGTTGTGGCCACGCATGAACAGGTACATCGACACCAGCAGGGCGATCGGCAGCAGCAGGCGCACCAGCACCGCGGGCACCATCATGAAGCCCAGGGCGGTGTCGGTGGCATGCCGTGGGTTGATCAGGTCGGTGACCACATCAGGTGCCAGCTGACGCTGCTGCGCCGGCAGTTGCATGCTTTCCTTCGGCGGGCGGAAGCGCCGCAGCAGGGCGAACACGGTCAGCGCCACGGCCACCAGCACGGTAATTTCACCGAGGGTATCGAAACCACGGAAGTCGACCAGCATGACATTGACCACGTTGGTGCCACCGCCCTGGGGCAGGGCCCGGCTCAGGTAGAACGAGGAAATGTCGTTCGGCGTCGGCCGGGTGAGCATGGCGTAGGACAGCACGGCCATGCCGCCACCTACCAGCACCGCCAGCAGCAGGTCGCGCAGGCGACGCATGCGCGCACGCTCCAGGCTGCCCGGCAGCGGCGATACGCCTTCGATCCGCCGCGGCAGCCAGCGCAGGCCAAGCAGGATCAGCACGGTGGTGACCACTTCCACCACCAACTGGGTCAGGGCCAGGTCGGGCGCGGAGAACCAGACGAAGGTGATGCAGGTCATCAGGCCGCAGACGCTGACCATGATCAACGCCGCCAAACGGTGATACTTGGCTTGGTAGGCGGCGCCGATGGCGCAGGCAATGGCGATCAGCCACAGTGCGACGAACACGCCCGAGCCCGGAATCTTCGGCCGGTCGCCCCAGCTCAGGCCGCTGTAGAGCATGGGGGTGAGGCCGGCGAGGAAGGCGGCGAGCACCAGCATGAACAGCTGCGACTGCAGGCGGCGGCTGGTGAGCAGGCGCTCGATGCGCCGCGCCAGCAGCATCAGTTGCACCTGGCCGTGTTCGAACAGGCGCTTGCCGTTGAAACGCTCGATCACCGGCGGGTAGGGGAAGCGGCCCAGGCGCAGCTGCTTGCGCAGCAGCAGGTACAGCACGATACCGCCGCTCATGGCCACCAGGCTCATGATCAGCGGCGCGTTCCAGCCATGCCAGATGGCCAGGCTGTATTCCGGCAGGGTGCCGCCCACCACCGGCAGGGCGGCGGCGGCCAGCAGCGGGCCGACCGACTGGGCAGGGAAGATGCCCACCACCAGGCAGGTAAGCACCAGCAGTTCGACCGGCGCCCGCATCCAGCGTGGCGGTTCGTGCGGGGTGTGCGGGAGGTCCTGCGCCGTGGGGCCGAAGAACACATCGACGGTGAAACGCAGGGCATAGGCCACGCTGAAGGTGCCGGCCAGGGTGGCGATCACCGGCAGCGTGGCCTCGACCCAGGCAGTGGAACTGATGAACACCGTTTCGGCGAAGAACATTTCCTTGGACAGGAAACCGTTCATCAACGGCACGCCGGCCATCGAGGCGCTGGCGACCATGGCCAGGGTGGCGGTATATGGTACCAGGCGTATCAGCCCGCTGAGGCGGCGGATGTCACGGGTACCGCTTTCGTGGTCGATGATGCCGGCGGCCATGAACAACGAGGCCTTGAAGGTGGCGTGGTTGAGAATGTGGAACACCGCCGCGACCGCGGCCAGCGGGCTGTTCAGGCCCAGCAGCAGGGTAATCAGGCCCAGGTGGCTGATGGTCGAGTACGCCAGCAGGCCCTTGAGGTCGTTCTGGAACATGGCGGCGAAGGCGCCGAGCAGCAGGGTGAGGGCGCCGGCACCGCCGACGATCCAGAACCACTCCTCGCTGCCCGACAGCACCGGCCACAGGCGCGCCAGCAGGAACACCCCGGCCTTGACCATGGTCGCCGAGTGCAGGTAAGCCGATACCGGGGTGGGCGCTGCCATGGCATGGGGCAGCCAGAACTGGAAGGGGAATTGTGCGCTCTTGCTCAGGGCGCCGATGAGGATCAGTGGCAGCAGCACCGGGTACAGCGCATGCTGGCGGATGGTGTTGCCGGCAGCCAGGACCTTGTCCAGGTCGTAGCTGCCGACCACATGGCCGAGCAGCAGGGCACCCACCAGCAGGCACAAGCCGCCCGCGCCCGTGACCATCAGCGCCATGTAGGCGCCGCGGCGGGCGTCGGCACGGTGGTGCCAGTAACCGATCAGCAGGAACGAGAACAGGCTGGTGAGTTCCCAGAAGAACACCAGTTGGATCAGGTTGCCGGAGATCACCAGGCCGAGCATGGCGCCCATGAACGCGAGGAAGAAGGCGAAGAAGCGCGGCACCGGGTCCTGTGGCGACATGTAGTAGCGGGCATACAGCGACACCAGCGTACCGATGCCCAGCACCAGCAGCGAGAACAGCCAGGCGAAGCCGTCCATGCGCAGCACCAGGTTCAACCCCAGGCTGGGCAGCCAGAGGAATTCTTCGCGAATCACGCCACCGTGGGCAACCTGAGGGTACAGCAGTGCTACCTGGACAGTGCCGACCAGGGCCACGAGCCCGGCGAGAATGGACTCCGCGTTACGTGCGTTGTGCGGCAGCACGGCTGCCAGGCAACTGCCCACGAACGGCAGAAGCAATAGCACTATCAATGACATAGCGTTCTATTCTGGAGAAGTTTGCAAAGAATCATACGTGCCGAGGGGTTGATCACCAACACGCAAGCTGTCGCAGAATCCTACAAACAGGCTGTGACAAGCTGTTTTTTTATAACAGATTCTTACAAAGCATAGCCGCAGTTGGCGGCTTTACAGGCCAGCCTGGCGTTCGCCTTCATCCTGCACGTCCCGTGCTTCGGCCACCTCGCGCGGGCGGCGCACCTTGAGTTCGCTGACCACCACCGCGATCACGATCAGCAGGCCGCCGAGCAGTGCCACGCCCGGCAGGCGCTCACCGGCGATGCGCCCGACGATCCCCGCCCATACCGGTTCGCCGGCATAGATGAGGGTGGCGCGGGTGGGCGAGACCGACTTCTGCGCCCAGTTCATTGCCACCTGGATCACCGCGCTCATGGCGCCCAACCCCACGGCACTGGCCAGCAGCAGCCAGGAAAAGTCGGGTATGCGCTCCTGGGTCGGCACGATCATCAGGAACGCCAGCAGCGAGGCGGTCGCCAGCTGCACCACGGTGACCCGGCGCACATCGACCTGGCCCGCGTAGCGGCTGATCAGGATGATTTCGCCGGCAATGGCCACGGCGCTGACCAGGGTTACCAGCTCGCCTTCGCTGAAGTGCAGGCTGCCACCCTCAGGGCCGGCCAGCAGCATCAGGCCGATGAACGCCAGGGCAATACCGATGCTGGGCATCAGGCCGGGGCGCCGGCCCAGCACCAGCCATTGCAGCAGCGGCACGAACGGCACGTACAGCGCGGTGATGAACGCCGACTGGCTGCTGCTGATGGTTTGCAGGCCCATGGTCTGCAGGCCGTAGCCGAGCATGATCGACACCCCGATCAGCATGCCGGCCTTCAGTTCGGTGAAGGTCAGCCCCGGCAGCGCCCGCGCCGAGACCACCCCGACGAACAGCGCGGCTGCAGCGAAGCGCAGGCCGACGAAGAACATCGGGCCGCTGACGGTCATCACGTTGTGCACCAGCAGGAAGGTGCCGCCCCACAGCATGGTGATGAACACCAGCACCAGTTCGGCCTTGCTCAGGCGAAAGGCAATGGCAGGGGTCGGTTTGCTGCTGGGCTGGCTCATGGTCTTGCGCACTCGGAGGGGGCGGCGCACAATCGCCGCAAAGTGGGCAGTATACTGCGCAATACCGACCAGTGAGCAATATAGTGCACAAAGATTCCTCGCACCGGGCATCGGTGCTGCAACATGTCAGCCTCAATGTACGCAGCCTGCGCAATGCCACGGGCATGAGCCAGACGGCGCTGGCGGAGCGCTCCGGTGTCAGCCGGCGCATGCTGGTGGCGATCGAGGCGGGCGAAAAGAATGTCAGCCTGACTACCCTCGACCTGATTGCCGAAGCCTTGGGCGTGGCTTTCAGTACCCTGATCCAGGCACCTGACCAGCGTGATCCCGGGCGCATCGAAGAGTTGGCCTGGGCCGGGGAGCACCCGCAGAGCCGAGCGGTGCTGCTGGGCAGCAGTGTGGCGCGGCGCGAGGTGGAGCTGTGGGAATGGACCCTGGCACCGGGCGAGTGCTATTCCAGCGAGGCTGATGCCGAGGGCTGGAGCGAGCAGATCTATGTGGCGCAAGGGCAACTGACGCTGATTATCGAAGGGGTCGAGCATCGCCTGCAGGTCGGGCAGTTCCATGTGTTTCCCAGCAACTGCCGGTATGCCTATCGCAACGATGGGGCGGTGGCGGTGCGGTTTGTGCGCAATGTGGTGATTTGATCGAGAGGTGTTGCTGCCTCCAAGGCCTCATCGCCGGCAAGCCAGCTCCCACAGGTTCGCCACTGGCTCTGAGCCTGAAGGTGGGCCTGTGGGAGCTGGCTTGCCGGCGATGAGGCCCGTATGGGCAACCCAAGGTTCGTGGTCAGTCTCCTATCAACTCATCGGTCCTGACCACCTTGGCATAGGCAAACGCCAACGCCGCCATCACTGAATCATGCACCTGCGCCGCCGGCACCCGCTTGCCATCGAACTCCAGTGGCAGCGTGGCACAGGCGTCGTGCGCCACGGTCACGTCGTAACCCAGGTCGGCCGCGGCCCGGGTGGCGGCGTCGATGCACATGTGGCTCATGCTGCCGACGATGGTCAGGGCCTCGACGCCATGCCGGTCCAGCGTGTGCTCAAGGTCGGTACCGAGGAAGGCGTTGACCTTGTGCTTGAGCACCACCGGTTCACCGGCCTGAGGCTCGACCTTGGCATGGATCGCCGCACCCTGCGAGCCTGGCGCGAAGAACGGCGCATCGGCGCTGTCGAACTCATGCCGCACATGCACCACCAGGTCGCCCCGTTCACGCGCCGCCGCCAACAGGCGGGCAGCATTGTCGGCCGCCTGGTCGGCACCATCGAGGGTCCATTTGCCGCCCGGGAAGTAGTCGTTCTGGATGTCGATGATGATCAGCGCCTGCTTGCTCATGCTGCCTCCTGTGGCAGTAGTCGTTGGATGACGTTAGTTATAGGCTGTGTGCACTGACCTGAGGATTGGCGCGAACGACACTATGCAGGCAAAAACTGACAACCCCGCCAGCCTGGACATCGGCCTGCTGCTGTACCCCGGTGCGCAACGTGCTGCCGTGCATGGGCTGGCCGACCTGTTCCTGGTGGCCAATCGGGTGGTTGCCGAACTGGGTGCCGTCGAGTTGCCATCGGTGCGTATCAGCTTCTGGCAGGCGGACGAAGCGGGGCACTTGCAGCCTGCCCCTGAGAGTCCACCTGCCGCCGCGGCCGATCTGCGGGTGCTGATCATTCCGCCGAGCCTGGAGTCGGCACCTCAGGGTGAGCTGCTTGAGCGCCATCGTGCATCGTTATGCCAGTTGCACGGGCACGGCACGGTGCTGGCGTCGGTGTGCATCGGGGTGTTCTTCATCGCCGCCAGTGGCCTGCTCGACGGGCGCCCGGCCTGCACCCACTGGAACTACGTGCATTCGCTTGCCCAGCGTTTTCCCAAGGTGCGGGTCGAGGCCCAGCAACCGTTGCTGGACGATGGCGACATCGTCACCTCGGCCGGGTTGATGGCCTGGACCGACCTGGGCTTGCGCTTGCTGGAGCGCTTCATGGGCGCGACGGTGGCGCGGGAAACTGCCCGCTACCTGGCGGTCGACCCGGTCGCGGCGCCACTGCCCGGTGCAGTGTTCAATCCACGCCTGGACCATGGCGATGAGGCGGTGCTGAAAGTGCAGCACTGGTTGCAGGGCAACGGTGGGCAGGATGCCGACCTGGCCAGCATGGCAGCGTGCGCGGGGCTGGAGGAACGCACCTTCCTGCGGCGTTTTCGTGCTGCCACGGGGCTACGGCCAACCGAGTACTGCCAGCAGGTGAGGGTGGGGCGGGCGTGCCGCTTGCTGGAGTTCACCCGGCGCAATGTAGAGCAGATCGCCTGGGGCGTCGGTTACCAGGACCCGGGAGCGTTTCGCAAGGTGTTTCAGCGCATCACCGGCCTGACCCCGAGTGATTACCGGCGGCGCTTCGCGGTATCGGGTTAGGGCACGGGGGCGTTCCCAGTGCGGAAAACCGCTTGACCTTGACATAACTTGAGGTTTTACCCTGCTCGGCATCGCGCTGTAGGCGTCCGTCACCAGGAGACCGTTCATGACGGCAACATCCCATGCCCTGTGGTTTACCCAGATGATCGAATACGAAGTACCCGGCAGGTTCCAGCAGGCGTTGGCCCAGGCGCTGGTGGCGCGCAGCGAAGCGCTGGCCGCGCGTTGCGAAGGGCTGCAGGGTGTCAGTATCCAGGCCAGCGACGATGGCAGCCGGGTGCTGCAGTACCTGCAATGGCAGTCCCGCCAGGCGTGGGCAGCGGCGGCCGTTTATTTCGTCGGGGAACCTTTCCTCGAACTGCTTGGCCAGCATCAGGCGCGTGGGGTCAACTTTGCTGCCTACCAGACCCTGCGTAGCCTGGTGCGCGGCGCCGATGGCGGCCTGCATTGCCAGGTGGGCGAGCCTCAGGCATACCAGGGCGCGTAGTGCGGGTAGCGGTCCAGGCGGGCGCCAACGACCATTTCACTGATCCATGCCGCCAGGATCGAACTGTAGGCTTTCTGGCTCTCTTCGCTGGACAACGCGTGGTCGGCACCGTCGACGATGCGGTGGGTGAGCGAATGGGCGCTGACGAATGCCGAGCGGTAGCTCATCAAGGTGCTGTGCGGCACATAGTCGTCCTGCTCGGACTCCACCAGCAGTACATCGCCACCGAACTCGGCACAGGCTGCCAGTGCGCGGTTGTCCGCCGGGCCGAGCGGGCGCTGGCGGTAGGCGTTCAACCGTTGCCGGTCGAGGGTTTGCTTGGGGAGGTTCCATTCGTCGTCCCAGTACATGGCGGGCACCCGCAGGGCCAGCCATTTGACCGGCCGCTCGCGGGTCAGCAGGGTGGCCAAGTAGCCGCCGTAGCTGCTGCCGATGATGGCGATGGCACTGGTGTCGACGGCCGGGTGGCTTACCAGCCGGTCGTAGGCCACCAGCAGGTCGGTCAGGTTCTGTTCGCGGGTGACCGTCAGCCGTTGGCTTTCGGTTTTTTCGTGGCCGCGCAGGTCGAAGGTCATGCACACGCAGCCCAGCCCGGTGATATGCCGGGCGCGGGCCAGGTCGCGTTGCTGGCTGCCACCCCAGCCGTGGACGAAGAGAATGCCCGGCATCTTGCTGCCGGGGCTGACCAGGGTGCCGACGATGCTGTCATCCTCGACCTGCAGTTCAACGGTTTCACTCTGAATGGTCATGTTCACGAATCCGCGCGAATTTGCTGAGTTGTCCGAGTTCACTGTCGTTTCCTTGGTAAAAGAGGGTGGCGTCAGTGGGCAGTTCGGGGGTGCCGAACACTTCATGGGTGGAGGCACGCACCCGTTGCAATGCCGGGTCGTCGGCGAACGCCTGCAAGGCCAGCAGCTCGGCACTGCTGGCTCCGCCCAGGCGCCAGGATTGTTCGAGTACGCCGCTGCGCAGGTGGCCCAGGGGATTGACGCCGCGGGCGATGTCGTAGTTGCGCCGTGAGGCGATGAAGCCGGGGAAGTGCTGCTCGGCGGCCTGCTCGTAGGCCATCGCCTGGTTGATGGCCAGGCGCAGCGGCTCCTCCAGCGGCAGTTGCAGCAGTGCCTGGTAGTCACCGCGCACCACCACCAGGTCGGAGCCGCCATACACTTCCGTGCCCTGGTGGTCGCGGGTCAGTTGCTGGGTACCGTGATAGCTGCAGGTCAGGCCGGCGACACGTACCTGGCCGACGCTGAAGGTTTGCACTTCGCTCAGGTCTTCCTCGAGCACCAGCCCCCATAGTGCAAGGTCCTGGTCATCCATGCCGGCCAGCAGCGGTTCCAGTTCATCCACCGCGGTGATGACCTGTTGCCCACGGCCTGCGCAGGCCAGTACCGGCTTGATTCGCAACGGGCCGTCCGCCAATAACAGCTGTGCGGCGGTGCGTGCATCGGCCTTGCTGAACACGGTATAGCCGCGCAGCAGGGCGTCGCTGGCTTGACGGGCGAAGGCATCGGTCCAGCCCGGCGGGAAACTGGCCCCGGCCGGCAACGGGTGGGAGATCGCCTTGGTCGCCATGTAGGGGTGTGCGACCAGGCCACCGAACAGGTCCTGCTCGCTGCAGATGCCCAGGGCGGCATGACGCTTGGGATCGACCAGGGTTTCGGTGGGCAGGTAGTAGTAGCCATCGGTGGCGCTTGGTGGCTGGCCGGGTTGCACGTGTGGGCAGCCCAGCAGGCGGGCCAGGCCATCGGCAAGCTTCAGGTGCACGGCATGCTCGTGGTCGGGGGTGTGCGCGCGGGTGTCGAGCAGCACCACGCCGCTTTTAGGGGCGCAGGCATTGCGCATGGTCATTTGCCTGTGTGCAATGAATGTACTGAGTGTGAAGCCGGTGCTTTGAGGAAGTTCAGCGGAACTTGATCGGTGGTACTGGCCCGTCTGTAGGAAATGTCTGGTATGCGCAGGGCGTGACGGGCAATGCATGCCGTGTGTCGGTCGCCACGATTGCAGGGCTTCGGCGGCTGTTCCATTATCGGCACACTGGATAAACCGTGATGTAGCCGCAGGAGAGCGCATGAACGTTCAGACCACCTTTGGGCAAAGCGTGCCGCAGCGCCTGGCGCAGGTTCGCCAGGCCATGGCCGCAGAGGGCATCGATGCCTTGCTGGTACCCTCGGCCGACCCCCATCTTTCCGAATACCTGCCCGGTTACTGGCAAGGGCGCCAGTGGCTGTCGGGTTTCCACGGCTCGGTCGGCACGCTGGTGGTCACGGCTGACTTTGCCGGGCTGTGGGTCGATAGCCGCTACTGGGAACAGGCGGAACACGAGCTGGCTGGCAGCGGCATCGAGCTGATGAAGCTGTTGCCGGGCAAGCCTGGTGCGCTGGAATGGCTGGGCGATCACGTCGAGACCAATGGCAGCGTGGCGGTAGACGGTGCGGTCATGGCCCTGGCTTCGGCGCGCCAGCTTGGCGACCGGCTGAAGGCGCGCGGGGCGCGACTGGTGACGGACAAGGACCTGCTGGGCCAGGTATGGGAAGGGCGCCCGGCGCTGCCAGGCAACCCGGTCTACCAGCATTTGCCACCGCACGCCACGGTAAGCCGTGCGGAGAAGCTGGCGCAGTTGCGCCAGAGCGTGCAGGCCAAGGGGGCCGACTGGCATTTCATCGCTACCCTGGATGACATTGCCTGGCTGTTCAACCTGCGCGGTAGCGATGTGTCCTATAATCCGGTGTTCGTCGCCTTTGCCTTGATCAGCCAGCAGCAGGCCATCCTGTTCGTCGGCCAGGACAAGCTCGACGATCATCTACGCCAGGTGCTGGCGGCCGACGGTATCGAGGCGCGCGACTACGCCGAAGCAGGCAATGCCCTTGCCGCCATGCCGGCCGGCAGCCGATTGCTGGTCGACCCGGCCCGGGTAACCTGCGGCCTGCTGGATAACCTGCCGGCCGGGGTGGAACTGGTCGAGGGGCTCAACCCCAGCACCCTGAGCAAGTCGTGCAAGGGGGATGACGATCTGGTGCACATCCGCCAGGTGATGGAGCAGGACGGCGCGGCCTTGTGCGAGTTCTTCGCCTGGCTCGAGGCCAACCTCGGTCGGGAGCGGGTTACCGAACTGACGGTCGACGAGCAGTTGAGTGCCGCGCGTGCCCGCCGCCCAGGCTTCGTGTCGTTGAGCTTCTCGACCATTGCCGCCTTCAATGGCAATGGCGCGATGCCGCATTACCGTGCCACCGAGCAGTCGCATGCGGTCATCGAGGGCGATGGTCTGCTGCTGATCGATTCGGGCGGGCAGTACCTTGGCGGTACCACCGATATCACCCGCATGGTGCCGGTGGGCAACCCGAGCCTTGCACAGAAGCAGGATTGCACGCGCGTACTCAAAGGAATGATCGCCCTGTCGCGCGCCACCTTCCCGCGTGGCGTGCTGTCGCCGTTGCTCGATGCCATTGCCCGGGCACCGATCTGGGCTGACCAGGTGGATTACGGCCACGGCACCGGGCATGGGGTGGGTTACTTCATGAATGTGCACGAGGGGCCACAGGTCATTGCCTACCAGGCGGCGCCCACGCCGCAGACGGCGATGCAGGTGGGCATGATCAGCTCGATCGAGCCGGGCACGTACCGCCCAGGGCAGTGGGGTGTGCGCATCGAGAACCTGGTGGTCAACCGCGAGGCCGGCAAGAGCGCCTTCGGCGACTTCCTGAACTTCGAGACCCTGACGCTGTGCCCGATCGATACCCGCTGCCTGGTGCCCGAACTGCTGGCCAGGGAAGAGCTGGACTGGTTGAACGGTTATCACGCCAAGGTACGCGAGCGCCTGGCGCCGTTGCTCAAGGGTGACGCGCTGGCCTGGCTGCAGGCGCGTACCGCGCCCTTGTAAGGTAGTAAATGAAAAGGGCAGCTTGCGAGCTGCCCTTTTTTTCTACTTGCAGATGACGATCATGCTGCGGCTGGTGTAACCCGCCGGGTTGATGCCGAACAAGTAGTCACCGGGTTCTTCATCGCTATCGCCCGAGCGTGCAATGACCCGGTAGCCGCGCGTGCTGCAGGAGCTTGCGGCCTTGCTGTAGCAGTTGTCCCACGAGGAAGACAGGCCGGAGCAATTGATATGCAGGCCCTTCTTGCCCCTTTTGACCTCAGTCTTGGCCGTGGCGGCACATCCAGCAATAGCCAAGATGGCCAGGATGAGCAAAATACGTTTCATTCCTGTCCTTAAATGCAGGGCGGATCAGCTGCCAGGCCCTGTCGTTATCGCTTCGGTTCTTCCTGAAATTTCCCCAGCGTCCGTGTTCGGTCCAGTAGATAGCGTAAAGATGATGATTCTGTGACAGCTTAATGAGCGAGACGGGTCGCTACAATCATTAATCCTGTCTCAAATGAAAATATTTCTCATATCAGTCTGCCGCGACGGCCGGGCTGGGTTCCTTGCGCATGGACAGGGTGGTGCCGACCGACGCGGTAATGATCGCCAGGATGGCCAGCCACTGGGTAAACGTCAGTACCTCGCCCAGGAACAGCAGGCCGGACAGTGCGCCGAAGGCTGGTTCGATGCTCATGAGGGTGCCGAAGGTGCGTGCCGGGATGCGCGTGAGGGCAACCATTTCCAGGCTGTAGGGCAGGGCGGTGGACAGCACCGCGACGCCCAGGGCCATGGGGATCACGGCGGGTGTGAGCAAAGCGCTGCCGGCGTGGGCGATACCGATGGGGGCAACGAACAGCGCGGCGACCACAACGCCCAGTGCGGCACTCTGGATGCCATGCTCGGCCCCGGCCCGCTGCCCGAACAGAATGTACAGTGCCCAGCACACGCCCGCGCCCAGGGCATAGGCTGCGCCGACCGGGTCGAGGGCCTGCCCGCCATGGCCGGCCGGCAGCAACAGCAGCAAGCCGACGATGGCCAGCGCAATCCACAGGAAGTCGATCGGCCGGCGCGAGGAGAAGATCGCCACGGCCAACGGGCCGGTGAACTCCAGTGCCACGGCGATGCCGATCGGTACCGTTTGCAGGGCCATATAGAAGAGGAAGTTCATGCCGCCCAGCGCCATGCCGTAGATGATGACGTTGCGCAGGGCGTTGCGGGTCATGCGCACACGCCACGGGCGCAGGATCAGCAGCATGATGATGCTGGCGAAGATCAGGCGCAGGGTGGTAGTGCCTTGGGCGCCGATGAGGGGGAACATGCTTTTGGCCAGGGAGGCACCGGACTGTATCGATGCCATGGCGATGAGCAGCAGGCCGATCGGGAAGAGGGTAGCGGCCAGGCTGCGGGGCTGGGTGTTCATTTCTGTGCAGCGATCCTTGAGCGGGGTGGGGGTGAGCAATATAGTGCGCAATTATGAGGATGGGGGGCAAGGTGCATGGCGTTGTATTTTCGGTGCCTGTGAGATCGGGCGCCGCGCGGGCGGCGCTCGATCTCACAGGCGCTGCAAGGCTTGCGGCGAGCACCTGGCGGCCCTGACGCGGTCTTTTTCAAAAAGATTCTAAATTATTGAAATTAAAGGTTGACCTCCTGAAACGCCGCCCTATAATGCGCACCACTCCAACGCGGTAGCGAAGCAAAACCAGCCACCCTGTTGAGTCAAGTGTTTGAAGCTAAACGAGTTTCTCGCAAAAAACTTCAAAATAAACGCTTGACAGCAAATGAGGAAGGCGTAGAATGCGCGCCTCGGTTGAGACGAAAAGCTCTTAACCAAACGCTCTTTAACAAATCGAATCAAGCAATTCGTGTGGGTGCTTGTGAGTACGGACTGATAGTCACAAAGATTATCAGCATCACAAGTGGCCATGCGAGAAATCACATAGTCATTTGAGATTGCTGAGCCAAGTTTAGGGTTTCTTAAAAACCCAAGCAGTATTGAACTGAAGAGTTTGATCATGGCTC
>NZ_NEJY01000039.1:0-17489 GCF_002113255.1 Pseudomonas sp. B14(2017)
CTCCACCAGTCGGCGGTCATCGGCCTGGTCGCCGACGTTCAGCGGCAAGGCACCGAAGACACTGCCGGCGGAAACCCGCTGCAGGCCGTTGACGCGGATGTCGGCGATCCTGAAGGGGGAGGCCTGGGCCAGCGTGGCGTTCAGCAGCAGGACGGAGAGCAACAGGCGCGGGTAGTTCATCGAGGGTTCCAGACAAGCGGATTCGGAGGGAGCAAGCGCGGGCAACCCGCATGCAGCGGGCGATGAGGATACGGGCGGGCTGTGTTCGGCGCGGTTAGCAGAGGGTAAAGATGTGTAAAGTCCGACCGGCCGGCGGTGACAGTGCCGGCCGCCGGGGCGATCATTGCAACCCCTGCAATCACGATTCCTGGCCCTGATGATCCCTGTGCTGCTGGTCGACGACGACCGCGAACTCACCGAAATGCTCTCTTTGTACCTGGCCCGCGAAGGGTTCCAGGCCACCGCCGTCGGCACTGGCGAGGAAGGCGAAGCCCAGGCATTGACCGGCAACTATCAGGTGGTGGTGCTGGACGTGATGCTGCCGGGCATTTCGGGCATCGAAGTGCTGCGGCGTGTGCGCGCGCGCAGCCAGGTACCGGTGCTGTTGCTGACTGCCCGTGGCGACAACATCGACCGCATCGCCGGCCTGGAGCTGGGTGCCGATGACTATGTGCCCAAGCCCAGCTCTCCCGGCGAACTGGTGGCGCGCCTGCGGGCGATCCTGCGCCGTGTTCAGCCGCAACTGATGGGCGAAGGCATGGTGCCCGAACAGGTGCGCAGCGGTGCCCTGAAGATGTGGCCCGGTCGACGCGAGGCGCACTGGGGCGCTGCCATCCTAGAGCTGACCGGCTCCGAGTTCAGCCTGCTCGAAGCGTTGGCCCGCCAGGCCGGCCAGCTGGTCAGCAAGCAGGACCTGTCGCTCAATGCCCTGGGCCGGCCGCTGACCCGTTACGATCGGCGCATCGACGTGCACATCAGCAGCATCCGGCAAAAGCTCGGGCCGCGCGTCGATGGCAGCAGCTGGATCCAGAGCGTGCGCGGCATGGGCTACATGCTGATCGTCGAATGATGCGCCGGCGCCTGTTCTGGAAATTGTTCCTGGCCTTCTGGCTGGCCAACACCCTGACCTTCCTGGTGGGCGCGGGCGCCTTCATGCTCAATGACCTGCGTGGTGATACCCCGGCGCTGCGCTCGCTGCTGGCCACTGAACTGCAGCTGTTGCAACGTTACGGCGAGCAGGCTGGCCGACAGTTGCTCGAGGTCTCGCCGCAGCCGCCGGATGTGCAGGTGGGCCTTTACGATAGCCAGGGCCGGTTGCTGGCCGGCAAGGCGGTGCCATTGGCCCGGTTCGAGCAGGCGCTGAGCGACCGCGACGGCCGCCCGCTGGTGCTGCGCGCTTCGGTGGCCACGACCATTGGCGAGCCACCACGCCCGCGCAGCATGGGCCCGCTGTTTACCGGCACGCTGATGAGCGCGCTGTTCGCCTTCCTGTGCAGCCTGTACCTGACCCGCCCGCTGGCCTGGCTGCGCGAAGCCATGGGCCAGGTCGCCCAGGGTCGTTTCGAGGTGCGGGTCAAACCCAGGTTGGGCAAACGCCGTGACGAAATCGTCGAACTGGCCGAAGACTGCGACCGCATGGCCGGTCAGCTCAAGGCGTTGGTGCAGGCGCAGCAGAATCTGCTGCACGATATTTCCCACGAACTGCGCTCGCCTTTGACCCGCATGCATGCCGCCATCGGCCTGATGCGCCAGCAACCGGACCGACTCGACATGCTTGAACGGGTGGAGCGCGAGTCGCGGCGCATGGACGATCTGATCGAGCAACTGCTGACCCTTGCTCGCGCCCAGTCCCGGCAGGGTGACGACTTCGCCACCCTCGATGTGGTCGAACTGCTGGCGCAGATCGTCGAAGACGCCCGCTTCGAGGCCGGCATGAAGCAGTGCCAGGTTTGCTTGCAGGCCCAGGGCACGTTTATCACTCATGGGCATGAAGAACTGCTGTACCGGGCGTTCGAGAACATCATCCGTAATGCCGTGCGCTACACCGCAGCAGGTACCGAGGTGTTGGTCGAGGCCGCGCTGGCGCCGGGCGGGCAATGGTTGCAGGTCAGCGTCAGCGACCATGGCCCGGGTGTCGAGCCGGCGCGCCTGCAGCGCATCTTCGAGCCATTCGACCGCGGTACCGACAGTAACGGTGACGGCTTTGGCCTGGGCCTGGCGATTGCCCAGCGGGCCGTTGCGTTGCATGGCGGCAGCATCACCGCTTTGGCCGCCGCGAGTGGCGGGTTGCGGGTGCGCATCGAGCTGCCGCAGGCAAACCCTGGCTGAGCCCTTGGGGCTGCGTTGCAGCCCTTTCGCGACGCAAGGCCGCTCCTACAGGTACAGCGCAGGCTCGGGAATGTACATGGCCTGTAGGAGCGGCCTTGTGTCGCGAAAGGGCCGCAAGGCGGCCCCGGCTATCTACGCCACTTCACCGGTCGCGCGGGCTGGCTCCGCCGCCAGATTCGCCGGCACTTCGCGGGCAATGACCTGCTCGCTGGCAAACAGGCTGCGCATCAGGCTATACCCGGTCAGCAACATGTAGAGCGCAATCGGCAACCCGACCACGATGCTGGCCATCTGGATCGCCAGCAACCCGCCGGCAATCACCAGGCTGGCGGCGATCGCCCCCTCCAGCACGCACCACAGCACCCGTATCCAGTGCGGCGGGTTGATGCTGCCCAGCGAGTTGAGCATGCACAGCACCTGCGTTCCCGCATCGGCGGCCGTAACAAAATGCACGGCGAGCAACAGGCAGATGATCACGCTCAGCACTGCACCCAAGGTCGGGCCGTCAAGGCGGTCGAGCAGGGTGAACATGGCTGTGGTGGTCTCCTTGCGCGTGGCCTCCAGTATCGGGCCACCCTGGAACGGGCCGGCGGCTGCCTGCTCGGCGACCGGCAACTGCTGGTAGGCCTGGCGCGCCTGCTGCTCATCCTTCAGTGCTGTACCGCCAAACACCGCCATCCACAGGATCGTCACCAGCGTCGGGACCAGCAGGGCGCCGAACACCAGTTCGCGGATGGTGCGGCCACGGGAGATGCGTGCAATGAACAGCCCCACGAACGGGCCCCAGGTCATCCACCACGGCCAGTAGAAGGCAGTCCAGCTCTTTTGCCAGGCGCTGTCGGCCTGGGCGTCGGTCCAGAAGCTCATGCCGATGATGTTCTGCGCGTAGTCACCAGCCGATTCGAACAGCAGGTTCATCAGGTAGTTGGTCGGGCCCAGTGCCAGCACCACCAGCATCAGCCCCAGGGAAATCCACATGTTCAGCGTCGAAAGGCGCTTCATGCCGCGCGACACGCCGGCCACCAGCGAGATCGAGGCAATCACGGTGACGATGGCGATGATGCTCAGCTTGAACGACAGGGTGACCGGGGTGCCGAACACCTGGTGCATGCCCATGTTGATCTGCTCCACCCCCAGCCCCAGCGACTGCGAGACGCCAAAGGCGGTGACCGCGCCGCCGATGATGTCCACGGCATGCCCGATCGGCCCGTAGATGCGGTTGCCGATCAGCGGGTAGAGGATCGAGCGCAACGCCAGCGGCAGCCCTTCACGGTAGGCGAAGTAGGCCAGGCCCAGGCCGATCACGGTGAAGATTGCCCACGGGTGCAGGCCCCAGTGCAGCAGGGTGATGCGCATGGCCATGGATGCGGCCTGGTCGGTGAGCCCCGGGGTGAACGGGTTGCTGGCATAGTGCAGCACCGGCTCGGCCACCGACCAGAAGATCAGCCCAACACCCATGCCGGCGCTGAACAGCATGGCGATCCAGGCGGCGAAGCTGAATTCCGGTTTTTCGTCGGCACGCCCGAGCTTCAAGGTGCCAAATCGGCTGAAGGCGATGAACACCAGCACCCCGAGGATGCCGCTGACCAGCGCCAGGTAAAACCATTTCAGGTGGTCGAGGATGGCGTCGGAGGCGGCCTTGAATACCCCGGCGGCCTGGTCGCCATAGGAGGCGCAGAGCACCACGAAGGCCACGACAATGGAAAGCGACCCAACGGTCACAACAGGATTCAGGCCCTTGAACAGGCCTTCTTTTGCACGCATCGGCTATATCCTTTTTATTCTGGCAGGCAGGTGCGAACGCACCCGCCTGGCGGCGTTGCGGGTTGAAGGGACTGCAGATGAAAAAAGGGCGCCTGAAGCTCAAGCGCCCTTGGTGTCGGTCAGAGGTCGACCACCAGGTCCGAGGTGGGGCGGCTGCAGCACAGCAGCCGCAGGCCCTTGTCGATTTCGCGCTGGCGGATGCCGCCGTTGTGCTTCATGTCGACGCTGCCTTCCAGCAGCGCCGTCTTGCAGGTACCACAAACCCCTTGGCTGCAGGACGAAGGCACCACGGCGCCTGCCAGCTTGGCAGCCGCCAGCACGGTCTGGTCGGCGCGCATGGTGAAGGTCTTGCCCGAGCGGGCCAGGTGCACCGTGAAGGTATCCAGGGCCTGGCCCGGGGCAACCGGAGCGGGTTCAGGTTCGGCTTCGGCGTTGATGTCGAAGCTTTCCTGGTGGTAGCGGGCCAGGTCGAAACCGGCACCGGCCAGCAGCGCCTTGGTGGCGTCCATGTAGCCCTTGGGCCCGCAGGTGAACACGGCGCGGTCCTTGAAATCAGGGATTTCGCGTTGCAGCGCTTCCAGCGACAGGCGCCCGAGCGGGCCGTTCCAGTCGGCCTCGTCACCCTGGTTTTCGCAGAAGAACAGGGTGCGCAGCTGTGGCATGCGACGCTCCAGCTGCGCCAGTTCCTCGCGGAAGATGATGTCCTTCGGCGTGCGGGCGCTGTGCACGAAGACAATGTCCAGCTCCGCGTGCAGGTCGGCGGCGGCGCGGGTCATGGCCATGAGCGGGGTGACCCCGGAGCCGGCCGACAGGTACAGCAACTTGCGCGCCGGGCCGGCCACCGGGGTGAACACCCCGGCCGGGCCCGAGGCAGCCAGGGCCTGGCCCGGGCGCAGGTTGTCGTGCAGCCAGTTGGACACCGTACCGCCCGGCACCCGCTTGACCGTGATGGCAAAGGTGAACGGCCGGGTTGGCGTGGAAGACAGGGTATAGCAGCGCGACACGCTGGCCCCGCCGATCACCGGCGACACGGTCAGGAACTGCCCGGGTTCGTAGGCCAGGGCGTGGTAGTCCGGGCTGTGGAAGGTGAAGGTCTTCACGTCGTGGGTTTCGTCCACCACGCTGAGGCATTCGATGCGTCGGCTTTCGCCACTGGCCCACTGCGCCCCGTGGGCGGCCCAGTGGTCGCTGTCGGTAAAACGCTGGTCGGCGCGCAGGCCGGCGATGCTGTGCAGTGCGGTCATGGCCTTCAAACCCCGTGTGCGGCGAGACGCGAGGCGTACCAGCGGGCGAACTGGTCGACGTACGGCTCGGTGAAGGTGGAGTAGGGGCCCGGCTCGAAGGCGGGGTCCTGGGTACCGCTGTGGGTGATGGCAACCAGCGCGGCATCCTGCTGGGTGGTGGCCACCCACACTTCGGTCAGGCGTTGCAGGTCGTAGTCGACACCTTCGATAGCGTCGCGGTGCACCAGCCATTTGGTGCGCACCAGGGTGCGCTCCGGCGACAGCGGGATGATCCAGCTGATCATGGCGTGGTCACTCATCACGTGAGCCCAGGCGTTGTTGCCCCACAGGTGGGTGTCGCCGAGGTCGCGGCGGGTGAGGTTGCCCAGCAGCTTGCTGCAGGCCACCTTGGTGTCGAGGGTTTGCGACTCGCCGCTGCCGGCAATGATCATGCGCTGGGTGCGGAACTGGGTGGGCGAGCTGTCCTGCAGGTGTTCGACGGTCTCGTACAGCAGGCCGGCGCTGGCCCAGTCGGCTTCGATGCCGGCCTTGCGCACCTGATAGGCATCATAGGAGGCACGCGCTTCGTCGCTCATCTCCTCCAGGCTGACGCCGAGGTCCTCGGACTGGTACGAGACGATCAGTTCCGGGTGGGTGCCAGCGCAGTGGTAGCACTCGCGGTTGTTTTCCATCACCAGCTTCCAGTTGCCGTTCTCGATGTAGTCGAGTTCGTAGGCGATGCGGGTATTGGTCAGCTCGAAGGGGGCGAAGCGTGGCCCCATGACTTCTTCGAGGTCGCTGATGTCGTCCGGTGGGGTGTCGCTCAGGCACACCAGCACATGGCTGCCGATGACCTTGCAGTGCACCGGGATCAGGCTGCGGCACTTGGGGTCGAATGCCTTGCCCATGTGGCTGGCGTGCCTGAGGCTGCCGTCGAGGTCGTAGGTCCACTGGTGGTAGGGGCACACCAGCATGCCGACGGTGGACTTGCCAGGCTCTTTCAGGCGTGCGCCACGGTGGCGGCAGACATTGCGGTAGGCGCGGATCTGTTCGTCATCGTCGCGCAGGATCAGCACCGAAGCCTTGCCGATATCCACGGTAAACACATCGCCGGGCTCGTCGACATCGGCAGTAACGGCTACTTGTATCCAGTGTTTGTGGAAGAAGATATCCATATCGGTGTCGAAGATATCCTGGCGGCTGTATAACTCGCCAGGCATGCCGAAGCCCGGTTGGCGCGCATCGACAAGTTCGCGATGGGTTTTATTGATTGGGCTGCTCATTGTTGTCCTCAGGCACTTTTATTTTTAATTGATAAAGCCATGTGCGGCGAATTATTGAAGTGCCCTCGAATAGCGTCAATGCGCTTAATTTTCCATTTCCCATCACCTGAGGTTATGCAGGAACGGGTTGTCGTGCGTAGGCGCCGGGCTTTGCAGCCAATGGGCAATCGCACGGGTGTACACCGATGCCGGCCGACCGTGCGGTACGACGATGTAATAGGATTCGCGGGTGCGTACGGTGAAAGGCTCCAACCGCACCAGGGCCCCGGTACTCACCAGGTGCTCCACCAGCCGCCCCCAGCCCAAGGCAATGCCGTAGCCGGCCAATGCCGCGTTGATGGCATCGGTGTACAGGCTGCAGCGCAGGTTGTAGCGGGGCGCTGCCGGGGCCAGGCCCAGTTCGCGGAACCATCCAGGCCAGTCGACCCAGCCCTCGGAGGTGGAGTCGGCATCCAGCAGCCCGGCCCCGGCCAGTTCCTCCAGGGTGACGGGCAGGTTGTTGCGGGCCAGCCAGGCAGGGGCGCAGACCGGGAAAATTTCTTCCTCGAACAACAGGATGGCTTCGCCGTCGTCCCACTGGCCGTTGCCGTAGCGTACGTCCAGGTCGTAGTCGCGCTTGCGCAGATCGCCGGTGAACATCTGCGTGGCCAGGCGCAGCTGCACCTGCGGCAGGGCGTCGGCCAGGGCGTTCAGGCGGGGCATGATGCGCAGTTGCGAGAAGGGTGCGGTGGAGCCCAGCACGATTTCCTGATGGTGGCTGATGTGGGTGATCTGGTCGAACGCGCTGGCCACCCGCTGCAGTGATTCGGAGATGCTGGCAAAGAGGATTTCGCCGCCTTCGGTCAGGTGAATGCTGCGGTGCGAGCGATGGAACAGCAGCGCCCCGAGGTTTTCCTCGAGGGCCTTGATCTGCTTGCTGACCGCCGCCTGGGTCACGCCCAGCTCAATGGCTGCCTGGGTAAAACTGTTGAGCCGGGCCACGGCTTCGAATTGCAGCAAGGCGGTCATCGACGGAATGATTCTTCGATAACCTTTTTGTTGGAAGGCGCCTGTTCGAATTGTCATTTTATTTAGACACGGTTGTGGGGCAGGAAGAACAAGTCGACCCGCCTGGTAATTGTTATTTTGATAAATGCACTGGCACGCACCTTGGCAACTTATTTCATGATGCACAGTTGCCGATTGCTGTGATATTACAAACATGACAATTAATAGTAAGCCTTGAAGAGTGCACGATCCCCTGTAGGAGCGGCCTTGTGTCGCGAAAGGGCCGCAAAGCGGCCCCGGCGATCTCGGCTTCAGCGCAACAATAGCTGGGGCTGCTACGCAGCCCTTTCGCGACACAAGGCCGCTCCTACAGGGGATTGCAACAAGGCTTCAAGGCGTGAGGGTCGGCACGAACATGCCCGTCTTCACATTGCTCATCGACACCAGTGTCTTGAAGCGCTTGACGTTGTTGTTCTCGAAGAACAGCTCACGGGTCAGCTGGGTGTACTGCTCCATGTGCCGCACCAGCATGATCAGCACGAAATCGCACTCCCCGGCCACGTAGTAGCACTGCTGCACCTGCGGGCAGGCGAGGAAGGTGCGTTTCATCTCGTCCAGCAGGTCCAGCCGCTCGTTCTCCACTTCAACCTCGGTTATCACCGTCAGCGTGTACCCAAGCTGCTCCGGGTTCACCTGTGCCACCGTGCCACGGATCACGCCGTCGGCCGCCAGCTTCTTCAATCGCCGATTGACCGCTGCCGAGGACAGGTTGACCTGCGCACCGAGGTCCAGCTGTGAAGTACCAGCGTCGCGCTGCACGGCATCGAGCAGGGCCAGGTCGAAGTGATCGAGGGGCATGAAGGGGCCTCTGTAGGTAAACAGCGGTAAACGCCGGGAATGCGTAATAAAAGTGCGCGCGAAGGCCAAAAATCAAGGTTTTCGTACATGGCGAGCGAATAGAATTCTCCCATGAACAAAAACGGCGGTGTAGAGCCAAGGCTTTGCACCCAGGGAGAAACGGTTGATGAATGCGAGTACCCCACTGCAACTGAACGGCGCTTTGCTGCTGCAGCAGATCCGTGCACTCGGCCAGGTAGGCGCTGACGCCACCCACGGCGGGCGCACCCGGATCGCCCTGAGCGATGCCGAAAAGGCCGGGCGCGATCTGCTGGTCGGCTGGATGCGCGAACTTGACCTCGACGTGCAGGTCGACCGCATCGGCAACATTTTCGGTACTTTGCGCGCTGCCGCCGACAGCGGTGAGCAACGCCCACTGATGATGGGTTCGCACATCGATACTGTCACCAACGCCGGAGCCCTGGATGGCTGCTATGGCGTGCTGGCCGGGTTGGCGGTGATTCGGGCCTACCGTGATGCCGGGCGCTTGCCTGAGCGTTCGATCACGGTCGGCGCATTCACCAATGAAGAGGGTGTGCGCTACCAGCCCGACATGATGGGCTCACTGGTATATGCCGGCGGCCTGCCCTTGCAGCAGGCGCTGGACACCCTTGGCACCGACGGTACGCGGCTTGGCGATGAACTGGCGCGCATCGGCTATGCCGGCACGCTGGAGCCTGGCGCCATCGTGCCGCATGAATATCTCGAACTGCATATCGAGCAGGGGCCGATCCTCGAAGCCGAAAACACCCTGATTGGCGTGGTCGAGAACCTGCAGGGCATTTCCTGGCAGCAAGTAGAGGTGAAAGGGCATGCCAACCATGCCGGCACCACGCCGACCCACCTGCGCCATGATGCAGGCTTCGTCGCCAGTGCCATCGTTGCCGAGTTGCGCGCCATGGCCGTGGATTCCGGCACGACCCTGGCCACGGTGGGCTGCATGCAGTTCGCGCCGAACGTGATCAACGTCATCCCGCGCAAGGCCACCTTCACCGTCGACCTGCGCGACCCCGACGAAACTTGCCTGGCTTACGCCGAAAACCGCCTGAGCCAATACCTGGAGGCGCTTGCCGAGCGCGAAGGGGTCACCATCACCACCGAGCGGCTGGTGCGTTTCGAACCGGTGATCTTCGACGCAGGCCTGGCCGATGCCATAGAAGCCTCGGCGCAGCGTTTCGGCTTCAGCCATCGGCGCATGACCTCTGGCGCTGGCCACGACGCGCAAATGATCGCCCGCATCGCCCCCGCCGCGATGATCTTCGTGCCCAGCCAGGGCGGCATCAGCCACAACTCGCGCGAGCATACCGACGACGCACAACTGATCCAGGGCGCCCAGGTGCTGCTGGATGTGGTCAGCCGTCGCCTGACCCACCCCTGATCCCCACTGTAATGCCCCGCCCGCTGAAACCTGGTTTCAGCGGCATGGGCTTCCTGTTGCCTGCAGAAAGGAGTACCGCATGTTTGTTTCCAACCCCAAGGCTGGCCGCCGGCCTTACCCGCAAGCGTTGCAAGAGGTGATGAGCATTGCCAGGGCTGAAGAAAGCCGCCAGTGGCTGGCCGGCTGGGCGCGCTTGAACGCTGGCGCTACGCCGCTGTACACCCTACCTGACCTGGCCGCCGAACTGGGTGTTGCCCAGGTGTCGGTGAAGGACGAATCGGTGCGCTCGGAGCTGGGCAGTTTCAAGGCCCTGGGCGCGCCGATTGCCCTGGTCCGGCTGATCCGGCGTACCTTCCCCGCGCAGCAGTTCGACCCGCGTGGTTTGCTGGAAGGCCAGTTCGCCGACCTGCTGGCGCAGTTCACCGTGGTCAGCGCCACCGATGGCAACCATGGCAAGGGCCTGGCGGCCGCCGCGCAAAGCATCGGCTGCCGCTGCGTGATCGTGCTGCATGCCAACGTCAGCATCGAGCGCGAACAGGCGATTGCGGCCTATGGCGCACAGATCGTGCGCATTGCCGGCAATTACGACGAGTCGGTCGAGCATGCTGCGGAGCTGGCGACCAGCAATGGCTGGACCGTGGTTTCCGATACCTCCTATGAAGGCTACGAAGTGATCCCGCGTGACGTGATGCAGGGCTACGGCACCATCGCTGCGGAAATCATCGAAGCCACTGCCGGGCAACCGCCGTTCACCCACGTGTTCCTGCAGGGCGGGGTGGGCGGCCTGGCGGCCGGTATCGTCAGCTACCTGTGGGAGCACTACGGCGCACAGCGCCCGCTGTTGGTCATGGTCGAACCGGAGCAGGCGGACTGCCTGTACCAGAGCGCCTTGCTCGGCAAGCCGGCCAGGGCGACCGGCTCGGTGGACTCGGTAATGGCAGGCCTGGCGTGCGGCGAGACATCGCCGCTGGCCTGGCGCTTCCTGGAGCCGAGCGTCGATTACTTCATGACCATCAGCGATGACCAAGCTGTCGCCGCCATGCGCCGTCTGGCGGCTGGCAGCGCTCGCGACATTCCGCTGGTGGCCGGTGAGTCCGGCGTCGCCGGCCTGGCCGGGCTTGCCCGCCTGGTAACGGATGCTGGCGCAGCTGCCGACCTGGGTATCGACGGCAACGCCCGCATCCTCTTCATCAGTACCGAAGGTGCCACCGCCCCCGGCGTATATGCCGACCTGCTGGGCGAGACAGCCAGCTCGGTACTGGCCCGTCAGCAAGCCTGGGTATGCACCTGATCCACCCCTGAGGGCCGGGTATTACCGGCCCTCCGTCAGCTCCACACAAGAAAAACAAGCGGAGATTCCATGAACAAACTCAAACGTGACATCAGCCCCTGGTCGCTGATGCTGACCGGCCTTGGCTCCATCATCGGTTCAGGCTGGCTGTTCGGCGCCTGGCATGCATCGGCCATCGCCGGGCCGGCGGCGATCCTGGCCTGGGTCATCGGTGCGGTGGTGGTGCTGGCGATTGCCCTGACCTATGCGGAAATGGGCGCGATGTTTCCTGAGTCCGGCGGCATGGTGCGTTATGCGCGCTATTCCCACGGCTCGCTGGTGGGCTTCCTGGCGGCCTGGGCCAACTGGATCTCCATCGTGTCGGTGATCCCCATCGAAGCGATCGCCTCGATCCAGTACATGGCCTCCTGGCCATTCCCGTGGGCCCAGGCGCTGGTGCACCACGGTGAGTTGACCCATGGCGGGCTGCTGGCCAGTGCGGGCCTGGTGCTGGTGTACTTCGGTCTGAACTACTGGGGCGTGAAGCTGTTCGTCAAGACCAACACCGCAATCACCGTGTTCAAGCTGGTGGTGCCTGCGCTGACCGCCGTCGCGCTGATCTCGACCCAGTTCAATACACAGAACTTCGGCGACGGCTCGGTTGCCAGCTTTGCGCCGTATGGCTGGTCTGCAGTGTTCACGGCAGTGGCCGCCAGCGGCATCGTGTTCAGCTACAACGGCTTCCAGAGCCCGGTCAGCCTGGCCGGCGAGGCGCGCAACCCCGGGCGCAGCATCCCGTTCGCCCTGGTCGGCTCGGTGCTTATCGCGCTGGTGGTCTACGTGATGTTGCAGGTGGCCTTCATCGGGGCCTTGAGCCCGGCGAGCATCGCTGCGGGCTGGCACAACCTGAACTTCGATTCGCCCCTGGCGCAACTGGCACTGGCGCTGAACCTGAACTGGTTGGCCATGCTGCTGTACCTGGATGCCTTCGTCAGCCCTTCGGGTACCGGCTCCATCTACACCGCCACCACTGCGCGCATGATCTATGCGATGGAGAAGAACAACACCCTGCCGAAAATCTTCGGCAACCTGCACCCGCTGTATGGCGTGCCGCGCCAGGCAATGTGGCTGAACCTGGCGGTGAGTTTCATCTTCCTGTTCTTCTTCCGTGGCTGGGGCGTACTGGCGGCGGTGATCTCGGTGGCCGTGGTGATTTCGTTCCTGACCGGGCCGATCAGCCTGATGTCGCTGCGCGCTACCGCGCCGGAAATCCACCGCCCGCTGCGCCTGAAGGGCATGGGCATCATTGCGCCATTCGCCTTCATCTGTGCCTCACTGGTGCTGTACTGGGCCCGTTGGCCGCTGACCGGCCAGGTGATCCTCCTGGTGATCGGCGCCTTGCCTATCTATTTCTACTACCAGGCCAAAGCCGGCTGGGCGGGGTTCGCTCGCGAGCTGCGCGCCGCTGCCTGGCTGATCGGCTATCTCCCGGCGATTGCCCTGGTGTCGTGGCTGGGCAGCGAGGCGTTCGGCGGTATCGGCCTGCTGCCAGAGGGCCTGGACATGGTCGTGGTGAGCGCAGTTGCCTTCGCGTTCTACCGCCTGGGTGTGGGCAGCGGCTACCGCACGCCATACCTGAGCGAAAGCGTCATCTGGCACGGCCAAGCGCCTGCGGATGAACCCCAGCCTTCCGGTCAACGCCCGACGTTGGCCCAGTAACAGGAGCTTCAAGCATGAGCAACGACCCTGCATTCGAACTGCGCCTCAAGCATTGGCGGCACGCGTTTCACCGGCACCCGGAAACCGGCTTTGAAGAGTTCGACACCGCCGAACAGGTCGCCAGCATCCTCGCCAGCCTTGGCCTGGAAGTGCACCGTGGCATCGGTGGCACCGGCCTGGTTGCCAGCCTCACTGTCGGTGACGGCCCAGGCGTGATCGGCCTGCGTGCCGACATGGATGCCCTGAACATCACCGAACAGGCGCATCAACGGCCGCATGCGTCCTGCAACCACGGCAAGATGCACGCCTGTGGCCACGACGGGCACATGGCGATGGTGCTGGGTGCCGCCGACCTGCTGTGCCGCGAGCGTAACTTCAACGGTACCGTGCGCTTCGTGTTCCAGCCGGCCGAGGAGCATGGGCGGGGGGCCAAGGCGATGATGGCCGATGGGTTGTTCGAGCGCTTCCCGGTCGATGCCCTGTATGGCGCGCACAATATGCCGGGCATGCCGGCTGGCCATATCGCCACGCGGCCCGGTGGGATCATGGCCAGCGAGGACAACTTCGTCATTCACATCCAGGGCAAGGGCACCCATGCCGCCCGGCCGCACATGGGTATCGACCCGATGGTGATCGGCGCCGAGATCGTGCTGGCCTTGCAGACCATTGTCGCGCGCAATGTCGACCCGAGCCTGTCGGCAGTGGTTTCCTGCACCGAGTTCATCACTGATGGCATCCGCAATGCGATACCGACCCATGTCACGATCAAGGGTGATACCCGCAGCTACAGCCCTGAGGTGCAACGCCTGCTGGAAAAGCGCATGCGCGAGATCAGCGAGGGTATCTGCCACCTGCACGGTGCAACCTGCCGGTTCGAGTACAGCCACGAGTTTGCGCCGACGGTGAACTGGGCGGCGAACACGGAAATTGCCGTGGCGGCGGCGCGCAATGTGGTGGGGGTGCAGGCGGTGAATGCCGAAGTGATGCCGATGATGATTTCCGAGGACTTCGGTGCGTTCCTGCAGCAGGTGCCGGGCAACTTCGTGTTCATCGGCAATGGTGCCGAGGGCGAGGCGGGGGCTACGCCGTTGCACAACGCTTCGTATGATTTCAACGATGCGATCCTGGCAACCGGGGCCCGTTATTTTGCCGAGGTGGCCAGGGTCAGCCTGCCGCGTTGATGGTTGATTCGGGGGCCGCTTTGCGGCCCATCGCCGGCAAGCCAGCTCCCACAGGGACCGCACAAATTTCAGGTATTGTGCGGTCTCTGTGGGAGCTGGCTTGCCGGCGATGGGCTGCATGGCAGCCCCGTTCACGCTATCTGTCAGGCCTCAACCTTAGTGCCCACCCTTCATCCGCCGTGCCACCAGGTAGATCCCCAGCCCGACCAGCGCCGTAGCCGCGCCGATGTACCCGGTGCTGGTCCAGCCCATGCCTGCGGTAATCGCCATGCCACCCAGCCACGGCCCCAGCGCATTGGCCAGGTTGAACGCCGCATGGTTCGACGCCGCCGCCAGGCTTGGCGCTTCATGGGCAATGTCCATCAGGCGGATCTGCAACGGCGCCGCCAGGGCAATCATGGTGCCGACCAGGCCAATGCCCAGCAGCAGGCTCCACAGCGCCTGCGCGGCAAAGCTGAAGAACAGCAGCACGGCAATCGACCACACCAGCACCAGCCCGACGGCGCGGAACTGCAGGCGGTCGAACAGCTTGCCACCGGCGATGTTGCCGACAATGCCACCGACGCCGAACGCCGCCAGGCCGAACGGAATCCACTGCGGCGACACCTGGGTCACCTGCAACATGGTCGGCGCCAGGTAGCTGAACACACAGAACATGCCGGCAAAGCCGATCGAGGCGATGCCCAGCGCCATCCACACTTGCGGCAGGGTGAAGGCTTGCAATTCCTTGCGCGGGTCGCTGCGCACTTCATCGTGGCGCTGGGGCACGAAGCGCCAGACCAGGGTGATGGTGCACAGGGCGATCGCGCCGACCAGCACGAACGCCGAGCGCCAGCCGAAGTACTGGCCCAGCAAGGTGGCAACCGGGTTGCCGAGCAACATGGCCAGGGTCAGGCCCATCATCACCCGGGCCACGGCCCCCGCCCGCTGGTCCTTGGCCACCATGCTCGACGCCACCACCGCCGCGATGCCGAAGTAGGCGCCATGGGGCAGGCCGCTGATGAAGCGGAAGGCGACCAAGCCGCCGAACGAGGGGGCGAAGGCGGTAGCCAGGTTGCCAAGGGCATACAGCGCCATCAACAACAGCAGCATGTGCTTGCGCAACAGCCGGGCACCGATGATCGCCAGTGTCGGGGCGCCGACCATCACCCCCAGCGCATAGGCGCTGATGGCATGGCCCACCTGGGGCTCGCTCAATTGCAGGTTGCTGGCGATATCGGGCATCAGGCCCATGATCGCGAACTCGCCGGTGCCAATGGCAAAGCTGCCCAGCGCCATGGCGGCTTCCATCTTCGCGACGGTAGTTTTGCTAGGGAGAGGGGGTAATTCCTGAACTGACATCTGGATCCTTGTTGAAACATGCTGAAACGTTCAAGGCGGGATCATAGTCAATCCGTGACGGTGACGTCGAGGAAGCTGGCCAGCTTCCTGGACCTGCGGCATGAGCAGCACCTGTGGGAGCGGGCATGCCCGCGAAGAATCCAGCGCGGTGGATGGCACCGGATGTGCCGGTGTTCGCGGGCACGCCCGCTCCCACAGCAGATCTGCGTGATGACTGTGGCAGCGGAGCAGGGTGGAATCAACGCTCCAGGTAATGGGTCTGCGCGGCAAAATCGATGAAGCGCTTGCTGGCCAGCGACAGGTATTCCCCCGAGCGCCAGCACAAGCGGAAGCTCATCTGCTGCGCTGGCTGGAACGGTACGCCGACGATGCCCGGCGTGCGTTGTTGCACCGAGCGCAGCAGGGTCGCCACGCCCATGTTGTCCAGCGCGGCCTGTACCACCAGCGATACGAAGTTGCTCTGCAGTGCTACCTGGTAAGTGATGCCATGTTCGGCGAAGAACGCATCCAGCAGGTGGCGCTGCACGAAGGTGCGGTCGAATACCACCATGTCGGTATTGCGCAGGTCCTCGGCCGTGAGGAAGGCCTTGCCGGCATAGGGATGGTCAGGGTGCATGCACGCCAGCATCTCGTCGCTGCCCAGCAGGATCGATTCCTTGTCGGGCGGCACGCGCCTGGACTCCAGCAACGCCAGGTCGATTTCCCGTTGTTCCAGGCGATGGCCGATGTCCTCGGCACTGCCTTCGAACACGGTCATGGCAATGCCCGGGTACAGTTGGCGGAAGGCGTTCATCAAGCCGGGCACATAGTGCAGGCCGAACATCGGCGGGATACCCAGGCGCACTTCGCCGCGCTTCAGGTCGGCCATGTCGCGCAGTTCTTGCCGGGCCACATCCATTTCGCGCAGGGCCGATTCGATACGTGGCAGGAAGCGTTCGCCCTCGGCTGTCAGGATGACTTTGCGCGTGGTGCGGTTGAACAGGGTGACGCCCAGTTCTTCTTCCAGGCGGGTAACAGCCATGCTCAGTGCCGGCTGGGCAATATGCAGGTGCTGCGCGGCTTTGGTGAAGCTGCCTTGGCGCACGATCTCGACGCAGCAGCGCAATGCCTTGAGGTTCATTGAGGGGGTTTACCGTTCATAACAAACTGTGATGCCAAGCATCATAACAATATATTTATTATTATTAACCAGAGGGCCTACGATGCGCGCCACTGAGACATCCTGCAACATCTCAGTCACGCAGCTTAATAAATCTGCAATCCCACAAAGATTTTGAGGTAGTACCCCAAATGGCCAAGGCCGCCGATGTCGTTGTGCAATGCCTGGAAAACGAAGGTGTCGAGTATGTATTCGGCATTCCTGGTGAGGAAAACCTCGACCTGCTCGAATCCCTGCGCAAGTCGAAGATCAAGCTGGTACTTACCCGTCACGAGCAGTCCGCAGGTTTCATGGCTGCCACCTATGGTCGCCTGACCGGCAAGACCGGCGTCAGCCTGTCGACCCTCGGCCCTGGCGCCACCAACCTGGTCACCGCCAGCGCCTACGCCTACCTGGGCGGCATGCCGATGATGATGATCACCGGCCAGAAGCCGATCAAGAAGTCCAAGCAAGGCCGTTTCCAGATCATCGACGTGTGCGGCATGATGGACCCCATCACCAAGTACACCCACCAGTTCGCCTCCGCCGACAACATCCCTTCGCGCATGCGCGAAGCCTTCCGTCTGGCTGAAGAAGAAAAGCCGGGTGCCGTGCACCTGGAGCTGCCGGAAGACATCGCCGCCGAGCAGACCGACGCACTGCCGATCCCGCCAAGCCTGCACCGCCGTCCGCTGGCCGAGCACGTGGCGATCGACGCTGCCGTGCAAAAGCTGCTGAACGCCCGCAACCCGATCCTGGTGATCGGCGCCGGCGCCAACCGCAAGATGACCGCCAAGGTCCTCAAGCAACTGATCGACAAGACCGGCATCCCGTTCATCACCACCCAGATGGGTAAAGGTGTGGTCGACGAGCGTCATCCACGCTTCCTGGGCAACGCCGCGCTGTCGTCGGGTGACTTCGTGCACCGTGCCGTCGAAGCCGCCGACCTGATCGTCAACATCGGCCACGACGTGATCGAG
>NZ_NEJY01000004.1:0-289061 GCF_002113255.1 Pseudomonas sp. B14(2017)
CAGAATTGGCAGGCCGGAGCGTTCGCAGGCATTACAGGTGCCGTAGGTGTTGGGGATCTCTTCCTGCATGGCGATGTGGATGGCTTTGCTGATGCTCATCAGGAGTTCCTTTTCCAGTGATTTGACGCAACGGCCAAAACACTAGCGAGGAACGCCTTCGCGGGGGAGCAATGGGCTTCCTAAAACGTTGTAGGATTTTTCGCTTTAGTGCCCCTGTAGGAGCGGCCTTGCGTCGCGACGGGCTGCGCAGCAGCCCCAGGATCTTGAATGCGATAAAGGCCTATTGCCCCAACATCTGCCGCACCAGCCACTGCCCCGCCGGCCCGAGCGCGCGCCGGCTCGACCAGGCCACGTCCATGTCAACCCGTCGCGGGTACCCGGCCACCTGCAGCTCCACCAGCCCACTGCCAAACCGCGCCACCAGTGCCCTGGGCAGTTCGGCCCAGCCGAACCCGCGTACGGCGAACTCCAGCAGGGTGAGGTAGTCCGGTGCCGACCAGGCCTGGCCACGACCGTGGTGCAAGCTGGGGGCATAGGTCTTGATATACAGCTGCCGGACGTTCTCCAGGTGCTGCGTCTGCACCTGGGGCAAAGCCGCCAACGGATGCCCGCTGGCCACGTACACCCCAAACTCTGCCTGCTCGGGCAAGCGTGCCACGGCAACGTCAGCGGGGTAGCTGGGCTGGGTGGCAAGAATGCCGACATGTGCCAGGCCCTGCTGGATCAGCTCGATCACATCGGCATCTTCCGAGGGGCCGCAGCGCAGCTCGGTATGCGGGTAGTGCTGGGCGAAGCGGGCCATCACCGCGCCCTGGAAGGTCACGCTGTAGCTGTCCGACATCACCACCGAGACCAGAGCCTCGACATTTTCCGCCAGCCGCACCGCCAGGGCATCGAGCTGGGCGCTGGCATCGAGAATCGCCTCGACATGGCTCAGCACCTGCCGCCCAGCCTCGTTCAGCGTGGGGTGACGGCCGCCACGCTCGAACAACGGGCAACCCACATCGGCCTCGAAATTGGCGATGGCGATGCTGATGGTGGACTGGCTTTTGCGCAACTTGCGCGCCGCAGCGGAAAACGAACCTAGCGATGCAGCTTCGACAAAGGCGACCAGAGCTTCGGGTGAGTAGCGCATGGTATTGATAAAACCGATGGTAGCTATGTCGCGAGTATCAGTTCTATCAAAGAAAATAGGAAGCACGACTCACGCAATGGATGGAATTTGCAATGAAAAACGTCTCTTTCACCGAACGCCTGGTTCACGCCGTCGGTTATGAAGTGTTCGCCGTGCTGCTGTGTGCGCCGCTGTTGTCCTGGATCATGGGCAAGTCGCTGGCGACGGCGGGGGCGCTGGCGGTGTCCCTGTCGGTGATCGCCATGCTGTGGAACATGGTCTACAACGCGCTGGTCGATCGCTACGTGCGGGTCGAACGCATCCACTGGAAGGCCAGCGCACGCTTTGTGCACGGCCTGGGCTTCGAAGCCGGGCTGGTGGTGTGGTGCCTGCCGGTGGCGGCGTGGATGCTGGAGATTTCGTTGCTGCAGGCGTTCATGGTGGAGTTGGGCTTCTTCGTGATCATCCTGCCCTACACCGTGCTGTACAACTGGGCCTTCGACAAAGCCCGGCACCTGCTGATGCAGCGTCGCCTTGCATGAGAACTAACTGCCCTGCGCGGCCCCTCGATTTGTGCATTGTGCGGATATCCTGGGGCCGCTTCGCAGCCCTTTCGCGACACAAGGCCGCTCCTACAGGGACGGTGCAGGTTTCAGGAGCGGCTTTCGCCGCGAACACCGGCGCAGCCGGTGCCATCAGCCAATAAAAAACGGGGCATGCCATCGCTGGCCTACCCCGTTTTTCAAACCGTTAAAGCGCCTCAGGCAACCTTGACGATCCAGCCAGCCGGTGCTTCCACGTCACCGCTCTGGATACCGGTCAGCTCATTGTAGAGCTTCTGGGTAACCGGGCCGACCTTTTCCAGGTCGTGGAACACGTGCAGCTTGCCGTTGTACTCGATGCCGCCGATCGGGGTGATCACCGCAGCGGTACCGCAGGCGCCGGCTTCGATGAAGCGGTCCAGCTTGTTGATTTCCACATCGCCTTCGATCACGGTCAGGCCCAGGCGCGATTGCGCCAGTTCCATCAGCGACAGGCGGGTGATGCCTGGCAGCACCGAAGCCGATTTCGGGGTGACGAACTCGTTGTTGGCGGTGATGCCGAAGAAGTTGGCCGAACCGACTTCCTCGATCTTGGTGTGGGTCAGCGGGTCGAGGTAGATGGCGTCGGCGAAGTTGGCTTTCTTCGCTTCTGCACCCGGCTGCAGGCTGGCGGCGTAGTTGCCACCGACCTTGGCCGCGCCAGTGCCTTGTGGGGCTGCGCGGTCGAAGCTGGAGATCTGGAAGTTGTGCGGCTTCATGCCGCCCTTGAAGTACGAGCCAACCGGGATGGCGAAGATCGAGAAGATGAACTCGGGGGCGGTGCGCACGCCAATGTTGTCACCGGTGCCGATCACGAACGGACGCAGGTAGAGGGCGCCTTTACCATGCGGTGGCACGAACTTCTCGTTGGCCTTGACCACTTGCTTGCACGCCTCGATGAACACATCGGTCGGCACCTGCGGCATCAGCAGGCGGGCGCAGCTGCGCTGCATGCGGGCGGCGTTCTGGTCCGGGCGGAACAGGTTGATCGAACCGTCCTTGCAACGGTAGGCCTTGAGGCCTTCGAAGCACTGCTGGCCGTAGTGCAGGGCCGTGGAGCCTTCACTGATGTGCAGTACGTTGTCTTCGGTCAGGGTGCCTTTGTCCCACTCGCCATTGCGCCATACGGACAGGTAGCGTTTGTCGGTCTTGATGTAGTCGAAACCCAGCTTGTCCCAATTAATGCTTTCGTTGCTCATGACACCCTCATTGTCTTGCAAGTGCCCGATTGCTCGGGCTGCTGTTATATGCGCACCACGCCACCATAATACATCCGTGGCAGATCGGGAACGGCCAGTCACGAATTGATAGCCTGCAATGCATTCATTGCGGCTTCTACAGGTGCAGGTACTCGTCCAGCGCCAGCTGGTCGAGCAGTACCTGGTCGTGGGACGCCACCACCAGCGCCCCGCGAAACTGCCCGAGCATGTGTTCCAGTGCGGCCAGAGACGGCAGGTCCAGGTGGTTGCCCGGTTCGTCCAGCAGCAACAGGTCGAGCGGCCGTTCGCGGTACAGCACGGCGGCCAGTGCCGCCTTCATCCGCTCACCGCCGCTGAGCAGGCCGCTGGGCAGTTCGATGCGGGCCGCATCCAGGCCCAGTTGCGCCAGGCGGCTGCGCAAGTCGCCCTGGGCCAGGGTCGGGTTTGCCTGGCGCAGGTGGTCGAGCACGCTGGTGTGGCCTGGTAGTGCGCTGCAGTGCTGGTCGAGCAGGGCGGTTTCACCCCTGAGGCGCAGGCGCTCGGGCGGTGCTGGCAACTCACCGTTCATCAGCCTGAGCAGGGTGGATTTGCCACTGCCATTGGCGCCGACCAGGCCCAGCCGCTGGCCCAGGCACAAGCGCAGGTTCAGTGGTTTGCGCGTGCCGCGGGGCAGGTGCAGCGCCTGCAAGGCCAGCACTTCGCGGCCCGGATGACGCTGCGGCGTGGGTGCATGCAGGGTAATGGCGCTGTCCTGCTCGACTTCGCGGGCGGCGTCACGCACTTTGCCCTGCAGCGCCTGCCGGGCGTCGCGATGGTCGCGGCGCTGCTTGCCCGCAGTGGCCTGGCTGCGTTCCTGCTGGCGGTCGACCAGGATCTTGGCCTGGTTGGCGTGCCTGGCGTTGCGCCCGGCGCGGGCCTGATGACGTTCCAGGTCTTCGCGCTGGCGCTGCAGTTCGCGCGCCTGGCGTTGCTGCTCCTGTTTCAGCCGGGCAAGTTGCTGTTGGGCCTGTGCCGTCTGGCTGGCTTTTTGGGCCGAATAGAAGCTGTAGTTGCCGCCATAGGCCTGCAAGCCCAGGCTGGACAATTCGACGATGCGCGTCATGTGCGCGAGCAGGCTGCGATCATGGCTGATCACCAGCAAGCCCCGGTCCCAGGCTTCGATCATGCTCAGCAGTTGGGCGCGGGCGTTGCTGTCCAGGTGATTGCTCGGTTCGTCGAGGATCAGGTAGTCCGCTTCGCTGAGCCAGGCGCCGACCAGCGCCACGCGCATGGCCTGGCCACCGCTCAGGCTGTGGGCGGGCTGGTGCCAGTCGAGCTGGCCCAGGCCGTGGCGTTGCAGGTGCCCCTGCAATTGCTCGCGGATATCCCAGCGTTCGCCAACGGTGTCGAAGTCACTGGGTGCGACGCTGCCTTGCTCGATGCGCTCCAGCGCAGCGAGCACCGCGCCCACCTGGGCCAGGTCGGCGACCGTGGCGCTGTGCTCGATCACCTGCTGGTCCAGAAGATGGATGCGCCCAAGGCGCCGACACTGGCCGCTGCTTGGTTCGCGCTGGCCGGCAAGTATCTGCCCGAGCAGGCTCTTGCCCACACCGTTGCGCCCGACCAGGCCGGTGCGGCGTTGGTCGAAGGTTTCGCTGAGGTCGGTAAATAACAGCCTGCCGTCAGGCAAGGCCAAGGAGACGCTGTCCAGCGTCAGGATCGACGTGTTCGTCATGCACAACTCCACAAATGCCGCGACATCTCCGGAGCGAACCGGAGGCTGAAGACTGGCCGTCGAAGGGACGGCGGCATCAATGGCGCATTGGACGAACACCTCGTGACAGGGGAATGCGTAGCCTAACGGATAGAGGCATCGTTGTCGCCGGAAAACAGATTCCGCGAGTGCGCCGCGGCCCCTGTAGGAGCGGCCTTGTGTCGCGATAGGGCTGCGAAGCAGCCCCAGGGTTTCAGCATAGAGGCACAAATTGCTGGGGCTGCTTCGCAGCCCTATCGCGACACAAGGCCGCTCCTACAAGAGCCAGGACCGCGCATGCCCCTGGTTCAGCGCCCCATCAAGCGCTTGCTCCAGTCGCCCCCGTGGCTCTGCTGGCAGGCCTCTTCACTGTCAAACCGCACATGCCAGGCCGGATGATCCAGCTGAATGCCGGCTTGTTCCAAAGCCAGGCCGGTCAGCGCCAGCATGCGTACCTTCGCGTCGCCCGCCACGGCGGCGGACTTGTCGGCCTCTCGCTCGAACACCCAGGTAATACGCAGGCTGGCCGGAAAATCCTCGGGAGCAAGACGATGGGTAAGCCAGCTGAAACCGACGATCTCCGCCTTGGCGGTTTCGCAGGCTTCGGTCAGGCAAACCACCAGTTCACGCTCCAGGCGTGCCATATCGCGCTTGTTCAGGGGTTTCACCGGGGTGCCTCGCTGCTCAAAGCCACCACTGTAACGCAGTTGCGCCACTTGTTGTCGGCCAGCCCGACAGCAATGGTTGACCACCCGCCAGCCACTGCGTAGCCTTGCCACTTCGAGGTTCTTCGGCCAGGCCGAAGCTAAGACGGGAACGCGGTACAAGCCGCGGCTGCCCCCGCAACTGTAAGCACCGACAACGGATCGACACAGCCACTGCGCCCGCGCGCGGGAAGGCGTCATCCCGCCAGCCCGCTGCACCAGCGGGCACATGGAACGGTGCGAGCCAGGAGACCTGCCTCGTCACGTTTTCGACTTTCAACCGGGCGGGGTGATCCGGTGGCGAACAAGCCCGGCCGGTCTGGCCCGTGGCTGTCGTCCTGCATGCCCGCGCCAATCTGCCAAGGGCAATGCGACATGAAAACACTGGCCAAGCTCCCCGTCACCATCGTCACCGGCTTCCTCGGCTCGGGCAAGACTACCTTGCTGCGCCACATGCTCGACAACGCCCAGGGCCGCCGCATTGCGGTGATCGTCAACGAGTTCGGCGAACTGGGCATCGATGGCGAAATCCTCAAGCAGTGCAGCATCGGTTGCACCGAAGAAGAAGCCACCGGCCGCGTCTACGAGCTGGCCAACGGCTGCCTGTGCTGCACGGTGCAGGAAGAGTTCTTCCCGGTGATGCGCGAGCTGGTGGCACGCCGTGGCGACCTGGACCATATCCTCATCGAAACCAGCGGCCTGGCCCTGCCCAAACCGCTGGTGCAAGCCTTCCAGTGGCCGGAAATCCGCAATGCCTGCACCGTCGACGCGGTGATCACGGTGGTCGATAGCCCTGCGGTGGCCGCCGGTACCTTCGCCGCCTACCCGGACCAGGTCGATGCCCAGCGCAAGCTCGACCCCAACCTGGACCACGAGTCGCCGCTGCACGAACTGTTCGCCGACCAGCTGGCCAGCGCCGACCTGGTGGTGCTGAACAAGGCCGACCTGATCAACGCCGAAGGCCTGGCCAAGGTCCGCGCCGAGGTGGCCGAAGAACTGCCGCCGGCGGTCAAGGTGATCGAGGCCAGCAGCGGCAAGCTGCCGCTGGAGGTGCTGCTGGGCGTGGGCGCCGAGTCCGAGGCGCACATCGATGGCCGCCGTACCCACCACGATTCGCATCATGACGGCGATGACCATGACGATCATGACCACGACGCCTTCGACTCCATCTCCATCGACCTGCCCGAAGCCGACGAAAGCCTGCTGCTCGACGCCCTGACCCAGCTGGTGGTGGAATTCGGCATCCTGCGCGCCAAAGGCTTCGCTGCCATCCCGGGCAAGCCGATGCGCCTGCTGGTACAAGGCGTGGGCACCCGTTTCGACAAGCACTTCGACCGCGCCTGGCGCGCCGACGAGCCGCGCATCACCCGCCTGGTGCTGATCGGCCAGGACCTCGACGCCGCCCAGCTGGAAGCGCGCCTGCGCCAGGCACTGGGCGCCTGACCCATGCACCTGCTGCGGACCCAGCCCGGCGGCTTCGTGCCGGATGACAGCATTGCCGACCTCGGCCAGACGCCCGCCGAGCTGGTGATTCTCTGCAGCGGCGATTCGCACCTGGCATTGCTCGCCGATACCGCCGAGCAATTGCCCGAGGATTACCCCAGCCTGCGCCTGGCCAACCCGATGCAGGTACAGAACCATGCCTCGGTCGACCTGTACGTCGACCAGGTGCTGCGCCATGCCAAAGTCATCCTGGTGTCGCTGCACGGCGGCGTCGGCTACTGGCGCTATGGCGTCGAGCAACTGGTCGAGCTGGCTGGCCGTGGCGTGCAACTGATCCTGGTGCCGGGCGACGACCGCCCGGACCCGGAGCTGACCAGCCTGGGCAGTGTCAGCGGCGAGCAGGCCGAGCGCCTCTGGCACTACCTGCGCCAGGGCGGCAAGGCCAACGCCATCAACCTGTTCAACTGCCTGGCCAGCCAGTGGCTGGGCCGCGACTATGCCTGGGACGAGCCGCAGCCTTTGCCGCGCACCGCCGTGTATCACCCGGCCAAGGGCAGCGCCACGCTGGAGGACTGGTACCCGCAGTGGCATCCCGAACAGCCGGTAGCACCACTGCTGTTCTACCGCTCGCACCTGCAGGCGGCCAACACCGCGTTCATCGATGTGTTCTGCCAGCGCCTGCAGGCCGCCGGGCTCAACCCGTTGCCGATCGCCGTGGCCAGCCTCAAGGAAAGCGCCTGCCTGGAGCAGGTCGAAGCCTGGCTGGACGAGGTGGGTGCCGAAGTGCTGGTCAACACCACCGGCTTTGCCCTGTCCAGCCCCGAACGGCCCAACCTGCGCCCGTTCCGTCGCGACATCCCGGTGCTGCAGGCCATCTGCGCGCAAGACAACCAGCCCGGCTGGGAAGCCAGCGAGCAGGGCCTGGGGGCGCGTGACCTGGCCATGCACATTGCCCTGCCCGAACTGGACGGGCGCATCATCACCCGCCCGGTCAGTTTCAAGGACATGGCCTGGCGCAGCGAGCGCAGCCAGTCCGACGTGGTCTGCTACCGCGCCCACCCCGAGCGCATGGACTTTGTCGCCGAACTGGCCCGCCGCTGGGTCGAACTGGCGCGCCTGCCGAATGCGCAAAAGCGCGTGGCCCTGGTGCTGGCCAACTACCCGACCTGCGATGGCCGCATTGGCAACGGCGTTGGCCTGGACACGCCAGCGGCGGCGCTGAACATCCTCAAGGCCCTGCAGGCCGAAGGCTATCCGCTGGCCGACTTGCCGGGCAGCGGTACGCAACTGATCCACCAGTTGCTCGGCGGCGTGACCAACGACCTCGACCATCTGGACCTGCGCCCCTGCGCGCAGAGCCTGAGCCTGGCCGACTACCAGGCCGCCTTCGAGCGCCTGCCCGAGGCCAACCGCCAGGCCGTGCTGGAGCGCTGGGGGCCACCGCAGCAGGACCTTATGTACCGCAGTGGCCGGCTAATGGTGGCCGGCCTGCGCTTTGGCTTGACCTTCGTCGGCATCCAGCCGGCGCGGGGCTACCAGGTTGACCCCAGCGCGGTGTACCACGACCCGGACCTGGTGCCGCCGCACGGCTACCTGGCGTTTCACTTCTGGCTGCGCCATGCCTTTGCCGCCGACGCGGTGATCCACGTCGGCAAGCACGGCAACCTCGAATGGCTGCCCGGCAAGGGCGTCGGGTTGTCGGCGCAGTGCTGGCCGGACGCCTTGCTCGGCCCGCTGCCAAATATCTACCCGTTCATCGTCAACGACCCGGGCGAGGGTGCCCAGGCCAAGCGCCGCACCCAGGCGGTGATCATCGACCACCTGATGCCGCCGCTGACCCGTGCCGAAACCTATGGCCCGTTGCGCCACCTGGAGCAATTGGCCGACGAGTTCTACGAAGCGCAGCTGCTCGACCCGCGGCGCGCCCGGGAGTTGCAGCGCGACATTCTCGAACTGGTCAAGGCCAACCACATCGACCGCGAACTGCAACTGGAAGGCCAACTAGACGATGCCGCCGTGTGGCTGCCGCGCCTGGACACCTACCTGTGCGACCTGAAGGAATCGCAGATTCGCGATGGCCTGCATGTGTTCGGCCAGTCCCCGGAAGGGCGGCTGCGCCTGGATACCCTGCTGGCGCTGTTGCGGGTCGAGCGTGGCGACGGTCGCGGTGGCAATGCCAGCCTGCTGCGGGCTTTGGCCAAGGCGCTGGTGCCGGGTTTCGACCCGCTCGATTGCGAACTCGGGCAGCCATGGCAGGGCGCACGCCCCGAGCAGTTGCAGGCCATGAGCAGCGAGCCCTGGCGCACCTGTGGCGATACCCGCGAACGCCTCGAAGTGTTGGCGCTGCAGGTAATCGACCAGGCGCTGGGCGGAACAGCACAGTTACCAGCCCAGAGCGAATGGCAGCCGGTGCACGATGTGGTGCAGGCGCTGCGCGAAGCGGTGGCACCCAGCCTGGACGCCTGCGGCAGCGCCGAAATGAATGGCCTGCTGGCGGCGCTGGCCGGGCGTTTCGTGCCCGCCGGCCCCAGTGGCGCGCCCAGCCGTGGGCGCCTGGACGTGCTGCCCACCGGTCGCAACTTCTATACCGTGGACGTGCGCAACCTGCCCACCACCACCGCCTGGCGCCTGGGCTTCGCCTCGGCCAACCTGATCCTCGAACGCCACCTGCAGGACCACGGCGATCACCTGCGCCAACTCGGCCTTTCGGTGTGGGGCACGGCAACCATGCGTACCGGTGGCGACGACATCGCCCAGGCCATGGCGCTGATGGGCGTGCGACCGGTGTGGGCCACCGGCAGCCAGCGGGTCGACGATTTCGAGATCCTGCCGCTCAGCCTGCTCGACCGCCCGCGGGTGGACGTGACCTTGCGCGTTTCCGGCTTTTTCCGTGATGCCTTCGGCAACCTCATCCGCCTGTTCGATGCCGCAGTGCAGGCGGTGGCCGCGCTGGACGAACCCGACGATCTCAACCCCCTGGCCGCCCGCGTGCGTAGCGAGCGTGCCGCGCTGCAGGCGCAGGGCGTGGACGCCGAGCAGGCCGCGCGCCAGGCTGGCTGGCGGGTGTTCGGTGCCAAGCCCGGGGCCTACGGCGCCGGGGTGCAGAACGCCATCGACGGGCGCCTGTGGCACAGCCGCGACGACCTGGCCGAGGTCTACCTCAACCACGGCGGCTATGCCTACGGCACCAGCGACGACGGTACTCCGGCCCGCGCCCAGTTCGCCCAGCGCCTGGCCAAGGTGCAGGCGGTGCTGCAGAACCAGGACAACCACGAACACGACCTGCTCGATTCCAACGACTACTACCAGTTCCAGGGTGGCATGCTGGCGGCGTCGGAAACCTTGTCCGGTGCGGCAGTGGCCAGTTACCACGGCGACCACAGCCAGGCCGACCGGCCGCGCATCCGCACCCTCAAGGAAGAGCTGAACCGGGTCATCCGCGCCCGGGCGCTGAACCCGAAGTGGATCGACGGGGTCAAGCGCCATGGCTACAAAGGCGCCTTCGAGATGGCGGCGACGGTCGACAACCTGTTCGCCTTCGACGCCACCACGCAGCTGATCGACGACCATCATTACCAGGCGCTGGCCGATGCCTACGTGCTCGACCCGGCGACCCGCGACTTCATGCGCGAGCACAACCCCGAGGCCCTGCGCGACCTTACCGAGCGTTTGCTGGAGGCCCAGCAGCGCGGCCTGTGGCAGGCGCCTGGCGACTACCGCGAAGCCCTCGAGGAACAACTGCTCGACGGCGAGGAACAGGCTTGAAATGAGTGAACCCGTGCAATTTCCACTGGCAGCCGTGGTCGGTGCCGACGACCTGAAACTGGCGCTGTGCCTGACCGCCATCGACCCGAAGATCGGCGGCGTGCTGATCGAGGGGCCGCGTGGCATGGCCAAGAGCACCCTGGCCCGTGGCCTGGCCGACCTGCTCGGCGAGGGCCCGTTCGTCACCCTGCCACTGGGCGCCAGCGAAGAACGGTTGGTCGGCACCCTCGACCTGGATGCCGCGCTGGGGCAGGGCAAGGCGCAGTTTTCCCCGGGGGTGCTGGCCCAGGCCGATGGCGGCGTGCTGTATGTCGATGAGGTCAACCTGCTGCCCGATACCCTGGTCGACCTGCTGCTCGACGTGGCGGCCAGTGGCACCAACCGCATCGAGCGCGACGGCATCTCGCACCGGCACAGCGCCCGCTTCGTACTGATCGGCACCATGAACCCGGAGGAGGGCGATCTGCGCCCGCAGTTGCTCGACCGCTTTGGCCTCAACGTGGCCCTGGAAGGCTTGCCCGAGCCTGAGGCGCGTCAGCAGATCATTCGCCGCCGCCTGGCCTTCGACAGCGACCCGCAGGCCTTCTGCGCGCAATGGGCCGAGGCCCAGGCGCAATTGCGCGAGCGCTGCCAGGCGGCGCGCCAGGCCCTGGCCGGCATTGCCCTGGACGACCAGGCGCTGGCCTGGATCACCGAACGCTGCTACGCCGCCGGGGTCGACGGCCTGCGCGCCGACCTGGTCTGGCTGCGCGCTGCACGCGCCCACTGTGCCTGGCGCGGTGGCGAGGCCATCGAAGAGGCCGATGTCGATGCAGTGGCCGAGTTCGCCTTGCGCCATCGCCGGCGCGTTGCGCCCCAGGCCAACCCCCCTGCAGCACCGCAGCAGCCTGAGCAACAACCCGATCGGCAAGGCGCAGGCAACCCTGGCGAACAGGGCGGGCAGGGCGACTGGGGCGCGATGGCGGCGCAGCCGGTGGCCAGCGGCGCCCGCCGCGAGGTGCCGAACTGGGCAAAAAAGCCCTGAGCATCCCCCAGCCACCTGCCAAAGGGGCGGATGCCAAAGCAGGCGCAGGCAAGCAGTACGGTGCCAGCCGAGGGCGGTCGCGCAGTGCCACGGCCGGTCGGGTGGCCTGGCTGCCGACCCTGCTCAAGGGCCGGCCACGCCAGCGCCAGGACCTGTGCTGGCAACAACGCCAGAGCAGGCCCGCAGAACTGTGGCTGATAATCGTCGATGCGTCGGCCTCGACCCGCCGCCACCAGGCGTTGGCACAAACCAAAGGGCTGCTGGCGGCGCTGTTCGACCAGGCCTACCGCCAGCGTGCCCGGCTGGCCCTGCTTACCGCCAGCGGGCGCACGCCGCAGTGGCAGCGCCACGGCCTGAAGGCCTCGGCCGCTTTGCAACCCTGGCTGCAAGCCTTGGGTGCCGGTGGCGGCACGCCGTTGATCGCAGCACTGGAACAGGCTCGGCACTGGTTGCAGGCGCGGCAACGGGCCCACCCTGAAGAAGCATTGCGCTGCCTGGTGTTTACCGACGGTCGCCTGCAGCACTGGAATGCCGTGCAACCAATGCCGTGTGCCACTTTGCTGGTGGATATGGAACTGGCGCCAGTGCGCCTGGGCCGTGCGCAGCGTCTGGCGCAACAACTTCAGGCTGATTACCAGCACCTGCAACAGTTCAGGTTGGTGGATTGAAAAAGTATCGATGCGACACTATGTCGCAATAAGAAAAGTTGCCAGAACAGCAACTCGGAAGTTGTACAAGTGCGTGGCGGTGCACGCACTTGGTTTGCCGGCCGATATTATTTCGGCATCGACCACGGTTGCAGGTCGTAACCTTTTTCGCACAGTTCGGCGCGCACTTCCTCGATCAGGCTGGCCCATTGGGCCGGGTCGGAGTAGATACGCGAGGACACTTGCTTGCTGCCGATGCGGGTGCTGGTCCGGTCGATCACTGCCAGGCTCAGTTCACCAGTACCGTTGGGTGCATCCCAGGCTACGCACTGGAAAGGTTCGAAGGCGTGGTCGGCAATCAGCAGTGCTTCGTTGACACGGAGCGGGGCATTCATGGTTCGGTCTCTCTATGGTCCCAAACATCCAGGTAAGTCCGCGTTGCTTCAAAGTCGCCTCGGTTATCGCGAAGTGCAGCGCGGGGTTATGTGTACTGATGCTCGTTGTCCGGGGGCGAGTCACACATTGGTTGTAAAAAAATTTGCCAGGTTCGAATCCGTTCTTGCCCATGCCGCCATGTGATGTCGATAAAGTGCGAAAATTCCCGTCACTGATTGTAAAAAAATGATTCGGCAGACAGACGGTACTGGGAACCGTCAACTTCGTTGCTACTGTTAATCGGGCGCCACAACTTACTGTTTTATTTCACAAAACCGAAAACTGGCGCCAAGGATCGGTCATGCAGCAGCCTGCCGCTCTACGCCGTTTGCTCATCGTCGACCCCTGCGATGACTGCCACCGTTTGTTGCCTGGATTGCGCAGCGCAGGCTGGGATGTGGACAGCTGCATGCTCGGTGCCGCGCTGGATCATCCTTGCGATGTGGGCCTGTTGCGCTTGCAGGCGTCGCACCTCAGGCGCCCGGACGGGGTCAAGGACTTGATCAAGCGCAGCAACACCGAATGGATTGCCGTGCTCAGCGCCGAACAGCTGCGCATGCCGGCCGTCGGCGATTTCGTTTGTGAATGGTTCTTCGACTTCCACACCTTGCCGTTCGACGTTTCCCGCGTGCAGGTTACCTTGGGCCGGGCCTTCGGCATGGCGCGCCTGCGTGGCAAAGGGGTGGCGAGGGTGGATGAAACCAGCCACGAGCTGCTCGGTGACAGCCGCCCGATCCGCGAGTTGCGCAAGCTGCTGGGCAAGTTGGCGCCTACTGAATCGCCGGTGCTGATCCGCGGTGAAAGCGGTACCGGCAAGGAACTGGTGGCCCGCACCCTGCACCGTCAGTCGCAACGCAGCGAGCAGCCATTCATTGCCATCAACTGCGGGGCGATCCCCGAGCACCTGATCCAGTCGGAACTGTTCGGCCATGAGAAGGGCGCCTTCACCGGTGCTCATCAGCGCAAGGCCGGGCGCATCGAAGCGGCCCATGGTGGAACGTTGTTCCTCGACGAAATTGGCGACCTGCCGCTGGAGTTGCAGGCCAACTTGCTGCGTTTTCTGCAGGAAAAGCACATCGAGCGCGTGGGGGGCAGCCAGCCGATCCCGGTGGATGTGCGGGTGCTGGCGGCAACCCACGTGGACCTGGAAAGGGCCATTGAGCAAGGGCGCTTTCGCGAAGACCTGTATTACCGCCTGAACGTGTTGCAGGTAGTGACCGCGCCTTTGCGCGACCGGCATGGCGACCTGTCGATGCTGGCCAGCCATTTTGCCCATTTCTACAGCCTGGAAACCGGGCGTCGACCGCGTTCGTTCAGCGACCATGCCCTGGCGGCCATGGGCCGGCATGACTGGCCGGGCAATGTCCGCGAGTTGGCCAACCGGGTGCGGCGCGGGTTGGTGCTGGCCGAAGGTCGGCAAATAGAGGCGCAGGACCTGGGATTGCAGACCCTCGACCAGATGCAGCAACCGCTGGGTACGCTGGAGGAGTACAAGCACCGGGCCGAGCGCCAGGCGCTGTGCGATGTACTCAGCCGGCATAGTAGCAACCTGAGCGTGGCGGCCAAGGTGCTAGGTATATCCCGGCCGACTTTCTATCGGTTGCTGCACAAGCATCAGATTCGCTGAGCAGCAGCGCAAAAGGTCATGCGGTCCCTGTGGGAGCGGGCATGCCCGCGAAGCAGGCGCCGCGGTGGATGGCACCGGCTACGCCGGTGTTCGCGGGCATGCCCGCTCCCACACTGACCGTGTAGGCTTCAAGGTCTTTGATTCAGGCCATTGCCTCTACAGGCCTGGCGCCAGCCCCGGGACCTTGCGCGATCCCTGTGGGAGCGGGCATGCCCGCGAAGTAGGCGCCGCGGTGGATGGCACCGGCTACGCCGGTGTTCGCGGGCATGCCCGCTCCTACACTGACCGTGCAGGCTTCAAGGTCTTTGATTCAGGCCATTGCCACTACAGGCCTGGCGCCAGCCCCGGGACCTTGCGCGATCCCTGTGGGAGCGGGCATGCCCGCGAAGTAGGCGCCGCGGTGGATGGCACCGGCTACGCCGGTGTTCGCGGGCATGCCCGCTCCTACACTGACTGTGTAGGCTTTAAGGTCTTTGATTTAGGCCATTGCCTCTACAGGCCTGGCGCCAGCCCCGGGACCTTGCGCGATCCCTGTGGGAGCGGGCATGCCCGCGAAGCAGGCGCCGCGGTGGATGGCACCGGCTACGCCGGTGTTCGCGGGCATGCCCGCTCCCACACTGACCGTGCAGGCTTCAAGGTCTTTGATTCAGGCCATTGCCCCTACAGGCCTGGCGCCAGCCCCGGGACCTTGCGCGATCCCTGTGGGAGCGGGCATGCCCGCGAAGCAGGCGCTGCGGTGAATGGCACCGGCTACGCCGGTGTTCGCGGGTAAACCCGCTCCCACACTGACCGTGTAGGCTTCAAGGTCTTTGATTCAGGCCATTGCCACTACAGGCATGGCGCCAAGCCTGGGCCTTGCGCGATCCCTGTGGGAGCGGGTTCACCCGCGAAGCAGGCGCCGCGGTGGATGGCACCGGCTACGCCGGTGTTCGCGGGCATGCCCGCTCCCACACTGACCGTGTAGGCTTCAAGGTCTTTGATTCAGGCCATTGCCACTACAGGCATGGCGCCAGCCCCAGGACCTTGCGCGATCCCTGTGGGAGCGGGCATGCCCGCGAAGCAGGCGCCGCGGTGGATGGCACCGGCTACGCCGGTGTTCGCGGGTAAACCCGCTCCCACAGTGACCGTGCAGGCTTCAAGGTCTTTGATTCAGGCCATTGCCTTTACAGACATGGCGCTAGCCCCGGGGCCTTGCGCGATCCCTGTGGGAGCGGGCATGCCCGCGAAGCAGGCGCTGCGGTGGATGGCACCGGCTACGCCGGTGTTCGCGGGTAAACCCGCTCCCACATTGACCGTGCAGGCTTCAAGGTCTTTGATTCAGGCCATTGCCTGTACACGCATGGCGCCAAGCCTGGGCCTTGCGCGATCCCTGTGGGAGCGGGTTCACCCGCGAAGCAGGCGCCGCGGTGGATGGCACCGGCTACGCCGGTGTTCGCGGGTAAACCCGCTCCCACACTGACCGTGCAGGCTTCAAGGTCTTTGATTCAGGTCATTGCCTGTACACGCATGGCGCCAGCCCCTGGGCCTTGCGCGATCCCTGTGGGAGCGGGTTCACCCGCGAAGCAGGCGCCGCGGTGGATGGCACCGGCTACGCCGGTGTTCGCGGGCATGCCCGTCTCCCACACTGACCGTGCAGGCTTCAAGGTCTTCTACAGGCATGGCGCCAAGCCTAGGCCCTGCGCGATCCCTGTAGGAGCGGCCTTGTGTCGCGATCGGGCGCGAAGCGGCCGCCAAACCTGCATCCCGTATCTCCAGTACACACGGCAGCGCCTGAATTGCGGCCGCTGCGCGCCCGATCGCGACACAAGGCCGCTCCTACACCGGACAGGCTTCACAATTATTAACAAAGTATCAAATGAGACAAAATTGACTCATTTTGCCTTCGCCAATATCATTCGGGCCGTTTTTCCATCTAAAGCTCGGGTGAATCATGAGCAACTTGCGTGCAATAGGAATGGCCAGCTGCCTGGCGGCAGCAGTCGCGCTGGCCGGCTGCGGCGAAGCGGAAGCGCCGCCGTCTGCGGCCCAAAGCGCCTTTCCGGTGCAGACCGTGACGGTCGCCAGCGAACCCCTGACCCTGGCGGCAACCCTGCCGGGCCGGGTCGAACCCATGCGTGTCGCCGAGGTGCGCGCACGGGTGGCCGGCATCGTCCTGCACAAGCGTTTTGAAGAGGGCGCCGACGTCAAGGCCGGCGATGTGCTGTTCCAGATCGACCCTGCGCCATTCAAGGCCGCGCTGGCACGCGCCGAAGCCGACCTGGCCAAAGCCCGGTCGGTAATGCTCGAAGTCCAGGCGCGGGTGCGCCGCTACGAACCCTTGGTGAAAATCGAGGCGGTCAGCCAGCAGGATTTCGACACCGCCAGCGCCGAGCTGCGCAGCGGCCAGGCCGCGGTGCGTTCGGCCCAGGCCGATGTCGAGACCGCGCGCCTGAACCTGGGCTATGCCACGGTCAAGGCGCCGATCTCTGGCCGCATCGGCCGCGCACTGGTCACCGAAGGTGCACTGGTAGGGCAGGGTGACGCCACGCTCATGGCGCGTATCCAGCAGCTCGACCCGATCTACGTCGATTTCACCCAGTCCGCCGCCGATGCCTTGCGCCTGCGCCAGGCACTGAAGGACGGCGCGCTGGCGGCCGGTGACCAGCAGGCCCTGACCGCCCAGGTGGAAGGCACTGACTATGAGCGCCCGGGCGCGCTGATGTTCACCGACGTCGCGGTCGACCGCGGTACCGGCCAGGTCACCCTGCGTGGCCGCTTCGACAACGCCGACGGCATCCTGCTGCCGGGCATGTACGTGCGCGTGCGCACCCCGCAAGGCACCGACAACCAAGCCATCCTCGTCCCGCAGCGCGCCATCCAGCGCGGCAGCGACGGTGAAGCGCGGGTGATGCTGGTGGGCATTGGCGGGGTTGCCGAGGCGCGCAGCGTGCGCACCGGTGCCATGCACGGTGCCCGCTGGCAGGTGACCGAGGGCCTGCGCCCGGGTGACCAGGTGATCGTTGGCAGCCCTGCCGGCCTGGCCCCGGGCATGCCGGTGGCACCGGCCCCGGCGCAACAAGCCGCGGCGCGTTGAGGCGAGGGTTACGAGATGTCCAAGTTCTTCATCAAGCGGCCGAACTTCGCCTGGGTCGTGGCGTTGTTCATTTCCCTGGCCGGTTTGCTGGTAATTCCCACGCTGCCGGTGGCCCAGTACCCCAACGTGGCTCCGCCACAGATCACCATCACCGCCACCTACCCGGGCGCTTCGGCCAAGGTGCTGGTGGAATCGGTGACCAGCATCATCGAAGAGTCGCTCAACGGCGCCAAGAACCTGCTGTACTTCGAGTCCACCAACAACTCCAACGGCATGGCCGAGGTGGTGGTCACCTTCGAACCAGGCACCGACCCGGAGCTGGCCCAGGTCGATGTGCAGAACCGCCTGAAAAAGGCCGAGGCGCGCATGCCGCAGGCGGTGATTACCCAGGGTATCCAGGTCGAGCAGACCAGTGCCGGCTTCCTGCTCATCTACGCCCTCAGCTACAAGGACGGCGCCGGCCAGGCCGATACCACGGCGCTGGGCGACTATGCCGCTCGCAATATCAACAACGAGCTGCGCCGGGTCCCGGGCGTGGGCAAGTTGCAGTTCTTCTCGTCGGAAGCTGCCATGCGTGTGTGGGTCGACCCACAGAAGCTGGTCGGCTACGGGCTGTCGATCGATGACGTGAGCAACGCCATCCGTGGCCAGAACGTGCAGGTGCCGGCTGGCAGCTTCGGCAGTGCGCCTGGCAGCAGCCAGCAAGAGCTGACCGCCACCCTGGCGGTGCAAGGCACCCTGGACGACCCGCAGGCGTTCGGCCGCGTGGTGCTGCGCGCCAACCCGGACGGTTCGTTGGTGCGCCTGGCCGATGTCGCACGCCTGGAAGTGGGCATGGAAAGCTACAACTTCTCCTCGCGCCTGGACGGCAAGCCTGCGGTGGCCGGTGCGGTGCAGCTGGCACCGGGCGCCAATGCGCTGAAAACCGCCGAGCTGGTCAAGCAGCGCCTGGCCGAGCTGAGCGAGTTCTTCCCCGAAGGCGTCGAGTATTCGGTGCCCTACGACACCTCGCGCTTCGTCGACGTGGCCATCGAAAAGGTCATCCACACCCTGCTCGAAGCCATGGTGCTGGTGTTCCTGGTGATGTTCCTGTTCCTGCAGAACATCCGCTACACGCTGATTCCGTCGATCGTGGTGCCGGTGTGCCTGCTGGGCACGCTGATGGTGATGAAGCTGATGGGCTTCTCGGTGAACATGATGACCATGTTCGGCATGGTGCTGGCCATCGGCATCCTGGTCGACGACGCCATCGTGGTGGTAGAGAACGTCGAGCGGATCATGGCCGAGGAGGGCCTGTCGCCGGCCGATGCCACGGTCAAGGCCATGGGCCAGGTGTCTGGCGCGATCATCGGCATCACCCTGGTGCTGTCGGCGGTGTTCATGCCACTGGCGTTCATGTCGGGTTCGGTGGGGGTGATCTACCAGCAGTTTTCCCTGTCGCTGGCGGTGTCGATCCTGTTTTCGGGCTTCCTCGCGCTTACCTTCACCCCGGCCCTGTGCGCCACGCTGCTCAAGCCGGTGGCCCCTGGGCACCATGAAAAGCGCGGCTTCTTCGGCGCCTTCAACCGCGGCTTTGCGCGGCTGACCGAGCGCTATTCGGTAATGAACAATGCCCTGGTGCGCCGTGCCGGCCGCTACATGCTGGTGTACGCCGGCATCCTGGCGATGCTGGGCTACTTCTACCTGCGTTTGCCGGAATCATTCGTGCCGGTGGAAGACCAGGGCTATGCCATTGTCGACGTGCAGCTGCCGCCGGGCGCCAGCCGTGTGCGTACCGATGCTACCGGGCAGGCCCTGGAGCAGTTCCTGATGTCGCGTGAAGCCCTGGCCTCGGCGTTCATGGTCAGTGGCTTCAGCTTCTCCGGTATGGGCGAGAACGCCGCGCTGGCGTTCCCTACCTACAAGGACTGGTCGGTGCGCGGCGCCGAGCAATCGGTGGATGCCGAAACCCAGGCGATCAACGCGCAGTTCGCCGGCTACGGCGATGGCGCGATCATGGCGGTAAACCCGCCACCGATCGATGGCCTGGGCAATGCCGGTGGTTTCGCCCTGCGCCTGCTCGACCGTGGCGGCCTGGGCCGTGAGGCCTTGCTGGCAGCGCGCGACCAGATCCTGGGCCAGGCCAACGGCAACCCGATCATCCTCTACGCGATGATGGAAGGGCTGGCCGAGGCACCGCAGCTGCGGGTCGACATCGACCGGGAAAAGGCCCGCGCCCTGGGCGTGACCTTCGAGACCATCAACAACACCCTGGCCACCGCCTTTGGTTCGGCGGTGATCAACGACTTCACCAACGCCGGCCGGCAACAGCGGGTGGTGGTGCAGGCCGAGCAGGGCGAGCGCATGACCCCGGAAAGCGTGCTGCGCCTGTACGCGCCGAATGCCGATGGCCAGCAGGTGCCGTTCAGTGCCTTCGTCACCACCCGCTGGGAGGAAGGGCCGGTACAGATCGTGCGCTACAACGGCTACCCGTCGATCCGTATTTCCGGTGATGCCGCACCAGGCTACAGCACTGGCCAGGCGATGGCCGAGATGGAGCGCCTGGTCAGCGAACTGCCGCCGGGGATCGGCTACGCCTGGACCGGCCTGTCGTACCAGGAAAAGGTCTCCAGCGGCCAGGCCGGCAGCCTGTTCGCCCTGGCCATCCTGGTGGTGTTCCTGCTGCTGGTGGCGTTGTACGAAAGCTGGGCGATCCCGCTGACGGTGATGCTCATCGTGCCGATCGGCGCACTGGGCGCGGTGCTGGCGGTGATGGTCACCGGCATGCCCAACGACGTGTACTTCAAGGTTGGCCTGATCACCATCATCGGCCTGGCGGCGAAGAACGCCATCCTGATCGTCGAGTTCGCCAAGGAACTGTGGGAGAAGGGTTACAGCCTGCGTGAAGCCGCCATCGAGGCCGCACGCCTGCGCTTCCGGCCGATCGTGATGACCTCGATGGCGTTCATCCTCGGCGTGGTGCCCCTGGCCATCGCCAGCGGTGCCGGTGCGGCCAGCCAGCGGGCAATCGGCACCGGGGTGATCGGCGGCATGCTCAGCGCCACCTTGCTGGGTGTGGTGTTCGTACCGATCTGTTTTGTCTGGGTGCTGTCGCTGCTCAAGCGCAAGCCAGCGCCACAAGCCCAAGCCGTCGAGGTGCCGGAGTGATGGTCATGCGTAATCTGTTTGTGCCCTTCGCCCTGGCGTTGCTGGCCAGCGGCTGCTCCCTGGCGCCGACCTACCAGCGCCCCGAGGCGCCAGTCGCCAGCCAGTGGAACGATGCCGCCAGCCACGGGCAACAGGTGGACCAGCTGGGCTGGCAGGCGTTCATCGTCGACCCGGTGTTGCGTCAGTTGGTGAGCACGGCGCTGGACAACAACCGCTCGCTGCGCCAGACCCTGCTGGACATCGACCAGGCGCGTGCGCAGTACCGCATCCAGCGTGCCGACCGCGTGCCGGGGGTGAACGCCGCGGCTTCCGCCAACCGCCAGCACCAGCCCGCCGGGCTGGCCGGCGATGGCCGTGAAGGCGTTGCCAGCAGCTACCAGGTCGGCCTGTCGTTGCCTGAGTACGAGGTGGACCTGTTCGGCCGGGTGAAGAGCCTGAGCGATGCGGCCCTGGAGCAGTACCTGGCCACCGAAGAGGCTGGCCGCGCCGCGCGCATTGCCCTGATCGCCGAAGTGAGCCAGGCCTACCTGAGCCTGGACGGCAGCGAGCGGCGCCTGGCCCTGACCCGGCAGACCCTGGCCAGCCGCGAGGACTCGCTGGCCCTGATCGGCCAGCGTCGCGCCGCCGGTACGGCCACGGCGCTGGACCATCAGGAGGCGCTCGGCCTGGTCGAGCAGTCCCGTGCCGAGCTGGAGAGCAATCTGCGCCAACAGCGCCAGGCCTACAACGCGCTGGTGCTGCTGGTGGGCAACAGCGAGGCGACCAAGGCCCTGCCGGCCGAACGCCAGGCGGCGCCCAGCGTGCTGCAGGACATTGCCCCTGGCGCGCCGTCGGTGCTGCTTGAACGGCGCCCGGACATCCTCGCCGCCGAGCACCGCTTGCGGGCGCGCAATGCCGATATTGGCGCGGCGCGGGCGGCATTCTTCCCGCGTATCAGCCTGACCGGCAGTTTTGGCACGTCGAGTACCCAGGTATCCGGCCTGTTCGATGGCGGTTCGCGCAGCTGGAGCTTCATGCCGCAGTTGTCATTGCCAATCTTCGATGCCGGGCGCAACCGGGCCGGGCTGAGCCTGGCCGAGGCGCGCAAGGACTCGGCGGTGGCGGCTTATGAGGGGGCAGTCCAGCAGGCGTTTCGTGAGGTGGCCGATGCCCTGGCGGCTACCGATACCTTGCGGCGTGAGGAAATCGCCCGTCGGGCCCTGGCCGATACCAGCCGCGCAACGGTGGCCCTGGCCAAGGCGCGTTATGAAGGCGGGATAGACAGCCACCTTCGCTACCTGGATGCGCAGCGTAGTGATTTTGTGAATGAAGCGGCGTACATCGAGGCAAGTACGCAGCGGCAGCTGGCGCTGGTGGACCTGTTCCGCGCCCTGGGCGGCGGATGGCCGGCGCGCGGCTGAGAAAGGCTCCTTTGGTTGGGTGATCCAACCGCTTTGGCCCCTGGGACTTGTGCCCAGGGGCCTTTTTTTGTGTAAGGGCTACCGGCCTGATCGCCGGCAAGCCAGCTCCCACAGGTACTGCACAGGCCTTGAGGGCAGCGCGGTCGAGGTGGGAGCTGGCTTGCCGGCGATAAGGCCAGTAGCCCCACCCTCAGACCTTGGCCAGTGCCCCCTGCAGGAACAGTTGCTCCAGCGCCTGCGCCGAATTGGCACTGGCCGCACGCCCACGCCGCTCGGCATCGGCCATGCCGTAGATCTGGGTGATGAACATCTCGGTGAACACCGCCGCGCTGATGTCGATGCGCAACACGCCCATCTGCTGCGCACGCAGGAAAAACGCATCCATCGCCTGGGTGTAGGCCAGCCAGCGGCGGTCTTCGTTGTCGTTCAGCAGGGTGTCGGGACGGTACTGGAACATCAGGAACACCAGCATCTCGCGGTGCTTGAGGTGCTCGGAAATCAGGTGACGCACGGCGGCCAGGGGTTCGGCCGTGTGCAAGGCGGCATTGTCGATCACCTGGTTGAGCACCTGTTCACCATGGTTCTCAAGCATCGCCACCAGGTTGTCGCGGGTGCCGCAGAAGCGGTGCAGGGTCGCTTTGCTGACGCCAGCGGTTTCGGCCAGCTCCTTGAGGGTGGCGCGGGGGTGGACCACGATAGCGTGGGCCAGGGCCTTGAGCAGGCGTTCATCGTGCGGGGTGGGTTGCATCGGCATGCCTCGCGTGGTTCGCATGCCAATCATTGTGCAGGAAATGGTAGGGGGATCAAGCGGGATGGTCTCATTTGAGACTTTTTTGTGTCGTCGCGGGCCTCTTCGCGGGCATGCCCGCTCCCACAGATACTGCACAGGTATGGAGGACTGTGGAGATCCCTGTGGGAGCGGGCGTGCCCGCGAAAGGGCCCTTGCAGGCTAAATCAATGCGCCCCGCGCGGAATGGTCTTCAGCAGGTCTTCCGGGCTGATATGCCCAACCACCTGCGCAACCGCGCTGCCCGGGGTCGGCAGGTCGATGATGTGGCTTTTCATCTTGCCGATCACGTGCATTTCGCACGGCTTGCAGTCGAACTTCAGGGTCAGCACTTCATCACCCTGGATCAGCTGCATCGGCGCTACCTTGGTGCGCACGCCGGTCACGCCCTTGGCCTGCTTGGGGCACAGGTTAAAGGAGAAGCGCAGGCAGTGCTTGGTGATCATCACCGGCACTTCGCCGTGCTCTTCATGAGCCTCGTAGGCCGCGTCGATCAGTTGCACGCCGTGGCGGTGGTAGAAGTCGCGGGCCTTCTGGTTGTACACGTTGGCCAGGAACGACAGGTGCGACTCGGGGTAAACCGGCGGTGGCGTGGTCTCGGCCTTGCGCCCGCCACGCGGGTGCGCCTGCACCCGTGCTGCAGTTAGCGCCTCGATGGCTTCGCGGCGCAGGGCCTTGAGCTGCGAGTTGGGGACGAAGTACGCCTGCGGGGCGTCCAGCTCGATGCTGTCGGCGTGGTACATGGTGGTACCCAGCTGGCCGAGCAGGTCGTGCAGCTGGTCCAGCGCCTGCTGCGGCTTGTTGGCCGGGCCGAACGGGCCGTCCAGTGCCACTTGCGCGCTCACGCCTTCCTCGCTGGTGACGGTCAACGCCAGGCGTTGTTCGCGCAGTACCGCGTGCCATTGCACGCCGACGCGGCGCTCGGCCGAGGTGCGTTGCAGGGCTTGCTGCCAGTTGTGGTCGAGGTTGCGCGACAGCGGGTGGTTGGGCCGCAGCTTGTGCAGGCCTTCGGGCATTTCGTTGGGCTCGACGCGGTAGCGGTAGCGCTTCTCGCCGTCTTCCTCGAACTCGCCACGCGGTTCGGCGATGTTGGCGCGGAAGCCCACCACTTCGCGTTTGACCAGCACATTGAGGCCGTCGCCGTTGGTCAGCGGCACCTCGGTGACCACCTGCAGGTCACGCTTGCCGACCTTTTCCACCACACCCACCGGCAGGCCGGTGAAGGTTGGCGAGTCGAAGGCGCCGATGTCGACCTTGCGGTCGGTGACGAAGTAGTCGGTGCTGCCGCGATGGAAGGTCTTGTCCGGGTCGGGCACGAAGAAGTGCTCGGTGCGGCCGCTGGAGGCGCGGGCCAGCTCCGGGCGGCCTTCGAGGATGGCGTCGAGCTCCTTGCGGTAGTGGGCGGTGATGTTCTTCACATAGGCCACATCCTTGTAGCGGCCTTCGATCTTGAACGAGCGCACGCCGGCATCGACCAGGTCAGCCAGGTTGGCGGTCTGGTTGTTGTCCTTCATCGACAGCAGGTGCTTCTCGAACGCGACCACGCGGCCCTGGTCATCCTTCAGGGTGTAGGGCAGGCGGCAGGCTTGCGAGCAGTCGCCACGGTTGGCGCTGCGGCCGGTCTGCGCATGGGAGATGTTGCACTGGCCGGAGAAGGCCACGCACAGCGCACCGTGGATGAAGAATTCGATGGCGGCGTCGGTTTCGGCGGCGATGGCGCGGATCTGCTGCAGGTTCAGCTCACGCGCCAGCACCAGCTGGGAGAAGCCGGCCTGGTCGAGGAACCTGGCCCGTTCCAGGGTGCGGATGTCGGTCTGGGTGCTGGCGTGCAGCTCGATCGGCGGGATATCCAGCTCCATCACCCCCAGGTCCTGCACGATCAGCGCGTCGACACCGGCGTCGTACAGCTGGTGGATCAGCTTGCGCGCGGGCTCCAGCTCGTTGTCGTGGAGGATGGTGTTGATGGTGGTGAACACGCGTGCATGGTAGCGATGGGCGAACTCGACCAGTTCGGCGATATCGCTGACTTCGTTGCAGGCGTTATGGCGCGCGCCGAAGCTCGGGCCACCGATGTAGATGGCGTCGGCACCGTGCAGGATCGCTTCGCGGGCGATGGCCACGTCACGGGCAGGGCTGAGCAGTTCCAGGTGATTCTTTGGAAGGGACATGTCGTTATAGGTTCGGGCTGTCACGGTTTAGGCGGGCATTGTAGCGGCGAAACGGGCTGGCGGCATCATCGGGGTGCCGAGAGGTGTACTGCCTGCACCGGCCCTATCGCCGGCAAGCCAGCTCCCACAGGTACTGCACAGGCTTGAGGGCAGCGCGGTCGAGGTGGGAGCTGGCTTGCCGGCGATAGGGCCCTTGAAGGTGAATCAGCGCTTGGCGGCCATTGCGGTCACTTCCACGCGCATGCCTTCGAACGCCAGTGCAGCCACGCCCACGGCGGCGCGTACCGGCCAGGGCTTGCTGAAGAAGCGCTGGTACACCTCGTTGAATGCCGCGCGGTCGGCCATGTCGGTGAGGTAGATGGTCAGGTGCAGCACGCGGTCCATGCCGCTGCCGGCCTTCTCCAGCGCCACTTTCAGCGCCTGCAGGGTGCACTCGCTCTGCTCGACGATGCCGCCCAGTTCCAGGCTGCCATCGGCGTGGGTCGGGATCTGCGTGGTGACCAGCACGCCGTTGTATTCGGCAACGTCGGAGGAAATCGACTCGGCGTCCGGGTCCGGGGTGTAGATGATGTCTGCTTGTGCCATGGGGTGTCTTGCCTTGCTACGGAAGGAAAGCGGCAAGCCTACGCGAGCGCGCCGGCACGGTCGAGGGCACCCCGGTGTTTGAAATGCGCGGCGTTCGCCGTCAGAATCGCGGCCGATTGCAAAGCAGGGGTTTACGTTGAACGAACAGACATTGTCCAGGCGCCTGGAGCGCGTGGCTGCACAAGTACCGCAAGGCGCGCGCCTGGCCGACATCGGCTCGGACCATGGCTACCTGCCGGTGGCCTTGATGCTGCGCGGCGTGCTGGACGCGGCGGTAGCGGGCGAGGTGGCGCAGACGCCGTTCGCTTCGGCCCAGCGCAACGTGCGCAGGAACGGCCTGGAAGGGCGGGTCAGCGTGCGCCTGGCCGATGGCCTGGCAGCGGTCGAGGCGGAAGACCGCATCTCGGTGATCAGTATCTGCGGCATGGGGGGCGACACCATGTGCGAAATCCTCGAGGCCGGCAAACAACGCCTGGCTGGCGTCACCCGCCTGGTGCTGCAGCCCAATGGCGCCGAGCGCGAACTGCGCCAGTGGCTGGTGGGCAATGGTTACCGGATCGTCAGCGAAGAGCTGCTGCGGGAAAACCGCTTCGACTACGAGATCATCGTCGCCGAGCCGGGCAAGGCGGCGTACACCGCTGAACAGCTGTACTTCGGCCCGGTGCTGATGCAGGAGAAAAGCGAGGCGTTCCTGGTCAAGTGGCGGCGCATGCTGCGGCAGAAGCAGCAGACCCTGGCCAACTTCGAGCGGGCCCGCGGTGCGGTGCCTCAGGCGAAAATCGACGACTTCAGGCAACAGGTCGGCTGGATCACCGAGGTGCTGGCCTGACTCACTGCTGCGAGCAGTTGCCCATTTCCCGGTAGTCGATTTCGCGCTTCTGGCCCTGGTGGTCGACATACACCATGTGCGCGGTGCCAACCTGGCAGTCGGCGGCGTTGCTGGCCGGGGTGATGGAGATGACCTTGGCCACGTCCAGCGGCATGCCGTATTCGTAGTTGCTGCTGCTGACCGGCTGGTTGCTGCCGGTGTCGGCAAAGGCACCGAACGAGGCGAGAGTAGCGGCAACGGCAAGGACAGCGATCGAACGTTTCATGGCAGGCTCCTTTTTTCAATGTATGGCTAATGATCCATTCATTGGTCATCCACAATAAATGGGCTAACCCGTGATAGATTCCTGCCTGTAACGCAAGAATAAGACCGAACAAGGAGCACACCTTCATGGACATGCTGCATGCCATGCGTACCTTCGCCCGTGTGGTGGAATGTGGCAGCTTCGCTGCGGCCGCCAATGCCCTGGACATTTCTGCGGCGCAGGTTTCGCGCATCGTTGCCGAGCTGGAAAACCAGCTTCAGACCCGCCTGCTGCACCGCACCACGCGGCGTTTGCGCATGAGCGAGGCGGGCGAGCGGTTTCTCGAGCGCTCGCGGCAGATCATGTTGCTGACCGAAGAGGCGGTGGGCGAAGCCCGTGGCGCGCACCTCACGCCCCGCGGCCACCTGCGTTTGCATTGCCCGCACGGCCTGGGCCTGTTGCTGATGCCGCTGGTGGCCGGCTACAACGCATTGTGCCCGGAGGTGGTGATCGAGCTGACCCTGTCCCAGCGCAACCCTGACCCGCTGGCCGAAGGGCACGACGTGGTGATTACCGTGGACGGGGCGCTGCCGGATTCGCAGCTGATCGCCGTGCCGCTGGGCAACATTTTCAGCATCCCCTGCGCGGCGCCGAGCTACCTGGTGGCCCACGGCGTGCCAGAGCGCCCGGAAGACCTGCACCAGCACCGTTGCCTGCGCATGGCTTATCCGATGTACGAAGGTGACTGGGTGTTCCCGCAAGGGGTGGACCAGTGCGTGATCGCACCGAGCGACAGTTTTTCCACCAACGTCGCCGACGCCATGCTGGTGGCCAGCGAGCTGGGCATGGGCATTGGCCTGCTGCCGTTCTACACGGCCAGCCAGGCGATCGAGCAGGGGCGGTTGTGCCGGTTGCTGGCGCCGTATCGCCTGCGCGAAAGTGCGCTGTATGCGATCTACCCGTCACGGCATTATCTGGATGCCAAGGTGCGCACCTGGATCGACTACCTCAAGGAGCAGTTGCCGGCGCTGTTCGAGGGGCATGCCAGGGTGGTGGATGATTCGCGCTATTGGCGTTGAAGCACTGATCTGCTTTTTTGAGGCAACTTCTTGCACTGCCTGTACTGGCCCTATCGCCGGCAAGCCAGCTCCCACAAGGTACTTCACAGGCTGCGAAGGCAGTGCAATGCCTGTGTGGCAAGCCAGCTCCCACAAGGTACTCCACAGGTTGCGAAGGCGGTGCAGTGCCTGTGGGAGCTGGCTTGCCTGCGATGGGCCGCACAGCGGCCCCAGTATCCCGTCTGATTACAGGGGATAGTGCTTCAACTCCCGCGCAATCAGCATCCGCTGAATCTCGCTAGACCCTTCATAGATCTGCGTGATCCGCGCATCGCGGTAGTAGCGCTCCACCGGATAATCCTCCAGGTAGCCATACCCGCCATGCACCTGGACCGCCATCGAGCACACCCGCTCGGCCATTTCCGAAGCGAACAGCTTGGCCTGCGAGGCCTCCGACAGGCACGGCTTGCCGGCGCTGCGCAGGCGCGCGGCATGCAGGATCAGCAAGCGCGCGGCATTCACCTGCACCTGCATGTCGGCCAGCAGGTTGGCGATGCTCTGGTGTTCGTTGATCGGCTTGCCGAACTGCACCCGATCACGCGAGTAGACCAACGCCGCCTCGAACGCGGCGCGGGCAATGCCCAGTGCCTGGGCAGCAATGCCGATACGGCCGCCCTCGAGGTTGGACAGGGCGATGGCCAGGCCCTTGCCACGCTCACCGAGGATGTTGGCGGCAGGGATGCGGCAGTTGTCGAAGGTGACCGCGCAGGTGTCGGAAGCGCGGATGCCCATCTTGTGCTCGCTGCGATCGACCTTGAAGCCCGGGTTGTCGGTTGGCACCAGGAACGCCGACAGGCCCTTTTTGCCCAACTCCGGGTCGGTCACCGCGAAGACGATGGCCAACCCGGCGCGGCGGGCGTTGCTGACGAACTGCTTGGCGCCGTTGATCACCCACTGGCCATCCACCAGCTCGGCGCGGGTACGCAGGTTGTGCGCCTCGGAACCGGCCTGTGGCTCGGTCAGGCAGAAGCAGCCGATCACCTCGCCGGTGGCCAGGCGTGGCAGCCACTGCTGTTGCTGTTCGGCCGTGCCGTAGGCCAGCAGCGGGCCGCAGCCCACCGAGTTGTGGATGCTCATCATCGCTCCGGTGGCACCGCAGCCGGCGGCGATCTCTTCCACCGCCAGGGCGTAGGCGACATAGTCGGTGTAGCTGCCGCCAAAGTCTTCCGGCACCACCATGCCCAGCAGGCCCAGTTCGCCCATCTTGCGCACCACGCCATCGTCGATCCAGCCGGCCTTTTCCCAGGCCTGGGCATGCGGGGCGATCTCGCCACGGGCAAAGTCCCGGGCCATGTCGCGGATCATGATCTGTTCTTCGCTCAGTTCCAGGTCTTGCATCTGTGTACTCCCGGGCTCACAGGCCTTCGAAGAATTGGTCGACCCGCTGGCGTTGCAGTGCGGCCAGGGTCGGCGGGTTCCAGCGTGGCTGCTTGTCCTTGTCGATGATCAGCGCGCGCACGCCTTCGATGATGTCGCCGTGCTGGAACCACTGGCGGTCCAGGTGCAGCTCCATGGCAAAGCAGTCGTCAAGGCTCAGGTGGCGACCCCGGCGCAGCATCTCCAGAGTAACCGCCATGGCCAGCGGCGAGCGGCTTTCCAGCTGGTCGGCGGTGGCCACGGCCCAGGCGTGGCTGTCGCCAATGCTCACCGCACGCAGTTGCTCGACGATGGCAGGCACGTCGGGCAGGGCGAAGAAGTGGTCGATGACCGGGCGCAGTTTTTCCAGCGGCGCATCGTCGAGCACCTGGGTGCCGAGCCTGGCCAGCAGGTTCTGCAGGTCCTTGAGTGGGTTGTCGCCGAAGTGCAGCTGGTCCAGGCCCTCGTCGAGGGCTGCCAGCTGGTCGCTGGCCAAGTACCAGTCGGCCAGGCCGCAGTACAGCGCATCGGCTGCCTGGATCTGGCTGCCACTGACGCCCAGGTAGGTGCCCAGCTCGCCAGGGATACGCGACAGGAAGTAGCTGCCACCTACATCCGGGAAGTAGCCGATTGCCACTTCGGGCATGCCCAGGCGGCTGCGCTCGGTGACCACGCGCAGGTCGCAGCCCTGGGCCAGGCCCATGCCGCCACCGAGGGTGAAGCCGTCCATCAGCACAAGCACCGGCTTGCGGTAACGGTGGATGGCCAGGTCAAGGGCGTATTCCTCGACAAAGAAGCTCTCATGCAGCGTTTCGCCGGCCTTGAAGCTGTCGTGCAGCGAGCGGATATCGCCACCGGCGCAGAAACCCTTGGGGCCCTCGCCACGCAGTACCACGGCGTGCACGTGCGGGTCTTCGGCCCACAAGTCGAGGTGCTGGCGCAGGCTGCGGACCATGTCCAGGGTCAGGGCATTGAGGCCGGCGGGGCGGTTCAGGGTCAGATGGCCGATCTGGTTGCGGACCTCGGCCAGCACATGGTCGGTTGCCGAGGTATGAGCGTGCGCAGTCATTGCGTTCTCCCTGCTTTGTTATTGATTTTCCAAGTGAAGTCTGGAGTTCGCTGGAGGATCGCAGGATCCTGTCATGCGAATTTGCCTTGCACAATCGACAAATCTGCAGGGGGATTCTGCATTTTTGTCTTGTGTGGCGATAACGCCACTCTAGCAAGGTTTCAGGTTGGCCGGGCTGGCCCTATCGCCGGCAAGCCAGCTCCCACAGGTACCGCACAACTTTCAAGGCCTGCGCTGTACCTGTGGGAGCTGGCTTGCCGGCGATAGGGCCATGAGCGACAGCGCATATGCTAAATCGTTACCCTGGCCGTAACGATCAGTGCCTGAGCTTGATTGATGCGCAACCACCCCAGCCCTAAGGTGACCCCCACGACAGCGAACCCGTGGAGTCACCATGACAACAACCAAGAATCCACCGCCGCAATGGTCGCGGCGGCGCGCCGAAAAGCAGCGCCGCCTTGACCGGGTCCGCCACCTCGCCGACGGCGTGGTGCTGCCCACCGAGCGTATCGTCGAAGCCCTGGAACTGCTGCTGGCTCCCGGCGACCGGGTAGTGCTCGAAGGCAACAACCAGAAGCAGGCCGACTTCCTCTCCCGCGCGTTGGCCAAGGTCGACCCTGGGTGCCTGCACGACCTGCACATGATCATGCCCAGCGTCAGCCGCGCCGAGCACCTGGACCTGTTCGAACGGGGCATCGCCCGCAAGCTCGACTTCTCCTTCGCCGGCCCGCAGAGCCTGCGCATTGGCCAGCTGCTGGAAGACGGCCTGCTCGAAGTCGGTGCAATCCACACCTATATCGAGCTGTACTCGCGGCTGCTGGTCGACCTGATCCCCAACGTCACCCTGGTGGCTGGTTTCATGGCCGACCGCGATGGCAACCTGTTCACCGGCCCCAGTACCGAAGACACCCCGGCACTGGTGGAGCCGGCCGCGTTCAGCGACGGCATCGTCATTGCCCAGGTCAACCAGCTGGTGGACCGCGTGGATGACCTGCCACGGGTCGATATCCCGGCATCCTGGGTCGATTTCGTGGTGGTTGCCGACCAGCCTTTCTATATAGAGCCGCTGTTCACCCGCGACCCGCGCCATATCAAGCCGGTGCACGTGCTGATGGCGATGATGGCCATTCGCGGCATCTACGAGAAACACCAGGTGCAGTCGCTGAACCATGGCATTGGCTTCAACACCGCCGCCATCGAACTGATCCTGCCCACCTATGGCGAGTCCCTGGGCCTGAAGGGCAAGATCTGCCGCAACTGGACACTCAACCCGCACCCGACGCTGATCCCGGCCATCGAGACCGGCTGGGTGGAAAGCGTGCACTGCTTCGGCACCGAGCTGGGCATGGAGGACTACATCGCCCAGCGCCCGGACGTGTTCTTCACCGGCCGTGATGGTTCGCTGCGTTCCAACCGCATGATGTGCCAGCTGGCCGGGCAATACGCTGTCGACCTGTTCATTGGCGCCACCCTGCAGGTGGATGGCGATGGCCATTCCTCGACCGTGACCCGCGGCCGCCTGGCCGGCTTCGGCGGTGCCCCGAACATGGGCCACGACCCCCGTGGCCGGCGCCATGCGACCCCGGCCTGGCTCGACATGACCGTGCCGGAAACCATGCTCGAACGCGGTCGCAAGCTGGTGGTGCAGATGGTCGAGACCTACCAGGAAGGCGGCAAGCCCACCTTCGTGGAAACCCTCGATGCCGTGGAAGTGGCCAGGAAAGCCGGCATGCCGCTGGCGCCAGTGATGATCTATGGCGACGACGTCACCCACCTGCTGACCGAGGAGGGCATTGCCTACCTGTACAAGGCCCGCAGCCTGGAAGAGCGCCAGCAGATGATCGCCGCCGTGGCCGGGGTTACCGCCATCGGCCTGCGACACGACCCCAAGGACACTCAGCGCCTGCGCCAGCAAGGCCTGGTCGCCTTGCCCGAAGACCTCGGTATCCGCCGCACCGACGCCAGCCGCGAGCTGCTGGCCGCGCGCAGCATCGCCGATCTGGTCGAATGGTCCGGCGGCCTCTACAACCCGCCTGCACGGTTCAGGAGCTGGTGATGAAAGCACTCGACTTGCAACCGCGTGGGCTTCTTCGCGAGCATGCTCGCTCCCACAGGGAAAGTGATGCACTTGAAGATAGCGCGGTCCCTGTGGGAGCGGGCATGCCCGCGAAGAGGCCGGCACAGGCAACCAAATTACCCCTGGCCGACCACCTGGCCGACCTGGCCGTGGAAGCCCTGATCGACGAAGCCGACCTGTCCCCCAAACCCGGCCTGGTCGACCGCCGTGGCAACGGCGCCCACCACGACATGACCCTGGCCCTGATGCATGCCTCGGCCCTGGCCCTGTGGCCATGCCTGCGCAACATGGCCGAAGCCGCCCAGGCCATCGGCACCCTCGGCCAGCCCCTGCGCGCCACCCTGGGCCAGCTCGGCCGCGAAGGCGAGGCGGCGATGCTGGCCGCGACCGGTGGGGTCAACACCCACCGCGGCGCAATCTGGGCCCTCGGCCTGCTGGTAGCATCCAAGGCCCTCGACACCCAGGCCGATGCCAACACCCTGGCTGCCCGTGCCGGTCGCATCGCACTGTTCGACGACCCCGCCATGACCACCCAAGACAGCCATGGCCTGCAGGTACGTTGCCGCTATGGCACTGGCGGCGCCCGCGAACAGGCGCAACAAGGTTTCCCGGCGGTTATCGGTCACGGCCTGCCGCAACTGCAGCGCAGCCGCGCCGCCGGTGCCAGCGAGCCGCACGCCCGGCTGGACGCGCTGCTGGCGATCATGGCCGTGCTCAACGATACCTGCGTGCTCTGGCGCAGCGGCCCGACCGGGCTGGCTGCCGTCCAGCACGGCGCCCGTACCGTGCTGAGCGAAGGCGGCAGCGCCACGCTGGCCGGGCGCCGACAGCTGCGCCGGCTGGACCAGCACCTGCTGCACCTGAATGCCTCACCGGGCGGCGCCGCCGATCTGCTGGCCGCCTGCCTGTTCCTCGACAAAGCCGGGAGCCTGTGACATGGAAACCCTGACCTTTCAATTCCCCGCCGCCGCCCCTGGGCGTGGCCGCACGCTGGTGGGCTGCGTCAGCTCCGGCGACCTTGAAGTGCTGATCGAACCCGGCACCGCCGGCAGCCTGCAAATCCAGGTGGTGACTTCGGTCAACGGCAGCGCTGCCCGCTGGGCGCAGCTGTTCCAGCGCCTGTTCGAGGGCCGCACCTGGCCGGCCGTGAACATCGACATCCATGATTTCGGCGCCACCCCAGGCGTGGTGCGCCTGCGCCTGGAGCAAGGCTTCGAGGAGATCGCCCATGACTGATATCGCACGCCTGCTGCACAGCCGCAGCTTTGTCGAACTGGGCGCCCGTCAACGCGCCCGCGCCGTGCTCGACCCGGGCAGCTTCCGTGAGCTGCTGGGCCCGTTCGACCGGCTTATGTCACCCTGGCTGCCGCGCCAGGGCATCGTGCCCCAGGCCGATGATGGCGTGGTCATCGCCAAGGGCCTGCTGAACGGGCGCAACGCTGTGGTTGCCGCCATCGAAGGCGGCTTCCAGGGCGGCAGCATGGGCGAGGTGGGGGGGGCCAAGATCGCCGGTGCGCTGGAGCTGGCCATCGAAGACAACCGCAAGGGCATCCCCACCTGCGCCGTGCTGCTGCTGGAAACCGGCGGTGTACGCCTTCAGGAAGCCAACCTGGGCCTGGCGGCGATTGCCGAAATACAGGCGGCGATTGTCGAGCTGCGCGCCTGGCAGCCGGTGGTCGGCCTGGTCGCAGGTTCGGTCGGCTGTTTCGGCGGCATGTCCATCGCCGCCGGCCTGTGCAGCCACTTGCTGGTCACCCGCGAAGCCCGCCTGGGCCTCAACGGCCCGCAGGTGATCGAGCAGGAAGCGGGCATCGGTGAATACGACGCCAAGGACCGCCCCTTCATCTGGAGCTTGACCGGCGGCGAGCAGCGCCACGCCAGCGGCCTGGTCGATGCCTATGTGGCCGATGACATCGAGGCGCTGCGCGAACGCTTGCTGCAATTGCTCGACGAGCCTTCAAGGGATCGCGCCGGTCAACACGCCTGGTTCCTCGAACGCCTGGCACTACTGGGCGATGGCTGCCCGCAACTGGATGCCGCTGGCGTGCGTGACCTTTACCAAGGAGAAGCCAAATGAACCGTTCCTTGAACTGGCTGCCGGGCCTGGCCGGCGGGCAAGCCTTGCCCGGCTACCCCGCGTCGTTGCGGGTAATCGACGGCGAACTGGACAACCGCCTGGCGCGTTTCATCGCCGTGGTGCCGGACGCTGACAACCCGTTCCCCCGGGCGCGCTCGGGCGAAGTCGGCCTGCTGGAAGGCTGGGGCCTGGCCAAGGCCGTGAGCGAAGCGGTCGAGGCTGACCGCCATGGCCAGAAGCGCGCCATCGTCGCGGTGATCGACGTGCCCAGCCAGGCCTATGGCCGCCGTGAGGAGGCGTTGGGTATTCACCAGGCTTTGGCCGCTGCGGTGCAGGCCTATGCCCAGGCGCGGCTGGCCGGGCACCCGGTGATCGGCCTGCTGGTCGGCAAGGCCATGTCTGGTGCCTTCCTGGCCCACGGTTACCAGGCCCAGCGCCTGATCGCCCTGGACGATGCCGGGGTCATGGTGCACGCCATGGGCAAGGCGGCGGCGGCGCGCATCACCCTGCGCAGCGTCGAGCAACTGGAAGCCCTGGCCGCCGAGGTGCCGCCAATGGCCTACGACCTGGCCAGCTACGCCTCGCTGGGCCTGCTGTGGCGCCGGCTGACGGTGGGCAGCGCCGAGATTCCGAGCAGTGCCGACATCGCCCAGGTACGTGCCTGCCTGGCAGATGCAGTGCGCGACATCGGCAGCTCGAGCGACCTGTCGTCGCGGCTGGCGGGCGAAAACCGCAGCGCCTCGCGCCAGGTGCGCGAACAGCTGCGCCGCCAGTGGCAGGGCGCTTGAGATGAACGCGCCAAGGCCGCACGACCTGCTCTGGGGCATGCCCGTATCGGGCCTGCCTGCTGATGCGCCGCGTTGGGCGCAGGAGGTGCTGCTGAGCGGCCAGCCGGTGGTGGTGCGCCGTGCCACCTGTGCGGACGGCTGGGTGGCGGTGGGGTTGCGTGGCCAGGGCAGGGCGCAGCGGTCGGGTGTACTGATGCGGCTGGCCGATATCCAGTGTCAGCAAGGCCCCGAAGCGCTGCGCTGGCAAGCTGAAAGCCCTTGGCCTGCATTGCAGGCCCTGGCCTCGGTCGCCCCGGTACTGGATGCCAGCGGCTTGGCCTGGGGGCCGACAGGTGGGGTGGGGTACCAGATCGCCACCGGTATGGAGGTAATACACGCCGACAGCGACCTGGACTTGCTGCTGCGCACGCCACAACCGCTGGCCCGGGCGCAGGCGCGTGAGCTGCTGGATATCCTCGATTGCGCGCCTTGTCGTATCGACCTGCAGCTGGAAACCCCGGCGGGTGCTGTCGCCCTGCGTGAGTGGGCCGGCTTCGCCCGCCGCGTGCTGCTCAAGTCGGCCCATGGCCCACGCCTGGTCAGCGACCCATGGGCAGCGATGGAGCGTGCAGCATGAGCAGCCTGTTCGCCTTCCCCGGCCAGGGCGCCCAGCAGGTGGGCATGCTGCAGCGCCTGCCTGAGGGTGCCGGGCAATTGCTGGAAGAGGCCAGTGACACCCTCGGCCAGCAGGCCCTGGCGCTGGACAGCCAGCAGGCCCTGCAGACGACCCGTGCCGTGCAGCTGTGCCTGCTGCTGGCTGGCGTGGCCTGGGCGCGCTGGCTGATGCAGCGCAGCCCCGCGCCGGATTACGTGGCGGGCTTGTCGATTGGCGCCTACCCGGCGGCGGTCACGGCGGGCGCCCTGGGCTTTGCCGATGCCGTGCGCCTGGTTGCCCTGCGTGGCGAACTGATGCAGCGCGCCTATCCGCAAGGCTACGGCATGACCGCACTCAGCGGCCTGGACCTGGCCTGTGTCGAACGCTTGTTGAGCGATACGGGCGGCGAGGTGTATGTCGCCAACCTCAACAGCGACAACCAGATCGTCATCGCCGGTAGCGATGGCGCGATGGCTGCGGTTGCCGCCAAGGCACGCCGCCTGGGCCAGGGCGTGGCCCGGCGCCTGGCGGTCAGCGTGCCGTCGCATTGCCCGTTGCTGGATGGCCCGGCGGCCGAACTGGCCAGTGCGTTCGCCACGGTCGAGCTGCAGCGACCGCGTATCACCTACCTCAGCGGCAGCAGTGCACGGCCGATATTCGACCCACAGCGTCTGCGCGACGACCTGGCCGGCAACATGGCGCGGGTGGTCGACTGGCGTGCTACGTTGCGCAACGCCTATGAGCGTGGCGTGCGCCTGCACCTGGAGCTGCCGCCCGGCAACGTGCTCGGCGGGCTGGCCCGGCCGGTGTTCGAACAGGGCAGGGTGGTTGCTGTTGAAGGCACCCGCCGGGACACCCTGGATGCGCTGCTGCGCCAGGAGGTGGCCAACGAACGATGACAGCGGCACCGCGGCGGATGGCGATCCCTGTGGGAGCGGGCGTGCCCGCGAAGCAGGCACCTCGGTGAATGGCACGGGCTTCGCCCGTGTTCGCGGGCACGCCCGCTCCCACAATGACTGCGAAAGCCGCACAAAAGTGTGTTTACGAAGAACAACAACAAGCAACTTCGACACTACCTGAGGACAACAACAATGATCATCTATGGTGTGGCACTGCTGGCGGTCTGCACGCTTGCCGGCGTCATCGTCGGCGACTTCCTGGGCGTGCTGCTGGGCGTCAAATCCAATGTGGGCGGGGTCGGCATCGCCATGATCCTGCTGATCTGCGCACGCCTGTACATGCACCGCAACGGCGGCATGAGCAAGGAATGCGAATTCGGCGTGGGCTTCTGGGGCGCCATGTACATCCCGGTGGTGGTGGCCATGGCTGCCCAGCAGAACGTGGTCACCGCCCTGCACGGCGGGCCGGTGGCGTTGCTGGCGGCAGTGGGTGCGGTACTGGTGTGCGGTGCGACCATTGCCCTGATCAGCCGCAGCCACCGCGGCGAACCCCTGCCGGCAGTGGAGGCCGGCCCCGAAAGCAATGTGCAGGCTGCCCCTGCAGGAGGGCGTTGATCATGTGGCCGATCATTGACAATGCCCTGGAACATAACGGTTTGATCACTGCCTTTGCGGTGGTGGGCGCGATCATGTGGTTGTCGGTGGTGCTGTCGAAGTACCTGACCTTCGGCCGCGTGCACGGCTCGGCCATCGCCATCGTCATCGGCCTGGTGCTGGCCTGGGTCGGCGGCACCATAACCGGTGGCCAGAAAGGCCTGGCCGACATGGCGCTGTTCTCCGGCATCGGCCTGATGGGCGGGGCAATGCTGCGCGACTTCGCCATTGTCGCCACGGCCTTCGAGGTGCAGGCCACCGAGGCGCGCAGGGCCGGGATGATCGGCGCGGTGGCGCTGCTGCTCGGCACGGTGCTGCCGTTCATTGTCGGCGCTGCGGTGGCCTACGCATTCGGTTACCGTGATGCGGTAAGCATGACCACCATCGGTGCGGGTGCGGTGACCTATATCGTCGGGCCGGTGACCGGTGCGGCGCTGGGGGCCAGCTCGGACGTGATGGCGCTGTCGATTGCCACCGGGCTGATCAAGGCGATCCTGGTGATGGTGTTTACCCCGGTATCGGCGCGCCTGCTGGCGCTGGACAACCCACGTTCGGCGATGGTGTTCGGCGGGTTGGCGGGGACGGTGTCGGGGGTGACGGCCGGGCTGGCGGCGACCGACCGGCGCCTGGTGCCGTACGGGGCACTGACAGCCACCTTCCATACCGGGTTGGGCTGCCTGATGGGCCCATCGATCCTGTACTTCTGCGTACGCGCCCTGGTCGGTTGACATCAATCTGCTGGACTGCGCAGACCCCTTGCAGGAGCGGCCTTGTGTCGCGATCGGGCCGCAACGCGGCCCCAGCAATTTCAACTGTTGCGCATCAACCCTGGGGCCGCGTTGCGGCCCTTTCGCGACACAAGGCCGCTCCCACAGGTACAGCGACAACCTCGAGAGCAATGCTGTACCTGTGGGAGCTGGCTTGCCGGCGATGAGGCCAGTCGACTCTACTTCAATGCCAGGTGATATCCCCGGCCTGCCGGTGGAACAGCAACTCTGTCAGGGCCTTGGTCATCTGAACATGATGCACCGCATTGACCAACATATTGATGCCGGGCTCGCCGGCGTTGGCGCAGATGAATTCGTCCAGCGTGTCTTCGATGCCAGACATCAGCTGAAGGGAGTGGATCAGAGCGTCAACCGAGGGCATGTCCTGGTTGATGGTGTAGAAGGGGCGGGACGTCAGTTTGACGGGTGGGTCGGGGACAAGCTTTTTTCATTATGTAATTCCAGCTTCTAGAGGAATGGAACTACCGCCTGAATCTTTCTCATGGATTGAAGGTGGCAGCCGTACGCGGGTGTGAGAAAGCCGAGAAGAAGCTAGCAAAGACCCGGCCAGGCGAAAGCCCGCCCACGTACGGCCACCATAGAGGTGCTGCTAGCTTATCTGTCGGGTTCTCATGCCCGGTCACCGAAGCGACCCGAAAACGTTATCCGTGAGGTGTTTCCCCGACAACAGCGATAGTTCGGCAGCGCGCGTAGGATAATTCCCAAGCGGGTCGTTTCTGAAGTATTTGGTTTTATGTTCAGAAATGTCTTACAGGCGCTGAAAATCTTGTGACGAACACCTGCAACCCACCCCCCGTTTCGGGGAAAACCGCTGGGGAATCCTCCCCAATCTGTTTCGTTTGCCGCTGCAACCAACTGAAAATAAAAGCAATCCGCTCCTGGCATACACCTTGCTCCAGCTCCACGCAGAGATCCTGTGTCCCGGAGGTGCAGCATGTCTATGCCACTCAAAGGCCCCATCCTGTCATCACTCGTTCTGGCCTTGCTCGGCTGGGAGTCGACCAGCGAAGCCGCCGTGCAGTGCCAGCGCACCCTGGTCGCCAACGTGGTGGCGCTGGACCAGCCACTGATGTTCAACCGCCTTGGCGCGCAAAACGCCAACGGCATGATGTTCGCCCTGCGCGAGGATGTGGTGGACGACAAGATGGTCCCCCTCAGCAGCGGCGGGGCGGCAGTACCGGGCAAGGTCACCCTGCGCCCGGACAAGCGCCCGCGGCCCATCGTGCTGCGGGTGGCCGCCGGTGAATGCCTTACCGTCAACCTGACCAACCTGCTCGACTACAAGGCCAACCCCAACAAGCACGGCATCGAGGCCGAAGAGGCTGAGGGCGAAGAGGAGGGGCCGGAGCTCGACAACGAAGCCGCCGAAGGCTTCGTCGCCGACGAGCAGGTGGCCGAGCGCATGGTCGGCTTCCAGGTCAACGGCATGCAGGCGGTCAACAGCATTGCCGACATTTCTGCCTACACCGGGCGTAACGGCAACTTCTTCCTCAGCCCCGGCAGCACCCGCAGTTATACCTTGTACGCCGAACGCGAAGGCGCTTTCGCCGCTACCAGCAAGGCCGCCACCTTCGGCGGCGAGGGTACTGCGGGCAACGTTGCCAACGGCCTGTTCGGCCAGGTAGTGGTGGTGCCCAAGCTCGGCCGCACCTACCGTAATACCCTCACCGAAGAAGAAATGCGCCTGGCCACCACCGGCCGTACCGCCACCGGCCAGCCGGTGATCGACTACGAAGCCCGCTACCCGCAAATGCAACCCTGGATCGCCGAAGGCAAGGCCGGCAAGCCGATCATTGCCATGGTCGACGGCAACCAGATCATCAACAGCGAAACCGATGCCATCGTCATGGGCCCCAACCCCGATGGCAGCTTCCCCAAATCCACCTACCCGCTGGAAAGCCTGGGCAAGCGCAACCCGGCGCTGCCCAACCGCCTGGAGGCGTTCCGTGACTTCGCCTCGCAGTTCGCCGACGAGGTCGCCGGCACCCAGGCGTTCCCTGGCTACTGGGCCGACCCGGTGATGGGCCACGTACTGGAACCCACCCGCGACTCGTTCATGATCAACTACGGTTCCGGTGGCATGGGCGCCGAAGTGGTGGCCAACCGCCTGGGCGTGGGGCCGATGCACGACTGCCTGTCGTGCGCCTACGAGGAGTTCTTCCTCAGTGCGCACACTGTCGGTGACGTCGGTACTTTGGTGGACGTGCCGGCCAACGTCGGCCTGGAGCACATCCGCCCTGGCGAGGTACCACCGGCCAGCGCCGTCGGGGTCAAGGCCAGCATGGCCCTGTTCCCGGCGGAACCGGCCAACGTGCATCACAGCTACATCGGTGACTTCACCAAGTTCCGCAACACCCACAACGGCCATGAGCAGCACATCTTCCACCTGCACGGCCACCAGTGGCTGTTCAACCCCAATGACGACAATTCCGACTACGTCGATGCCCAGGGCATCGGCGCGGGGGTCGGCTACACCTACGAAATCGCCAACGGCGGTTCGGGCAACCGCAACCGGGTGGCGGGCGATGCCATCTACCATTGCCACTTCTACCCGCACTTCGCCCAGGGCATGTGGGCCATGTGGCGGGTGCACGACGTGTTCGAGGAAGGCACCCGCCTCGAGGTGAGCGGGCAGGGCGAGAACGGCTTCCACAACACCCCGTTCGCCCTGCGCAGCGGCAAGCCGGCGGTTGGCGCCCGGGCCCTGCCCGATGGCGAGATCGTTGCCGGCACGCCGATCCCGGCCATCGTGCCGCTGCCCGGCAAGGCCATGGCGCCGATGCCAGGCAAGGTGGTGGTGGTACCGAAGCTGTCCGAAGAGCTGGTTGCCGCCAATGACGACGACGAGCCCGAGGAAGAAGAGGATGAGGAGCCAGCCAACCAGGCGCCGGTTCGCAAGGCCATCGGCTCGCTGGCGCTGGTCGACCGCAGCGACGCCAACCGCAACGCCGACGGCACCTTGAAAAACCCCGGCTATCCGTTCTGGATCGGCGGCATGGAAAGCAGCGTGGGCAACCGCCCACCAACCCCGCCACTGGACATGCTCGACCCGGCCATGGCACGCCAGCTCAAGGAAAGCGGCAACGCACTGTGGGCCAACCTCGACCCGAACCAGGTCGATGGCTGGGACGGCGGCCTGGGGCGCCACGCGCTGGACGGCGTATCCGCCGGCGGCGAGGCCGAAACCACCACCACCAAGCTCGATTTCACCAAGGTGGTACACAAGGCCAAGCCGATCTACCTGCCCGAAGAGGGCACCGATGTCGAGCAGGCGGCCATGCAGTTCCACGCCCTGGCCGAACACCCAAGCTTCGCCTTGATCCCCGGCAGCCAACCGGTGGCCAAGGCGTTCCGCACCAACGGCGCCTTGCCGACTGCCGGCGCGCCGTTCTACGAGCCGTGCATGGATGACCGGGGCAAACGCCTGACCCAGTCTTCCGGGGTAGGCGAGTACTTCAGCGGCGAGAGCCTGGCGGGCCTGAACTTCCGTGGCGCCTCGGTCTTCACCGCCGACCGCCCACGCATCTACAAGGGCGCCAACATCCAGTTCGACGCGGTGTACAACAAGGTCGGCTACCACTTCCCGCAGGCCCGCATCATCGCCCTGTGGGAAGACGCCTGGCCGGTAATCACCAAGCAGCGCCCGCCAGAGCCGCTGGTGATGCGCATGAACACCTTCGACTGCACCATGTACCAGCACACCAACCTGATCCCGAACATCTATGAGATGGACGACTACCAGGTGCGCACCCCGACCGACGTGATCGGCCAGCACATCCACCTGCCCAAGTGGGACCTGACCGCCGCCGACGGCTCGGCCAACGGCTGGAACTACGAAGACGGCATCCTTTCGCCCGGCAGCGTGGTCGAGCGGGTGCAGGCCATTCGTGCCTACAACGGCTGCACCCAGGGCGATAGCCGCGACGGCACCGCCGCCTGCCCGCAAGCCCGGCAGCACCCGTACTTCGGCCGCTTCGGCCGGGCCGACTGGCTGGGCGCACGCACGGCCATGCAGCGCTGGTTCGCCGACCCGCTGGTGAACGTGTACAACGTCGACCGTGGCCTGGGCACCATCTTCACCCACGACCACCTCGGCCCATCGACCCACCAGCAGCTTGGGCTGTATGCCACCGTATTGGCCGAGCCGGCCAACTCCACCTGGTACCACGCCGAAACCGGCGAGAAGCTGTACAACCCGGCCACGCGCCAGGACGGTGGCCCGACCTCGTGGCAGGCGGTGATCCAGACCGGTGACCACGATGGCGACGGCAAGAACGACAGCTACCGCGAGTTCTTCCTGGAATACAGCGACTTCCAGCACGCCTATGAGGCCGGTGTGTATGTCGGCGCCGGGCCGGACGGCATCCCCAATGCCCAGTCGTACCCGGCCACCGCCGACAGCTTCCGCTACGCCATCAACCCGCCGGTGCGCGGCAAGGCGTCGAACCTGCTGGAGGCCATCGTCGAGGAACGCGGCGGCATCAACCCCGGTTGCCCAAGCCGGCCCTGCCCGCAGGCAATCTCGGTGGATGACCCGGGCATGTTCGTCGTCAACTACCGCAACGAGCCCCTGGCCCTGCGTGTGTACGACCCGAACAAGGTCGGCCCGGACGGCAAGCGTGGCATGCAGGCCGACGGCCTGGCCGGCGACCTGAGCTACGCCTTGCAAACCCGTACCGACCGCGCCATCCCGGCACTGAACCTGGCGCCCTCGGCGATCACCTCGGCGGTCGGCCCTACCGGCGGCACCACGCTGTTCCCGCCGCACATCAACGCGGCCGGCAGCGAACCGGGCGACCCGTTTACCCCGATGCTGCGCACCTACTCCGGTGACAACGTACGCCTGCGCATGCATGCCGGTGGCCATGAAGAGGAGCACAACATCACCTTGCATGGCGTGAAGTGGCTGCAGAACGGCACCGGCTACGGCAACAGCTCCAACTCGGGCTGGAAGTCATCGCAGATGATCGGTATTTCCGAACAACTGGGCTTCATGGCACCGGTGTCGATGATCTCCAGTTCGGCAGCCACCAACGGTGACTACCTGTATTCGCTGGATGCGGCCCTGGAGGGCTACTGGAACGGCATCTGGGGCATCATGCGCAACTACACCGCGCAGCGTGCCGACCTGTTCCCGCTGCCCAACAACCCGCAGCCGGTGGCCATGCGCAACACCGTGAACTTCGATGGCATCTGCCCGAAAACCACGGCCAACCCCAACGGCATCGGCAGCCGCCCCACGGTCAAGCGCAGCTACGAAATCGTCGCGGCACTGGCCAACGACATCCTCGAGAACCGCAACGGCGTCAGCATCAACGACCCGGCCGGTGTCGGCCAGCATGTCGGCGGCCCGCTCAAGGCCAACGGCGGCACCCTGGTGTTCAACAGCCGCAAGACCGCCATCCCGCTGGTCAGTGGGGTAGACCCCGAAGATGGGGAACCCTTCACCATCGGTGGTCACAGCGCGCCGCTGCACGACCCGACCGCGATCCTGTATGTGCGCAAGGCCGACCTGGACGCTACCACCGGCAAGCTCAAGGCGGGCGTGCCCGTGGAGCCGCTGGTGCTGCGCGCCAACGCCGGCGAGTGCATCAGCATCACCCTGGAAAACCGCCTGCCACTGGTGATGCCGGACCTGCCCAGCACTGCGGTGATGCACAACGTGGTCAAGCGTGACCGCTTCGACAGCGAGGGTGCCACCGCCTTTGCCAACAACCTGATGCGGCCGTCCAGCCACGTGGGCCTGCATGCCCAGCTGCTGGCCTACGACATCACCAAGTCCGACGGCGCCAACGTCGGCCTCAACCCGGTGCAGACCGTGGCCCCGCGTGCCGGCACCAGTGGCGCCTGGCCGACCCGTACCTACCAGTACTATGCCGGCCACCTGGAGCGTGAAGGCAAGCCGGTGTCGCAACTGGGCCGCACGGTGGACAACATCAACACCACGGCCATCGAGTTCGGCGGCCTCAACCTGACCCCGTCGGACTTCATCAAGCAGCCGCAGAAAGGCCTGGTGGGTGCCATGAGCATCCTGCCGCAGACCGCCACCTGGACCGAAGACGGCGCAACACGGGCCCAGGCCACGGTCAAGGTCACCGGCCAGCCGGACTACCGCGACTTCGTCACGGTCTGGCAGCGTGCGCTGAACATGCGCTGGGCCGACGGCCGCCCGGTGGAGGGCATCAATACCGAAGGCAACGGCGCCGCCGGCGACCCGCAGGACAACGGCAACATGGCGGTCAACTACAAGACCGAGCCCCTGTGGCTGCGCTTCGGCATGGCCCCCGACTCACCCTTCGGCCGCGCCGCCGGCCTGGGCTTTGGCGATGTGCCCAATGCCCACATGGCCTACGCCAACGCCCTGGTCGGTGGCGACCCGCAAACCCCGGTGCTGTACGCCAAGCCCGGCCAGCCAGTGCGCAACCATATCGTGATGCCCAGTGGTGGCAGCCGCGGCATGGTCTACCAGCTGGATGGCCACTTGTGGCCGCTGCACAACTACCAGGCCGAGAAGAACGACGTGGACGGCTACCCGCTGAGCCTGCCTGGCATCGGCTCGGTGCGCTTCGGCTACAACCCGATGGCCATGTACATCGGGGCCCAGGAAAGCGTGCTGCCGGCCGCGCACTTCAGCTTCATGCTGCCCAGTGCCGGCGGTGCCAACGCGGTGGCGGGTGACTACCTGTTCCGCGACTACGCCGCCTACGGCAACCTTTCGGGGCTGTGGGGGATCTTGCGGGTGACCAATGAAGCGCCGCCGGCAACGGCACCGGCGCAGTGACGGTAAATGGGGGCGCGAACATGAACAAGAAAACCCGCCTTGCATACATGGGGGTAGCGCTGGGGGCTGTGCTGATCGGCCTGGGCGTGGCCTATGAAAGCCTCTGGTGCGATCCGCGCGAGTATTTGCAGGGCTCTGACGACCCGCAGGCCCCGCACCGGCTCAGCCGCGACGGCGTGACCGTGGAGTTCGAGGCCCGGCCGCTGGCGGGGGGCGAGCTGCAGGAGGGCAGCTTCGCCAACATCCGTTTCAAGGTCAGCGACCAGGCCAGTGGCCAGCCGCTGTCGGGCATGGCCCCGGGGGCGTGGATCGACCCGACGCAGTCGGCCCCGGAGGGCGACCGCGACCAGAGCTGCAAGGCCCGTGTCGCGCTGTTCCTCAAAAGCAGTATCGGCGCCCGGCCTTTGCTCGACCTGAACAGCTACTTCCTGTTGATGATGAACAAGGACGCCAGCCTGACGGTGATCGACCCGACCGTTTCGGTGGGCGGCGTGACCAGCACCATGGCCCGCATCGACCTGCCTGGGCGGCCCATGGACTGGGTGGCTACTGGTGACGACAAGCTGGTGTTCGTGTCCATCCCGGAGCGCGGCAAGGTCTCGGTGATCGATACCGAGACCTTCACCCGCGTGGCCGACCTGAACGCTGGCGACCAGCCCCTGCGCGTGGCCCTGCAGCCGGACCAGCACCGGCTGTGGGTAGGCAACAACAGCAGCGACCCGGCCAAGGGCGGGGTAACGGTGATCGATGTACCGGGGCGCAACACCCTGAAAACCTTCAACACCGGCGGCGGGCACCACGAAATCGCCTTCAGTGCCGACTCGCGCTACGCCTATGTCAGCAACCGCGACAGCGGCACCCTGAGCGTCATCGACATCCCGGAAATGCGCCTGGCCAAGACCATCAAGGTTGGCCCGCACCCGCTGTCGGTCAGTTATTCGGCGTTGTCCCAGGCGGTGTACGTGGTCGATGGCGAGGAGGGCAGCGTGCGCGTGTTCGATGCCCGCAACCACCAGCTGCGCCACACGGTCCAGGCCGCCCAGGGCCTGGGGCCGATGCGCTTCAGCAGCGATGGCCGCTACGGCATCGTGCTCAACACCCTGGAGAACCAGGCCCTGGTGATCGACGCCAGTACCGACAAGCTGATCCACCAGATCCCGGTGGCGGCCGAACCGTACCAGCTGACCTTCACCAAGGGCTATGCCTACGTGCGCGGCCTGGCTTCGCCGAAGGTGAGCATGATCAACCTGGCCAGCCTGGGCGAAGGGCGTTCGCCGATCATCCAGGGCTTCGAGGCTGGCCCGGCGGCGCCACGCCAGGCCGGTGACCTGCCGCTGGCCCAGGGGCTGTCGGTGTCGCGTGACGACAATTCGGTGTTCGTGGTCAATCCGGTGGACAACACCACCTACTTCTACGCCGAAGGCATGAACGCACCGATGTCCGGCTACAACAACCGTGGCCACCAGGCCCGCGCCGCCATCGTCGTCGACCGCAGCCTGCGCGAACTGGCACCGGGCGTGTACGGCTCGACGGTGAAGATGCCCGCCGCCGGCAAGTTCGACGTGGCCTTCCTGCTCAACCAGCCGCAGATCATCCACTGCTTCAGCACCGACGTGGCCGCAGCGCCGAATGCCGGCAAGCGCAAGGGCGCCCACGCCGAGTTCATCGGCCTGGACCGGCCGTTGTCGCAGCACAGCGCCGTTACCGCGCGGGTGCGCATCGTCGGCGACGACGGCCAGCCGCGCCTGGGCCTGAGCGACCTGAGCCTGCGCTACTTCCTGGCGCCTTCGTCCATGCCGCAAAACCTGCAACTGGAGGAGGTGGGCGAGGGCATCTATCAGGCAGCCCTGACCCTGCCCGAAGCCGGCGCCTGGTACCTGCACGTGCAGTCGCCGTCGCTGGGGCGCAGGTTCGCCGAGGAAAACTACACCAGCCTGCGCGTCCTGCCGGCCGCAACGTCCACCGTTTCCGAGAATGACGTGAGGAGTCTGCGATGAACGCCAAGCATGCTTGCAAACTGTTGGCCCTGAGCCTGGCTTTGGCCGGCACCCTGGCTCTGGCCCATGGTGGCCACGATCACAACGGCCACGCCGAACAGCCGCCGGCGGCGCGCCAGGAAAAGGCCAGCGTGCGCTTTGCCGATGTCTCGCTGCTGAACCAGGACGGCATGCCGGTACGCCTGGAAAAAGACCTGGTGGGCGACCACCTGGTGGTCATGGGCTTCATCTACACCAGCTGCACCACGGTGTGCCCGGTGGTGTCGTCGATCATGGGCAAGGTCCAGCAGCAACTGGGTGGCCGGGTAGGGCAAGACATTCATCTGGTGTCGATCAGCGTCGACCCGCAACGTGACGACGCCAAGCGCCTGCAGGACTACGCCAAGGCCTTCCAGAAGGGGCCGGGCTGGAGCTGGCTGACCGGCACGCCGTACGCCATCAGCGAAACCCTCAAGGGCCTGGGCAGCTTCAGCGCCGACCTCAGCCAGCACCCGCCGCTGATCCTGGTGGGTGACGGGCGCACCGGGCACTGGACGCGCTACTACGGGTTCACCGACCCGGCAGTGCTGATCGACGAAATCAACCGCCTCGGCGCCCGCCGGGTGCATGCCAAGAGCACGGCCATTGCCGACCATCACGAGGTGCAACCATGAGCCAGGTAAGCAACCGCCGCGTTGGCATGCGCGGTTTTGACTGGCTGGTGCTGGGTGGCTGCCTGTGGATCCTCGCTTCGGTGGCGTTCGCCCATGAAGGCCATGCCCCGCAGGCACCAGAACCGCAGCCGGCCCCGCAGGCGATGACCAGTGGCGGCGGCACCCGCGATGCCCGGACCTGGTTCACCGACACTGTGCTCAAGGACCAGAACGGCCGCGAGCTGCGCTTCTACAGCGATGTGCTCAAGGACAAGGTGGTGATGCTCAACGTGATCTTCACCCACTGCACCGACGCCTGCCCGCTGATTACCCGCAAGTTGCGCGAAGTGCGCGAGACCATGGGGCCGCAGCTGGCCAGCCAGGTGACCTTCGTGTCGATCAGCAGCGACCCGCTCAACGACACCCCCGAAGTGCTCAAGGCGTTTGCCGAGAAGCAGGGCGTGGATGGGCCCAACTGGTTGTTCCTGACCGGTGACAAGGCCAATGTCGACCTGGTGCTCGGCCGCATCGGCCAGTTCCTGCCCAGCCCCGAGCAGCATTCGACACAGCTGATTGCCGGCGACGTGGCCGGCAAGCGCTGGAGCAAGATCCGCCCGGATGCACCGCCTGCGGCGATTGCCCAGCGCATGCAGTTGCTGGCACTGCCTTTGGCAGGGCGGTGAGCATCATGAATGCCTTGGTGGCCTTATGCTGTTGCTGCCGGCCTCATCGCCGGCAAGCCGGCTCCCACAGGTATGACACTGCCTTCAGGCACGCTGCGATCTTTGTGGGAGCTGGCTTGCCGGCGATGAGGCCTGAGCAGGCTGAAAAAGCCATGAGCACGATCCTGGTTGTGCTTTTGAGCCTGATGTTTTGTGCTCCGGCCTTTGCCCTGGACCTCAGCGCCAACGAACAAGCCGGCAAACACCTCTACCGCGAAGGCGTCTCCAGCAGCGACGCACAGCTGCAGGCCCGGGTCGGTGCCAGCGACATGACGGTCCCCGCCAGCGTGCTGCCCTGTGCCAGCTGCCACGGCAACGATGGCCGCGGCCGCGCCGAAGGGGGAGTACGCCCGCCCAGCCTCGACTGGCAGCGCCTGGCGCAAGGCCAGGGCGAACGCGAGGTCAACGGCCGCCGCTATCCGGCCTACACCGACAGCAGCCTGGCCCGGGCCATTCAGCACGGCGTCGACCCGGCCGGTAATCGCCTGGACCCGGCCATGCCACGCTTCGAGCTGACCCTGGCCGACCAGCGCAACCTCACGGCCTACCTCAAGCGCCTGGCCCAGGAGCGCGACCCCGGCGTGGAGGAGGGCGTGCTGCGCCTGGGCACCTTGCTGCCGGCATCCGGCCCGCTGGCCGAGGCCGGGCAGGTGGTGCGTGCGGTGCTGGAAGACGGCCTGACGCAACTCAACCAGCAGGGTGGCATCCACGGGCGACGCCTGGAACTGGTGGTGCTCGACCCGGGCGCCGACCCGGCCAGCGCCGAACGGGCACTGCAGCAGTTGCTGGAGCAGGAGCGGGTGTTCGCCCTGATCGCGCCATTGGTACCCATGCTCGACCAGCGCCTGGCAAGCTTGCTGGCGCCACACAATGTACCGCTGATCGGCAGCACTCCACGTAGCGGCGGCAGCCCACAGATTTTCGACCCGTTGCCCGCCTTGCCCGCGCAATTGCTTAGCCTGGCCGGCCACGCCCGCGCGGCGCTGGGCCTGGCAGCGGGCGACCTGCGTGTGGTGTATGCCGGCAATGAACATGCGGCGTTGGCCGAGCAGGTGCGCGAACGCCTGCTGCAGCAGGGCTGGGCACCACCCGCGGCCCAGGCCTTTGCAGGCAAAGCCGTGGACGGGCAGGGCATTGTCTTCCTCGGCCGTGCCCAGGCCTTTGCCGAACTGGCTTCGGCGCTGCAGTCAGCCGGCCGCCAGCCATACCTGTTTGGCGCCTCCAGCCAGGTGACCGGCGCCGTGGCGCGCTTGCCCGAGTTCTGGTCGCAACGGGTGTTCCTGGCTTATCCCTACGTGCCCGAGGACTGGACTGAACAGGGCCTGGCGGCCCTGGCCGGCCTGCAGCAGCGCCAGGGCCTCGACCCCCGCCAGGCGTCGTTGCAGGTCAACACCCTGTGCGCCCTGCGCCTGTTGAGCGAAGCGTTGAAGCAGACTGGCCGTGACACCAGCCGCGAGCAGCTGATTGCCGCGCTGGAAGGCCTGCATGATGTGTCCACCGGCCTGACCCCGGCCCTGGGCTTCGGCCCCGGTCGCCGACAGGGCATGGCCGGTGCCCATGTGGTGGCGGTGGCCCTTCCCGGGCCGCGCTTTACCGCGGTCACCCCGTACCGGCCACTGCCGGACAGCCCTTGAGCGGAGGTTGCCATGCGTGTTCTGTTGTTGTGCCTGTTGCAGGTGCTGGCCAAGGCAAGCTGGGCCGATATGCCGGCGGCGCGGGTCAACGGTGTGGAGATCGAGACGATGCGCCTGGAGCGCTATTTCAGCGAATACCTGGACGCCCAGGGCCGCGCGGTGGCCAGCATCCGCAACCCGAACCTGTACCAGCGCCTGCGCGATCAGGCCCTGGATGAACTGATCGACAAGGAGCTGTTGTGGCAGGAGGCCCAACGCCTCGGCATAGCCATCAGCGACGAGCAGGTGTCGGCGCATGTGGGCGAGATCGAGGCCGCGCTTGGCAGCCCGGCAATTTTTGAGCGGCGGCTGGCGGAAGCGGGTTTCGATAGGGCACAGTACAATGAGTACACCCGGCGCGAGCTGGCCGCGCAGCAGGTGTACGCCCAGCTCAGCGCGGTCGCCGCGCCCAGCGAGGCCGAAGTGGAGGCATTCTATGATGCCAATTCGCAAAACCTGCAAGGAGTGCAGCAACAAAGTGACGAGCCTTCGGTCATACGCGAACAGGGCCTGGTCCTGGCCAGGGCCACGCTCATCGGGCAGCGGGAGGCGCAGGCGCGCCAGTCCGTGCGCCAACGTTTGCGTGCGTCCGCTACCGTGGAGATCGCCGACTGAGGCCCCTGATGGCGTTTCCCCAATGCTGGGGAATAAAGAAATGGCAGTGTGCCATCAGTTTCCCCGCATGTGGGGAACGGGGCCGGTGCGCCTGTTTGCCGCGTTGCGGATAGTGATCGGCGCTCTAGCAAAATCAATGAGTTACGGTTATTCAGCATGACTATTCACGCCTGGCACGAAGCCTGCTCAAGCCTGTACAGGGGCGCACTTCGCAGACCGGGTTACCGGGCAGTTCTTGGGAGTCGACCTTGGTGAACAGAGTATTGGTAGTCGATGACGAACAGACTCTTGCGCAGAACCTGCAAGCGTATCTGCAGGCGCAAGGCCTGGAAGTTCATGTTGCCCACGATGGTGCCAGTGGTATCGAGCAGGCTGCAAGCCTGGCACCGCAAGTGATCGTGCTGGATTACCGCTTGCCCGACATGGAGGGTTTTCAGGTTCTGGAGACCGTACGCAGGAACAGGCAGTGCCACTTCGTGCTGATTACCGCCCACCCCACCGTCGAAGTGCGTGAGCGGGCCGCCGAACTGGGTGTGAGCCATGTCCTGTTCAAGCCGTTCCCGTTGGTGGAACTGGCCCGTGCAGTCTTCGACCTGATGGGCATCGAGCGCCGGCGCAGGGCCACGGACAACCCGGCTGAAGGGTTCGTCGAACGACGCCAGAACAGGAACGAATCGTTCCCCCTGCAGTTGTACGATGGAAGCTGGGTATTGGCCGACCGCCGCCGTAACGGCGCCAAGCCCCCAGGGCCCGACGACGATCAACTGCTCACAGGGGAATAGCGGCGCCCGCACCCCTGGCCGAGCCAGCCTGCGACGCGCCCCTGAGCGGAGTCGCAGGCCATGCCAGAAGCATTCGATGCAACCCAGGACGCTCCACCGCCTGCACCGGCCTCTTCGCGGGTAAACCCGCTCCCACAGGGGCACTGCAATCCTGAAGATATCGAAAATCCTGTGGGAGCGGGTTTACCCGCGAAAGGGCCGGCACAGGTAAAAGCATATTCTGCCTACCCCCGCGACCTGCTGGCCCAGGCCCGCCTGCAAACCAGCGACGAACGCCTGCTCACCCGCCTGGAACAGCTGGCCGGCGACACCCCCGATACCTTCACCCAGCGCCTGGGCCTGACCCTGCATTACCCGGTGCTGGGCAGCCACACCCTGCTGGCCAGCACCCCACGCTTCGACAAGGTCAGCCTGGCAATGTGCCTGAAGCGTGAATTCGTGCTGATCGAGCAGGGCGGCCAACTGCTGGGCGTGTTCGCCGACCCCTTCGACCACGCCCGCCTGGCGTGGATCGACGACGTGCTGCAAGGCGCACCGCTGTACCTGGCCCACGCCGCCGACCTGGCCACCTTCCTGGCCCGCCACGAAGAAAGCTTCCACGCCGTGGACGCCCTTGACCACGACGCCGAAACCAGCAGCGAAAGCGACCCGCTGCAGCGCCTGTCGCTGGCCAGCATCAGCGAAGACCAGAGCCGCGTGGTCAAGCTGGTCAACTCCACGCTGTACGACGCCCTCAAGCTGCACGCCAGCGACATCCACCTGGGCATGACCGGCCAGGGCCTGACCATCAAGTACCGCATCGACGGTGTGCTAAACGGCGCCGGCAAGGCCAGCGGCAGCGCCTTCGCCGACCAGGTGATCTCGCGCATCAAGGTGATGGCCGAATTGGACATCGGCGAAAAACGCGTGCCCCAGGACGGCCGTTTCAAGGTTGCCGTGGGCGACCGGCAAATCGACTTCCGGGTATCGATCATGCCCAGCATCTTCGGCGAAGACGCGGTGCTGCGGGTGCTCGACAAGCAGGACCTGTCCGACCGGGTCAGCGGCGTTCAGCTGCAGGCCCTGGGCTTTGCCGAGGAAACCCTGCGCGCCCTGCGCCGGCTGGCCGCCGAGCCCTACGGCATGATCCTGGTCACCGGCCCCACCGGCAGCGGCAAGACCACCACCCTGTACGCCATGATCAGCGAGATCAACCACGGCGTGGACAAGATCATCACCATCGAGGACCCGGTCGAATACCAGCTGCCCGGCGTGCTGCAGATCCCGGTCAACGAGAAGAAGGGCCTGACGTTCGCCCGCGGCCTGCGCTCGATCCTGCGCCACGACCCGGACAAGATCCTGGTCGGTGAAATCCGCGATCCGGACACCGCGCAAATCGCCGTGCAGTCGGCGCTCACCGGCCACCTGGTGTTCACCACCATCCACGCCAACAACGTGTTCGATGTGATCGGCCGCTTCAGCCAGATGCAGGTCGACCCCTACAGCTTCGTCTCTGCGCTCAATGCGGTGCTGGCCCAGCGCCTGATCCGCCTGGCCTGCCCGCATTGCGCCACGCCGTGTGAAGTCGACGACGACACCCTGTACGGCGCGGGCCTGACCCGCGAGGGCGTGGCCGGCTGGAAGTTCGTCCGCGCGCAGGGCTGCGGCCAGTGCCGCGGCAGTGGCTACCGCGGCCGCAGCGCCATCGCCGAACTGCTGCACCTGGACGACGACCTGCGGCAGATGATCGTCGAGCGCCGCCCCCTGTCGCAAATCAAGAACCTCGCCTGCCAGCGCGGCCTGCGCCTGCTGCGGGCCTCGGCCCTGGACCTGGTCCGGGATGGCCGTACCACTCTCGAGGAGATCAACCGTGTCACATTCATCTGATCGTGGCGGTTACAGATACAGTGCCGTACTCGGCGCCGAAGGTGTAGGCCTGGGTAGCTGGCATGCCAATCACCACCAATGGCTGGGCAGCCGCGACTTTACCTGCGATGCCGCCCAACCGGCCTGGGAGGCCGCCGTCGATGCCCTGGCCACGCTGCTGGCCGAGCATGCCGTGCGCGGTGCCCAGTTGCGGGTGCTGCTGTCGGCCCGCTACAGCCGCTTCTGCCTGGTGCCCTGGAGTGATGCCATCAGCCACCCGCGCGAACTGGACGCCTACGCCCGGGCCTGTTTCGAAAACCTCTACGGGCAGCCGCTGAACGACTGGCGCATCGTGCTGTCGCCCGAGCCGGCCGGGGCCGCGCGCATCGCCACGGCGCTGCCCGAAGCCCTGCTGCAGCGGCTGCAGGCGCTGGGCCGGGAAAGCCACCTGAGCCTGCGCTCGGTGCAGCCGTACCTGATGGCCGCCTACAACCGCTGCTCGGCACAGCTGGAGCAGGGCGACTTCCTGTTCGTCCTGGCCGAACCGCGCCGCAGCGTGCTGCTGCTGGCCGCCGGTGGGGCCTGGCAGCAAGTGCTGGCGCAAGGCTGCGCCGACAGCGACCAGGCCCTGCAAGCATTGATCGAGCGCACCTGCGAGCTGTACGGCGAGCACCTGCCACGGGTCTACCTGCATGCCCCGGGCCGCGGCGAGGTGCCGCAACTGGCGGCGGTGCAGCTGTGCCAGCCGGCCAGCGACGCCGACCCGCTGTGCGCCATGTGGCGGGCGGTGGCCTGACATGCGCCGCCTCGACCTGGAATTCCAGCCCCGGCGCAACAGCCCGTTGGCCTGGTCGCTGCTGGCCGTGGCGAGTGCCATGGTAGCCGGCCTGGTGCTGCTGCAACAAAGCTTGCAGGCCGAGCAGGTCGAAGTGGAGGCCAGCGTGCACAGCCTGGAGCAGCAACTGGGCCGTCGCCCGACCACTGTCGCACCGCTGGGCAGCGCCGCCAGCCGCGAACAGGCCGAGCGCCTGGCGCAGATGCAAAGCGTGTCGCAGCAGCTGCAACGGCCCTGGCAGCAGCTGTTCGCCATGCTCGAAGCGCAGCCGCAGGACGACGTGGCGCTGCTCAGCCTGGCCCCCGACGCGCGCAAAGGCCAGCTGCGCATCACCGCCGAGGCGCGCAACCTGGAAGCGATGCTGCAGTACCACCAGCGCCTGGAAGCCAGTGCCGAGCTCAGCGATGTGTCGCTGCTCAACCACGAGGTGCTGGCCGCGCAGCCCGAGCACCCGGTGCGCTTCACCCTCACCGCTACCTGGGAGACCGGCCATGCGCGCCCGTGAATCGCTGAACAGCCTGATCCTCCAGGAACGCCTGCGTCGCGTCGGCCCGGTCGGCCTGGCTGCAATTGCGGTGGGCCTGCTGGCCGTGGGCGTGCTGTGCGCCGGGGTGTTGCCGCAATGGCAGAACCTGCGCGAGCTGCGCGCCGCTGAAGCGGACGCCAGCGTGCAGGTCGAGCGGGTCAGGCGTGGCGAGCTGAAGATCGCCATCAAACCCGAGCAGCAGGCCCTCGACAGCCTGCGCCAGCAACTGCCGGGGCAGCCCCGGGCCAGCGAGCTGATCGAGCGCCTGTACCACCTGGCCAGTGCCGAGCATATCAGCCTGGCGCGTGGCGAATATGCCCTGGGCATCGACCCCAGGACGCAACTGGCGCGCTACCAGATCGTGCTGCCGGTGCGCGGCAGCTACCCGCAGATTCGCGGTTTCCTCAAGGGCCTGCTCAAGCAGTTGCCGACCCTGGTGCTGGAAGACCTGGAGCTGCAACGTAAACGCATTGGCGACAGCGAACTCAACGCCCGCCTGCGCATGACCCTTTACCTGTCGAGGTCGTGATGAACACACAACGTGCTGTCATCTGGGTTGGCTTCCTCGGCGTGAGCGCGGCGCTGGCCTGGGCCCCGGGCCATTGGTTCGGCCAGGAAGACAGTGTTGCCCCCTTCGCGGACAAACCCACTACCACAAAATCGGCGGTATCCACGGTCCCTGTGGGAGCGGGTTTACCCGCGAAAGGGCCGGAACAAGCCTCAAGAGATCTCTTCCCGACCCAGCAATGGACCAAACCCCAGGCCTTGGCCACCGTCACCGAACAACCCGTGGTCACCGCACCCGCCGTAGCCGCAGCCCCGACTGCACCGGCCCTGCCATTCCAGTTCATTGGCCGCATCGGCGACCGCGACGACCTGCAGATCTTCCTGCAGAGCGGCGAAAAACTCTACGTCGTGCGCCAGGGCGACGTGATCGAAGACACCTACCGCCTCGAACGGGTATCGGCCAGCGAGCTGCACCTGGTCTACCTGCCTTTGCATCAGTCGCAGACTTTGTCTGTAGGGAGCGCACCATGAAGTCGTCAAAGCTGTGCAAACCGGCTCCGTTCCTGCTAGTGGCGCTGTGCGTGGCCATTGCCGGCTGCGGCTCCAGCGCGGTACGCAAGGACAGTGACCAGCTGATGAAGGAGGGCCAGTACGAAGCCGGCATCGCCCGCCTGGAAGAAGCCCTGCGCGAGGACCCGCGTGACACCGAGCTGAACATCGCCCTGGCCCACAGCCGCCAGGCCGCAGTCGAAGCGCTGCTGACCCAGGCCGACGCCGACCGCATCCGCCACGACTTCGCCAGCGCCCGCATGGGCTATGGCCGGGTGCTGACCCTGGAGCCGAACAACCGCCGCGCCCAGGAAGGCATCCGCCAGCTGGAGCTGATCCGCACCCTCGACGAGCGCGTGGCGCTGGGCCAGGCGGCGCTGCGCCAGGGCGACCTGTTCGGTGCCGAGCGCTACATGCGCGAAGTGCTGCGCCTGGATCCGCAGAACCAGAAGGGCATTGCCCTGCGCAGCGACATCGAGAACGTGCAGGCGCGCACCGCGCAACCGTTCCCGCAGCTGCGCAGCAAGCTGGAGCGGCCGGTGACCCTGGAGTTTCGCGATGCCAACCTGAAGACCATCTTCGAGGTGCTGTCCCAGGTCGCCGGCATCAACTTCATCTTCGACAAGGACATGCGCCCGGACATGAAGGCCACCATCTTCGTGCGCGAGTTGCGCATCGAGGACGCCGTGGCGCTGCTGCTGGAACAGAACCAGCTGCGGCAGAAGATCGTCAACGAAAACACCCTGATGATCTACCCCGACTCGCCGCAGAAGACCAAGGACTACCAGGAACTGGTCATGCGCACCTTCTACCTGACCAGCATCGACTCCAACACCGCGCTGAACATGGTCAAGACCATGCTCAAGACCCGCGACGTGTTCGTCGACGAACGCCTCAACACCCTGACCATGCGCGACACCCCCGATGCCGTGCGCATGGCCGAGAAGCTGCTGCAGTCGCAGGACCAGTCCAACCCCGAGGTGGTGCTGGAAGTGGAGGTGATGGAAGTGGCCACCTCGCGCATCCTCGACCTCGGCCTGCAATGGCCCAACACCTTCGGCGTGCTGAGCTCCGACGGCCAGCCGGTGAGCGTGCTCGACCAGCTCAAGGGCATCGACTCCAGCCGCATCAGCATCGCGCCGGCACCGCAGGCCAAGATCAACGCCCAGGACAAGGACATCAACACCCTGGCCAGCCCGGTGATCCGCGTCAGCAACCGTGAGCAGGCGCGCATCCACATCGGCCAGCGGGTACCGATCATCAGCGCCACCTCGGTGCCGTCCACCCAGGGCCCGGTGATCACCGAAAGCGTCACCTACCTGGATGTGGGCCTGAAGCTCGAGGTGCAGCCCACCGTGCACCTGAACAACGAAGTGGCGATCAAGGTAGCCCTGGAGGTCAGCAACGCCACCCCGCTGGAAGCCACGCGCCAAGGCACCATCCCGGTCCAGGTCGACACCCGCAACGCCCAGACCACCCTGCGCCTGCACGATGGCGAAACCCAGGTGCTGGCCGGGCTGGTGCGCAACGACCACAACGCCAGCGGCAACAAGATCCCGGGCCTTGGCGACATCCCCGGCCTGGGCCGGCTGTTCGGCAGCAACAAGGATGACATGAGCAAGTCGGAGCTGGTGCTGGCGATCACCCCGCGCATCGTGCGCAACCTGCCGTACCAGAGCCCGTCGGACATGGAGTTCGCCACCGGCACCGAGTCGGCCATGCAGGTGCGGCAGATGGCGCCGTTGCCGCCGGCGGATGTGCCTGGCAATGCCCCGGCCACCGATGCCCCGGTGGTGGAAAGCCAAATGGCGATCGCCCCGGCCAAAGGGAGCCCGCGGCCATGATCGCGCAGCGCCGCATGCAGGGCTTCAGCCTGATCGAGGTGGTGCTGACCCTGGCACTGCTCGGGCTGCTTGCCAGCATGGCCGCGCCGCTGACCGAAACCGTGGTGCGCCGCGGCAAGGAACAGCAGCTGCGCGAGGCGCTGTACCAGATTCGCGACGCCATCGACGCCTACAAGCGCGCGTTCGATGCCGGCTACATCGAGAAGCGTCTGGATACCAGTGGCTACCCGCCGAACCTGCAGGTGCTGGTCGACGGCGTGCGCGATGTGCGCAGCGCCAAGGGCGCCAAGTTCTACTTCCTGCGGCGCATCCCGCACGACCCGCTGGTGGCGGCCAAGGCTGAGGACGAAGGCGGGTGGGGGCTGCGCGCCTACGACAGCAGCCCAGACAACCCGCGCGAAGGCGAAGACGTGTTCGACGTGTATTCCAAGGCCCGCGGCAAAGGCCTCAACAACATCCCCTACGGGCAATGGTGACAGCCATGAAACGCAGCAAAGGCTTCACCCTGATCGAACTGCTGGTGGTGCTGGCGATCATCGCCACGCTGATGACCATCGCCATGCCGCGCTACTTCAACAGCCTGGAAAGCTCCCGCGAAGCCACCCTGCGCCAGAGCCTGGCGGTGCTGCGCGAGGCGCTGGACCACTACTACGGCGACACCGGCCACTACCCGGACTCGCTGGAGCAGTTGGTGGAACAGCGTTACCTGCGCAACACCCCGATAGACCCGATCACCGAGCGCAGCGATGCCTGGCAGCTGGTGCCACCGCCCGAAGGCGTGGCCGGCGGCGTGGCCGATATCAAGAGCGGTGCCACAGGGAGGGCGCGCGATGGCAGCCTGTTCGCGGAATGGTAAGGCCGACGCCGGCTTCACCTACCTGGGCGTGTTGCTGCTGATTGCGGTCAGCAGCGTTGCCCTGGCCGCCACCGGCACGCTCTGGGCCAGTGCCGCCCAGCGTGACCGCGAACGCCAGTTGTTGTGGGTGGGCAGCCAGTATGCCCAGGCCCTGCGCAGCTACTACCGCGCCTCGCCGGGGCTGGCCCAGTATCCGCAGGAACTGGCCGACCTGCTGCAGGACAACCGCTTCCCGCAGGCCAGGCGGCACATTCGCCGGCTGTACCTCGACCCCATCACCAACAGTGACGATTGGGGCCTGCTGCGCTCGATCGATGGCCGCATCACCGGCGTGCACAGCCGCTCGGACGCCACCCCGTTCAAGCGCAGTGGCTTCAGTGCCGAATGGAGCGGTTTCGACGGGTTGGAACATTACAGCGACTGGCAGTTCGTCGCCGAGCAGGCCTTTACCGAAAGTGCCGGTGGCGTGCAGACCCATGCCGGCCCGGGAGACACGCCATGAGCCGCCTGGCCGCGCTGTGCCTGGGCCTGCTGCTGGTGGCAGTGCTGGCCACCTCGGCCAGGGCCGGGGACGAGGACGAGATGCAAGGCTTCATCGTCGACAACACCATCTCGCACATCGGCCACGACTTTTACTACTACTTCGCCGACCGCCTGCGCGCCACCAGCCGGCTTGATTTCAACCTGGTGGTGCGCGAACGCCCGGATGCCCGTTGGGGCAGCCTGGTCACCGTGGAATTCGAGCGTGAGGTGGTGTACCGCCGCTTCCTGCCGCCGAACACCACCGAGCTCAAGGACGAGGCCGTTGCAGCAGCCGACCTGGTCAAGCAGCAAATCATCCAACGCAAGTTGCAACGCCTGCTGCAGGACACCACCGATCTGGAGAGGGACGAGCTATGAAGTACCACATACCCCGTTGCATCGCCGCCTGCCTGTTTGCCAGCACATGTGCCGCCCAGGCCACCGAGCTGGTGTACACCCCGGTCAACCCGGCCTTTGGCGGCAACCCGCTCAATGGCACCTGGTTGCTGAACAACGCCCAGGCGCAGAACGACTACGACGACCCCGACCTCAAGGACCGTTCCTCGGCCTTTACCGGCACCACGGCCCTGGAGCGCTTCAGCAACCAGCTGGAGTCGCGGATGTTGTCGCAGTTGCTGGACAACATCAGTAACGGCAACACCGGCAGCATGGCGACCGATGCGTTTCTCATCGACGTCATCGACGATTCCGGGGCCTTGAGTATCAAGGTCACCGATCGCGCCACAGGAGAAATTTCGATCATTGAGGTCAGCGGCCTGAACCCTTGAGGGGGCAAGGCTATTTGTTGGGGAGAGAACACCATGAAACGTCTGCTGAGCACGCTGCTGATCCTCACCGCCCTGGGTCTGCACGGTTGTGGCCTGCGCGAACCGATGCCCGCCGAACAGGATTCGGAAACCCCGACCCTGACCCCCCGTGCGTCGACCTACTACGACCTGATCAACATGCCACGGCCCAAGGGCCGGTTGATGGCGGTGGTGTATGGTTTCCGCGACCAGACCGGGCAGTACAAGCCGACCCCGGCCAGCTCGTTCTCCACCAGCGTCACCCAGGGCGCGGCAAGCATGCTGATGGACGCCCTGAACGCCAGCGGCTGGTTCGTGGTGCTGGAGCGTGAAGGCCTGCAGAACCTGCTGACCGAGCGCAAGATCATCCGTGCTTCGCAGAAAAAGCCCGATGTACCGGAAAACATCATGGGCGAGCTGCCACCGCTGCAGGCCGCCAACCTGATGCTGGAGGGCGGCATCATCGCCTACGACACCAACGTGCGCAGCGGCGGCGAAGGTGCCCGTTACCTGGGCATAGACATCTCCCGCGAGTACCGCGTCGACCAGGTGACCGTGAACCTGCGCGCGGTGGACGTGCGCACCGGGCAGGTGCTGGCCAATGTGATGACCAGCAAGACCATCTATTCGGTCGGCCGCAGTGCCGGGGTGTTCAAGTTCATCGAGTTCAAGAAGCTGCTCGAGGCTGAGGTGGGGTACACCACCAACGAACCGGCGCAGCTGTGCGTGCTGTCGGCAATCGAGGCGGCGGTGGGGCACTTGCTGGCGCAGGGGATTGAACGGCGGCTGTGGCAGGTGGCGGGGGATGCGGGGGAGGGGCAGGCTACGGTGGACAAGTACCTGAGCCAGAATCAGCAGCCGTGATTGGCTTCGAGGGCCTCTTCGCGGGTGAACCCGCTCCCACAGGTTCAGCGTCAACTCGAAGCCCGCGCAGTACCTGTGGGAGCGGGCGCGCCCGCGAAGCAGGCGATGCGGTGGATGGCACCGGCTTTGCCGGTGTTCGCGGGCATGCCCGCTCCCACAGGTATCGCGTGATCTCAAGTGCGACGCCGTCCGGAAGTGTTACTGCACATTCCCTTCGCTTGAAACGCTTCCCCGACACCGGTAGTCTTTGCCCGCTGCTGTAAGTCCAGCAGCCGGGTTTGGTAGCCCGCGATCAATCAAGGCGCACAAGCGCCCGCTATGCGATACAGTTGGCGCTTTTTTGTGCCCGGCTGTTTCGTTTTATGGCGGCTGTGCGTAGGGCGCCTCTGTGCGCGCCGGTTTCCTTGATTCCCGGTCTACCAACCTGCGTACAGCCGTCACCATCTCGTTTGGTAGCGATTTGTGGCGGCTCCAGTGAATCAAGGAGCGACACAATGACAAAAGGCTTACCCGATCCTCCCGTACGCGCCACCACGGCGTCCTCCAGTTTCTCCACGTGCGAATGCAGCCATCCGCCGTTGTTTGCCGTGCGTTCAGGGGTGGACTACGAAGATGCGCTGGTGCATCTGTCCACGCTGCTCAAAGGGGCATTTGCGACCAATCTCAAGGCACTGGAACTGGCCAAGGGGACCTGTCGTGATCTGTTGTTGAGCAATGACCATGGGCTGGATTCGGCCAAGGCGGTGGTGGAGGCGTTGCTGGATGGGGTGGAGAGACAGCAACTGGTTGGGCGGAAGACGGTGCCAGGTGTCTGACTGGCGCTTGGGCTTTGTCGGACTCAAGCGGCAGCCGTGATTGAGCTTGAGGGCCCCTTCGCGGGTGAACCCGCTCTCATACAACACGTGACTCATTGGTTCGGCGAGGTTCTGTAGGAGCAGCCTTGTGCTGCGAAGAGGCCAGTACTGACAAAGCCTGTCTGTTGCTTGTACCGGCCTCTTCGCAGCACAAGGCTGCTCCTACAAACGACGCGTCAGACGAGCGATATTTGTTCTCTGCGCGACAGCGCAGCCCAAAAGGGCTGGGCAATTTCCCACATGTACAGCGCCAACTCGAAGCCAGCGCAGTACCTGTGGGAGCGGGCGCGCCCGCGAAACAGACAACGCGTGCGCTGTTCAAATCGTGCAAGCCCGCGAAGAGGTCGATGCATGAACCACGATCTTCAGGTCGTTCAGTCCCCTTTGGCATAAGATCCCGAACAGGTAGATGAAACCTTGCACCCACAAGCAAGCTCTGCAGGCTCGAACACCAACGAAATACCCCTATTTGATCGGCCGAAGTACCGACACCGGAATATCATCGAGCGGATATTTGGCTGGCTGAAAGAGAACCGCCGAATCGTAACACGCTTCGACAGGCTCGCGAAAAGCTACGCCGCCATGGTCTCACTGGCTTGTTCCATGCGGTGTTTGCGACATCTCTTTTCGTACAGAACCTAGCATTTTTGCCAGTTGATACTTTTAATCTTGGCCATCAAGATCTTGTGCATAAGATTAAAACTGGTAAATCAGCATGCAGCCCACCTCTGAGTATCCATTTTATACCTTGGAAGGCGCGCCACAGTCACGTGCTTTTGCTTATACGCCTTACGGATATTTATTTGAATCATCTGCTTTGCTTGGCTTCAACGGGGAGCGGGCCGATCCGATAACGGGTTACTATCTTCTTGGTAATGGCCGCCGAGCATTCAATCCCATTTTAATGCGTTTCAATTCTCCGGACAGTATGAGCCCGTTTGGCCTCGGTGAGGTCAACTCTTATAGTTACTGCCTGCATGATCCACTGAATTATCAAGATCCAAGTGGGAATTCTCGAGTAGGGCGGTTTGTATCTGGTTTGTATGGTCGCGTCGTTGGAAGAAAGCAGCGCCCTGACATTCGTAGAGAAATTTTCCCGGCAATTCACGCCAGTGTCACTCCGCTACTCAAAGCTTCAATCAAGCCGTTTGGCCGAAAAAGTGGTCCCGGGAAACTCCATCTGAAAAAGGAGATGGAAATGCTTTTGGTATCTGAAAGCGTTGACGTGGAAGGCTATGATTTCTTGGGATACCATGGAAGTAGCAAAATTCACAAGCAGTCGTTGATGAACGGGCTTGATATTAATAAAAATACTGTAAGAATGTATGGTCCTGGATTTTATATTTCGCCAAATCTTGATGTTGCTGAGAGATTTGCGTGGATATATGAACGGGGGTATGTTTATGGAGTGTACGGAAAAAGCCCAGGGGTGAATGAGTACGTTGAAAAATATGCTGGCGGTAAAGTCGCTGTTATTCGTGAAGGAGGATTTAAATATGTAATGGTTAGAGACTTTATATTGAATCCGCTGGCTGAAAGCGCTTCAGAGGTCAGGCGTTAGCTGGGGGTAGCGGCTTGTCGCCTGCCTCGCCCTATGAGGTTTGCCAACGTTAATTTCTTGCTGCTGCCTATGGTGTAATGCAAATGGTAGGTAAGGTTCTACGCTTTTCGCGGGCCATCAAACGCGAAGAGCTCTAAATTTGTACAGCTTTCCTAATTCATGCTGCTTTGCAGTCAGCGCGGTAATGACGTTCAGTATTTTTAATATGTAAGTTAGAACCTTTACCGCACGGCGCTCGATGTGCGCACTCACGCAAATCTGGGCCGGGCACCAGCGTGCCTCCCGCGACTTGCCCGGCTAACCCATCAACCAGATGACGCCCAGCCATTTCTCCCGCACACTGCGGAAAATTCCCAAGCCCGTTCCCCGCCACCTTGCGGGGCACAGCCGGAGTAGAAAATGGCGCGACAACTAATAACAAACGCCCACGACCCGCTGCACGAATCCCGCCAGGCCCGCCTGAGGCTGGCCAGCGAAGGCGAGCTGCCACTGGGCATGCTGCGCGACGAGATCGATGCCTCCTGGCGCCGCAGCCTGGGCCATGGCCTGGACTGCCTGCAGGGCGAGCAGGTCGGCCTGGGCCTGGAGCACGGGCATGACCTGCGCATGCTGCTGGAGCGCAATCGCCTGCTGGTCGACGCCGTTACCCCGGAACTGGACTACCTTGTCGCGCGCCAGGGCAAGGCCGGCATCGTCATCCTCGGCGACGCCCAGGCCAACGTGCTGGCCATCGAAGGGCAGAAGCACGTGCTGCAACGCGAGGGCCTGCGCGACCTGCACCCGGGTAGTTGCTGGAGCGAGTCGCTGCGTGGCACCAACGCCATCGGCACGGCAGTGGTGGAAGGCCGGCCGACCTTGATCAACTGCGGTGAACATTACCTCGACCGCCTCAGCCCGTTCTCCTGCACTTCGGTACCCCTGCGCGACCCGCGCGGCGAGGTGATCGGCGTGCTCGACATCACCCGTGAAGGGGTGATGGCGCAACCACAGGACAGCCTGTCGACGCTGATGCTGGCGGCCGGCAACATCGAAAGCCGCATGTTCGGCCTGTGCCACCCGGAGCAATTGGTGCTGGCTTTCCACAGCCGCCCGCAATACCTCAACAGCGCCTGGCATGGCCTGCTGGCGCTGAGCCTGGACGGTGAAGTGCTGGCTGCCAACGACAGTGCCTGCCAGCTGTTGCAGGTGCCGCGCCATGAGCTGTTGGGCCGGCGCAGCAGCGACCTGCTGGGTGAACGGTCACCGGCCTTCATCGCCCGCCTGTGGCAGGGTGGGGTGAGCAGTGTGCAAACGGCCAAGGGCGAGTTCTACTTCCGCGCCCTGCAGTTGCCGCGCCATGGCCGGGTCAACGGCAGCACGCCGGTGAGCAAGCCGGCGCCGGGCAAGCAGTCGCCGGCGCTCGACGCCCTGGCCGGTGGCGACCCGCGCCTGGCGCGCAACCTGCGCATGGCCCGCCAGGGGCTGGGCAATGGCCTGCCGGTGCTGCTGCTGGGCGAGACCGGTACCGGCAAGGAGGTCGTCGCCCGGGCCCTGCACCAGGCCAGCCCGCGCGCCGACAAACCGTTCGTGGCCGTCAACTGCGCGGCCATCCCCGAAGGGCTGATCGAGTCGGAACTGTTCGGCTACCGTGAAGGCGCGTTCACCGGTTCGCGCCGGGGCGGCATGGTCGGCCGGCTGATGCAGGCCCATGGCGGCACGCTGTTCCTCGACGAAATCGGCGACATGCCGCTAGCGCTGCAGGCGCGCTTGTTGCGGGTACTGCAGGAACGGCGAGTGGCACCACTGGGGGCGGGCGACGAGCAAGACATCGACGTGGCATTGATCTGTGCCACGCACCGCGACCTCAAGCGCCTGGTGCAGGAGCAGCACTTCCGCGAAGACCTTTACTACCGGGTCAACGGCGTGTCGCTGCGCCTGCCGGCACTGCGCGAGCGCGATGACCTGGCGGCGATCATCCAGGGGCTGCTGGACAAGTCCGATGCCCGGGGCGTGACCTTGGACCCGGCCCTGACCGCGTTGCTCGAAGGCTTCGACTGGCCGGGCAACATCCGCCAGCTGGAAATGGTCGTGCGCACCGCGCTGGCCATGCGCGAGGACGGCGAGCAGGTGCTGACCCTCGACCACCTCACCGACTGCCTGCTGGACGAACTGGCCAGCGGCACCGCGCCTTCCGGCAGCCTCAAGGACAACGAGCTGGAGCTGATCCGTGGCGCCTTGGCGCGCCATCAGGGCAACGTGTCCGCGGCGGCCGAGGCGCTGGGTATCAGCCGGGCGACGCTGTACCGCAAGCTCAAACAGTTGCGCGGCTGACGTGGGCGGCCTGTTCGCCCGGCTGGTGGAGTCCAGCGACCCTGTGCTCATGCGCCAGGCGTTGGCCTGGCTGTATGGTTTCGTGCGCCCCCATCGACGCGCCATCGGCCTGTTGCTCGGCTTGTCGCTGGGCGCCTCGTTGCTGGCGCTGGCACAACCCTGGCTGGTCAAGACGCTGATCGACGAGGGGCTGCTGGCCAAGGACTACCAGACCCTCTGGCACATGGCCGCGATCATGATCGGCGCGGGCCTGCTGGGTACCGTGCTGGCCGGGGTCAACCGTTACCTGCACACGCGCTTGTCGGGGCGCATCCTGTTTGCCCTGCGTGACGACCTTTACCGCCACCTGCAGCAGCTGTCGCCGACGTTCTACGGGCGGCGGCGCATCGGCGACATCCTTTCGCGGCTGGATGGCGATGTGGCGGAAATCCAGCGCTTTGCCGTGGATTCGCTGTTTTCGGCGGTGTCGGCGGTGATCGGCCTGGTGGGCGCGGTGGTGTTGATGCTGATGCTGTCGTGGCAACTGTCGCTGCTGCTGGCGCTGCTGGTGCCGATCGAAGTGCTGTGGCTGCGCTGGATGCGGCGCAAGGTGGAGCGCGAAGTACGCAACCTGCGCGAACGCTCGGCAGATGTGTCGTCGTTCCTGGTCGAAACCCTGCCGGCGATGAAGTTCATCCAGGCCGCCGGCCAGCAAGGCCGCGAGGCGGGGCGCCTGGACCAGCTGGGCCAGGGCTACATGCGCCAGCTGCTCAAGGTGCAGGTGACCGAATTCTTCACCCAGGCCATCCCCGGCACGCTGACCTCCTGGTGCCGCGCCTGCGCGTTCCTGGTCGGCGGTTGGTGGGTAATCCAGGGCACTTGGCAACTAGGTGCGCTGATCGCCTTTTCCACCTACATGGGCATGGCGGTAGGGCCGGTGCAGAGCCTGCTGGGCCTGTACGTGGCGGTGCAGCGCATGGCGGTGAGCCTGGGGCGGGTGATGGAACTGAAGCAGGAAGCCGTGGCCGTGCGCCCGGCAGCCAACCCGCAGCCGATGCCCGACGGCCCGGGCGAATTGCGCCTCGAGGGGGTGAGTTTTGCCCATGAAGGGCGCCAGGGCGCGGTGCTGAGCGACGTGCAGATGTGCGTGCCGGGTGGCCTGAAGGTAGCCATCAGCGGTGCATCGGGGGTGGGCAAGTCGACCCTGATCGACCTGCTGCAGCGCTTCTACGACCCGGACGCCGGGCGCATCCTGCTGGACGGCACCGACCTGCGCGAACTGGACCTGGCCGCGCTGCGCCGGCGCATTGCGGTGGTCAGCCAGGATATCGTGCTGTTCCGCGGCACCCTGGCACAGAACCTGGCCTACGGCGTGCCCGAGGCAAGCCGTGAGGAACTGGAACGGGTGGTGCGCCTGGCGCGGCTGGACGGCCTGGTCGACAGCCTGCCGCTGGGCCTGGACGGCCTGCTGGGTGAGCGTGGCCAGCAGTTGTCGGGCGGGCAGAAACAACGCATTGCCATCGCCCGCGCGGTGCTGCAGGCGCCGGCGATCCTGGTGCTGGACGAGGCCACCTCGGCGGTGGACGAAGCCACCGAGCGCGAAGTGATCGCGGCCATCGACCAGCTGTTCGCCGGCCGTACGCGCATCCTGATCAGCCACCGTGCTTCGACCCTGGCCGATGCCGACCTGCACCTGCAGCTGCACGCTGGCCAGTTGCAGGTGCTGCCCGAGGAGGTGATCAAGCATGGGCACTGACGTGCGTGTTGGCGTGATCGACAGTGGTTGCACGCCGGAGCAGGCCAGCGCCTTGCTGGGCGCGCGCCGCTTCTGGCTGGAGGACGGCCAGTTGCGCGAAGGTGACATGCTGCCCGACCAGCTTGGGCACGGTAGCGCGGTGCTCGCCGGCTTGCAGCGGGAGGCCGGGCCGGTGCCCGTGCTGCTGGCCCAGGTTTTCGGCGCCCAGGCCAGTACCAGTGCCTTGCAGGTGGCGGCCGCGCTGCTGTGGCTGGTGGAGGCGGGGGCTACGCTGGTCAACCTCAGCCTTGGCCTGCAGCAGGACCGGCCAGTGCTGCACCAGGCTTGCGCCGAGGCTTTGGCTGCGGGTGTGCTGTTGTGCGCCTCCAGCCCGGCGCAGGGCGGGCCCGTGTATCCGGCCAGCTACCCCGGGGTGATCCGGGTTACCGGCGACGCCCGCTGTGCACCGGGCCAGTGGTCCTGGCTGGGTACCCGGCAGGCGGACTTTGGCGGTTATGTGGGGGCGGGCGGCAGGGCGGGCGCGAGCCTGGGCTGTGCGGCCCTGAGTGGCACGATCGCTGCGTTGCTGCGTGATGAGCCGGGCATGGGCCACCAGCAGGTTCATGACTGGTTGCGCCACCACGCGGCGTTTACCGGCCCCGAGCGACGAGGTGCCGGCCATGGTTGAACCGCGCATTGTGGTGCTGGGGGCAGGCCCTGCGGGTGCGGCCACGGCCATTGGCTTGCGGCGGCTGGGCTATGCGGTGACGGTGGTGTCCGAGTGGCGCCGGTTCGCGGCGGTCGAAGGGGTTTCGCAGCGGGTGCTGGACGGTCTGCGCCACGCCGGCCTTGGCGGGGCGTTGAGCCAGGCGGCGATGCCGGCGACTCGGCAAGTGCACTGGAACGGCCAGCAGCTGCACCTGAACCAGGAGTTTCTGCTGGATCGGCAAAGGTTTGACCGGGCGCTGCGCGACGACCTTCAGCGTGCGGGTGTGAGCGTGGTCGAGGGGCGGGTGCGTGAGGTGGTTCGCGAAGTCGGTCATGGTATTCGCCTGGACGACGGGCAGGTACTGCAGGCCGATTTCCTGGTCGAAGCCCGAGGCCGCCAGGCCCCGCTGGCTGCCGACCGCCTGCGCGGACCGGAGACGGTCAGCTTGCTGAATGTCTGGCAGGCCGCCCCCGGGGCGCCCGCGTCGGCAGTGGAAAGCCTGGCGGATGGCTGGGCGTGGATGGCGCGCCTGGAAGACGGCCGCTGCTACTGGCAAGTCACCCTGGACGCCGCCGGGCTGCCGGGCAAGGCCGGGTTGGCGGATTATTGCGCGGCCCGGCGAGCCGACAGCGCGCTGGTGGCCGAGCTGTTCGATGCCAGGGCATTGGCGCCGGCAGAGGTGCATGCGCGCAGCAGCACCGCGATTCTGGCAGGTGAGTGCGTCGGGCAGGACTGGATACGCGTGGGCGATGCTGCGATGGCCGTTGACCCACTGTCGGGCAACGGGATCTTCCAGTCGCTGTCTTCGGCGCTGCAGGCGCCGGTGGTGATCAATACCTTGCTGCGCAGGCCCGAGCGGGCCGGGTTGGCGCGGCAGTTTCACCAGCAGCGGATCGAACAGCTGTTTTTGCGTTTTGCCCGGATCGGGCGGGATTTCTATGGGCAAGAGCAGGTGCGGGTGGGGCAGCCATTCTGGGCGCGGCGGCAGGGGTGGCCGGACATGCAGGCATTGCATGTGGCGGCGGACTGGAGCGCGGTGAGGGTCGAGCGGCGGCCGGTGTTGCGTGACGGGCTGGTAGATGAGGCCGAGGTGGTGGTGACGGCGGATCAGCCGTTGGGGGTGTGGCATTTGCAGGGGGTGGAGCTGGCGCCGGTGGTGCGGGGGCTGCGTAGCGGCCGACCTCTCGAGGCAGTGGTGTCAGGCCTGTCGGGGGAGCAGCAGAGGATGGTGCGGCGGTGGTTGTTGGAGCAGGGCTTGGCTTGAGATTGCCGGGGCCGCTTTGCGGCCCTATCGCCGGCAAGCCAGCTCCCACAGGTTGCCACAGAGCCAGAGACATGTGCTGTACATGTGGGCTTGCCGGCGATAGGGCCCTTGAATCAGAAGAAAGTCCCGACGATCAGCTGCATATAGGTCCCGGTATCCCGCCCACCCAGCTGCGTGCCGCCATTGGCCGCGCTGCGTTCCGGCTTGTAGAACCCTACCAGCGGGCTGATCAGCAGGTGGTCGTTGATCTCGAGGCAGTATTGTCAGGCCTGCCAGGAGAGCAGCAGATGATGGTGCGGCGGTGGTTGTTGGAGCAGGGTTTGGCTTGAGATTGCCGGGGGCCGCTTTGCGGCCCTATCGCCGGCAAGCCAGCTCCCACAGGTTGCCACAGAGCCAGAGGCATGTGCTGTACCTGTGGGAGCTGGCTTGCCGGCGATAGGGCCCTTGAATCAGAAGAAAGTCCCGACGATCAACTGCATATAGGTCCCGGTATCCCGCCCGCCCAGCTGCGTCCCGCCATTGGCCGCGCTGCGTTCCGGCTTGTAGAACCCTACCAGCGGGCTGATCAGCAGGTGGTCGTTGACCATCCATTCCACATACAGGTCCAGCTCCCGCCCGCCCAGGTTGCCCTGGTCGGTGTCCAGCGTATCGAAGTCGAAGTACAGGGCGCCGACGGTCAGGTTGTCCCGTGGTTTGCCCTTCAGCGCCACGTGATGCACCTGGCTGTTGCTGTTGAACGGCCCGGCATAGTTGGCTGCCACCTCACCCTGGAACCAGGTGCCATAGCCACGGCTCAGGCCATAGAACAGCGGGTCGAAGTCTTCGGAAAAGCGGCTGTAGCGGTAGGTGGCGGTGGGGGACCAGGGCAGTTCGGAAAAGGTCCAGTTGCCTTCCAGGTACCAGGCGTTCTCCCGCCCGCCGGTTTTGTCCTGGGTCACGTACTCGGCGGCCAGCTCCAGGTCTTTCACCCCCAGGTTGCCACGCCCGCGCAGGCTGGCGGTGTCCATGCCGTCGCGGTGTTCCAGGCCCATGATCTGCGCGTAGCGCTGGTCCACGTCAAGGCCGCGGATCCAGCTCAGGCCGACGGTGCCGACGTCGGCGACGTGCTCCAGGTTGGCCACAGCCAGCGAGGTGTCGGCCTGGTAGTGGTTGTCGGACTTCAGCCACATCAGGTCGCTGCGCCAGCCTTGCTTGCCGCCCAGGCGCAGCACGGCGGTGCGGTCGAAGGCCTTGCGTGCGGCCAGGTAGTAGGCGCCGCCGCGGTCGAAGTTGGCGCCCAGGTCGACCTTGCCCAGGTTCACCGGGTCGCCCTGGATCAGGAAGCCGTCGCCCAGGGTCACCACCTGGCGGCCGCCGGAAATGTCCACGCCGTCTTCGCCCAGGGCCGGGAACAGGTTGGCCGAGCGCCAGCCCAGGTACAGGTCTTCGATGGCGGTGCGGCGCTCGTCGCCCAGGGTCAGGCCGGCGGCGTCGCCGTCGCCCCAGGTGGCGGAGCTGAGCAGGTTGAAGGCGCCGTAGAGCGCGCCGCTGTCGGCCAGGGCCTGGCTGCCGCTGAGGCCATATTTGACGTAGCCTTCCTGCCAGGCGGTACTGCCGGGCTTGCGATTGCCGGCCAGGTTGAAGCTTTCGTCGCTGTGGAAGGCGCCGAACAGGGCTTCGAGGTCGGCGTTGAGGGTGGTGCCGTCGTGGTTGTACAGCTCGTAGGCCTGGGTGACCGGGGCGGCGAACAGCAGGGCCAATGTGCAGGCGAGTTTGTGCCTCATGGTGTGCTCCATGTTTTTGTTGTTTTTGGGGTTGCCTGTACCGGCCTCTTCGCGGGCTTGCCCGCTCCCACAGGATTTCCTCAGGTCGTGAAAGGAGTGCAATACCTGTGGGAGCGGGCGAGCCCGCGAAGAGGCCGGTACAGGAAAATGATCAGAGCTTGATCAACACCGACTTCAGCTCGGTGTAGTGCTCGATGGCAGCCGCCCCCATCTCACGGCCGACGCCGGACATCTTGTAGCCGCCAAAGGGCAAGGCAGGGTCGAGGGCGCTGTGGCAGTTGACCCACACCGACCCCGACTTGATGCGCGGGATCATCCGGTGCACGGCGGCCAGGTCGTTGGACCAGATGCTCGCACCCAGGCCATAGGGGTTGTCGTTGGCCATGCCGATCACTTCGTCGATGTCATCGAACGGCATCGCCACCAGCACCGGGCCGAAGATTTCCTCCTGCACCAGGCGGTGGCGCTGGTCGACATCGACGATCACCGTCGGCTTGACGAAGTAGCCCGGCCCGAAGCCTTCGCCACCGCAGGCGATGGTCGCGCCCAGCTCGCGGCCAAGCTCGATGTAGCCGGTGACGCGGTCCTGCTGCTTGGCCGAGATCAGCGGGCCCATTTGCACCGCCGGGTCCAGGCCGCTGCCCAGCTTCATGCCGTTGGCGATGCCGGCGATGTCGGCCACCACGTTGTCGAAGTGCTTGCGGTGCACGTACAGGCGGGACCCGGCACAGCACACCTGGCCCTGGTTGAAGAAGATCGCCGTAGCCGCGCCGGCGGCGGCTTCCTGCAGGTTGGCGTCGGGCATGACGATGGTCGGCGACTTGCCGCCGAGTTCCAGGGTGACGCGGGTCATGTTGTCCATGGCCGCCTTGCCGATCAGCTTGCCGACCTCGGTGGAGCCGGTGAAGGTCAGCTTGTCCACGCCGGGGTGGCGGCTGAGTGCGGCACCAGCGTTCAGGCCGGTGCCGGTGACCACGTTGAACACGCCAGCCGGGTAGCCGGCTTCGTCCACCAGCTCAGCCAGCTTGAGCACGCTCAGCGGTGTTTCGTCGGCGGGCTTGAGCACTACCGTGCAACCGGTAGCCAGGGCCGGGCCGAGCTTCCAGCAGGCCAGCAGCAGCGGGAAGTTCCAGGCGACGATGGCGCCGACCACGCCCACTGCCTCGCGCCGCACGAAACCATGGAACTGGTCGTTGGGCATCAACGGCATCGAGGCTTCGACGGTGCTACCCTCGATCTTGGTGGCCCAGCCGGCCATGTAGCGCAGGAAGTCGATGGCCAGTTGCACGTCCATCACCTGGGCAACGGCGGCGCTCTTGCCGTTGTTCAGGCATTCCAGTTCGGCCAGCTGGCGGGCGTCGCGCTCCATCAGGTCGGCCAGGCGCCACAGCAGGTTCTGCCGTTCGCGTGGGCGCAGGCGGCTCCACGGCGAATCATCGAAGGCCAGGCGCGCGGCGCGCACGGCGCGGTCGACATCTTCGGCCTCGGCGGCGGGCACTTCACCCAGTACCTCGCCAGTGGCCGGGTTGCGGAACGACAGGGTGCGACCGCTGGCGGCGTCCTGCCAGTCGGCGCCGATGCGCATCTTCAGCTTGCGTTCGAGAAAGGCGCGGGTGGCGGGCAGGATGGGCAGTTCGGAAAGCATGGGACGGTGCCTCTTGTCATTGGATGTGACAGGCATAGGCGCAATGGGCGTGCCAAGGTCGGTAGATGGCCGCAAACCGTTGAACGGGTTGGGTTTTGTCCTGGTGCAAGGTTGGGATTGCAGGGTTGCGCTGTTGCACATTGAGACGGTGTGAGACGGTGGTGAAACAGTGGCTGTTCCGGCCTCTTCGCGGGCACGCCCGCTCCCACAGGGAATGCACAATGCCTGGAGCCGGTGTGATACCTGTAGGAGCGGGCATGCCCGCGAAGGCCTGCGCAGCAGGCCCTTGTCTCAGGATGAAACACCCTGTCGCGAAATGGCACGCTGCAATTGGCCATGCCTGCTGCTGGCCAAGGCCGGAAAACCGGCTAAAAGGTTGAAAGAAAACACTTTTACATCACCTGGCACAGTTCCTGTATCACAACCGTCACATGCACACCTGCTGTACCAAAGCGTGCGAAAACGATAAGAACAACAACCGTGGAGGTCTGACCTTGAAGACGACTCGACTCCGGCGGCATGCGGGCAAACTGGCGCTGGTCGCCGCCGCGCTGCTGAGCACCCAGGCCATGGCGGCCGAGCAGGGCCCGAGCCTGTTGCAGAACAAGTGCATGGGGTGCCATATCCCCGAAGGCAACGACACCTACAGCCGTATCAGCCACCAGCGCAAGACGCCGGAAGGCTGGCTGATGAGCATCGCCCGCATGCAGGTGATGCACGGCTTGCAGATCAGCGACGACGACCGCCGCACCCTGGTCAAGTACCTGGCCGACAAGCAGGGCCTGGCGCCCAGCGAAACCGACGGCGTGCGTTATGCCATGGAGCGCCGGCTGAACACCGTCGAGCAGTTCGACACCCAGCTCAGCGAAACCTGTGGCCGTTGCCACTCCGGTGCCCGTGTCGCCTTGCAGCGGCGCCCAGCCAAGGAATGGGAGCACCTGGTCAACTTCCATCTCGGCCAGTGGCCGTCCCTCGAATACCAGGCCCAGGCGCGTGACCGCGACTGGCTGCCGATCGCCCTGCAACAAGTGGTGCCGGACCTGGCCAAGCGCTACCCGCTGGAAAGCGCGGCGTGGGCCGAATGGCAGAAGGCCAGGCCAAAGGCCGATGCGCTGCCGGGCCAGTGGGCATTCAGCGGCCACATGCTGGCCAAGGGCGATGTGCGCGGGGTGATGAGCGTCACGCCTGACCAGGGCGACACCTTCAAGGTCGAGGTCAAGGGCGCTTATGCCGACGGCACGCCGTTCAATGGCAGCGGTTCGGCGATCCTCTACAACGGCTATGAATGGCGTGGCAACGTCAAGGTCGGCGACGCCAACCTGCGTCAGGTGTTCGCCGCGCTGGATGGCGAAATGAAAGGCCGCATGTTCGAGGCCGAGCACGATGAGCGTGGCCTGGACTTTACCGCGGTGAAGGAGGGCAAGGCGCGCCTGCTGGCGGTACAGCCGGCGTTCATCAAGGCTGGTGGCGAAAGCGAGATTACCCTGGTCGGCAGCGGCCTGGCCGGCAAACCGGACCTGGGCACTGGCGTGGAAGTGACCGAGGTGCTGGAGCAGACCCCAACCCTGGTACGGGTGAAGGCCCGCGCCGCGGCCGATGCCAAACCCGGCCAGCGCGAAGTCGCCGTAGGGGCGCTCAAGGGCGTCAACCTGGCGGTGTACGACAAGGTCGAGGAAGTGAAAGTGGTGCCGGCGTTCTCCATCGCCCGCATCGGCGAAAACGGCGCCTCGGTGCCCAAGGTGCAGGGCCGCTTCGAGGCCGAAGCCTGGGGCAAGGACGCCAATGGCCAGCCGCTGCGCATCGGCTACCTGCCGGCCAGCTGGAAGGTCGAGCCGTTCAACGAGCGTGCGGTCGAGGACGAAGACGTCAAGTTCGCCGGGAAGATGCAGGCCGATGGCGTGTTCGTGCCAGGCGGTGCCGGCCCCAACCCGGAGCGCAAGATGATGACCAACAACGCCGGCAACCTGAAGGTCATCGCCACCCTGGCCGACGGTGGCCAGACTGGCGAAGGGCACATGATCGTCACCGTACAGCGCTGGAACAACCCGCCGCTGCCGTAACGGCAGGGGGCTTACGGTTTTCCAACGGATCGATTATCGGGAGGTCGCCATGGGCGCGCTACTGAACCTGGTCGAACGCAACCTGCATGAAGTGCAGGTCGACGCTGACCGCATGCTGTTCCATATCCCCAGCAGTTCACTGTTCACCGCCGACGCGGTGACCGGCGGCATCATCGACACCCTGCGCCAGCAAGGCTGCTCGGCCGAGGAGCTGATGCAGCGCCTTGGCCAGCAGTTTGCCGGCAGCGATATCCAGGACACCCTGCGCGAGCTTATCGCGCTGGAGCTGGTCAGCGACGGCTCGCCGCTGACCCCGGAAATCGCCCTCAAGCAGGTCGAGCGCACGGCGCTGAACACCGTGGTGCTCAACGTCAACACCGGCTGCAACCTCAGCTGCACCTACTGCTACAAGGAAGACCTGGACAAACCGTCCGCGGGCAAGAAGATGAGTACCGCCACCGCCGAGGCTTCGGTGGAGATGCTGCTCAAGGAGTCGCCCGACGAGCAGCGCTACAGCGTTGTGTTCTTCGGTGGCGAGCCGCTGTCCAACCGGCCATTGATCGAGCACATGGTCGCCTACTGCGAGCGGCGCTTCGCCGAGGCCGGCAAGCAGGTGGAATTCATCATGACCACCAATGCCACCTTGCTCACCGAAGAGATCATCGACTGGCTCAATGCCCATCGCTTCGGCCTGTCGATCAGCATCGACGGCCCCAAGACCGTGCACGACCGCAACCGCATCACCGTGGGCGGGCAGGGCACCTATGACGTGGTGCGGCGCAAGGTCGACATGCTGCTGTCGCGCTACCACAGCCGCCCGGTGGGTGCGCGGGTCACGCTGACCCGTGGCATCACTGACGTCGAGACCATCTGGAACCACCTGTTCAACGAACTGGGCTTCGCTGAAGTCGGCTTTGCCCCGGTCACCTCTGGCGACATGGCCAACTTCAACCTCACCGGCGAAGAACTGGTGCAGGTGTTCGCCAACATGAAGGCGCTGGGCCGGCGTTATCTGGAGGCTGCGCTGGAGCACCGCAACATCGGCTTCTCCAACCTGCACCAGCTGATCACCGACATCCACGAAGGCCACAAGAAGGCCCTGCCGTGCGGCGCCGGGCTGAAGATGCTGGCCGTGGACCATGAGGGCGAGCTGAACCTGTGCCACCGCTTCACCGGCTCCAGCCTGCCGACCTTCGGCAATGTGCACCAGGGCGTGAAGCAGGCGCAGCTCAACGACTTCCTGTCGCAGCGCCTGGACCGCAGCAACACCGGCTGCGACAGCTGCCGCATCCGCAACCTGTGCTCCGGCGGCTGCTACCACGAAAGCTATGCCCGCTATGGCGACCCGCAGCACCCGACCTATCACTATTGCGAGCTGATGCGCGACTGGGTCGACTTCGGCATCGAAGTCTACAGCCGCATCATGGCCGCCAACCCGGCCTTCATCGATCGCTACATCACCCCGCGGAAGGCGCACTGACATGAAGCACTTGAAGCCCCTGAACAACAAGGCGCGCATCCTCGAGCAGGCCGCCGCCGAAGACCGCGTCGAAGAAGTCATGGCCATGAGCGCAGTGGCGGGTTGCACCGCCACCACCGACCCGGGCTGGGAAGTGGACGCCTTTGGTGGCGTGAGCTCGCTGTGCCAGCCGATGGAGGCCGACCTGTATGGCTGCTCCGACCCTTGCTGGTGGCCGGCCCAGGTGCCGGACATGATGAGCACCTACCAGGACTGGAACGCCCAGGCGAGCAACTCGGCGGAAGACTGGCGCAACCTCGGCACCGTGTTCCCGAAAGACAAGTGACCGGCCCAACAAGAATGACAAGGGGAAACCGCATGAAAGCTGGACGCTGCGCGTCACTCGCGCTCACCATCGCCGCCACGGCCTGTGCCGGGCTGGTACAGGCCGCCGACACCGGGCCGGCGCTGAAGGCTGGCCACGAATACATGATCGTGACCAACTACCCGAACAACCTGCACGTGGTCGATGTGGCCAGTGACACGGTGTACAAGAGCTGCGTGATGCCCGACAAGTTCGGCCCCGGCACCGCGATGATGGCGCCGGACAACCGCACCGCCTACGTGCTCAACAACCACTACGGCGACATCTACGGCATCGACCTGGACACCTGCAAGAACACCTTCCACGCCAACCTGTCCAGTGTGCCGGGTGAGGTGGGCCGGTCGATGTACTCGTTCGCCATCAGCCCGGACGGCAAGGAAGTGTACGCCACGGTCAACCCGACCCAGCGCCTGAACGATCACTACGTGGTCAAGCCACCGCGGCTGGAAGTGTTCAGCACAGCCGATGGCCTGGAGGCCAAGCCGGTGCGCACCTTCCCGATGCCGCGCCAGGTGTACCTGATGCGTGCGGCGGACGATGGCAGCCTGTACGTCGCCGGGCCGGACATCTACAAGATGGACGTGAAGACCGGCGAGTACACGGTGGCCTTGCCGCTGCGCAACTGGAACCGCAAAGGCTACAGCGCCCCGGACGTGCTGTACTTCTGGCCGCACCAGAGCCCGCGCCACGAGTTCTCGATGCTGTACACCATTGCCAGGTTCAAGGATGACAAGCAGGACCCGGCCACCGCCGATCTGCTGTATGGCTACCTGAGCGTCGACCTGAAGACCGGCAAGACCCACACCCAGGAATTTGCCGACCTGACCGAGCTGTACTTCACCGGGCTGCGTTCGCCGAAAGACCCGAACCAGATCTACGGCGTGCTCAACCGCCTGGCCAAGTACGACCTCAAACAGCGCAAGCTGATCAAGGCGGCGAATCTGGACCACACTTACTACTGCGTGGCCTTCGACAAGAAGGGCGACAAGTTGTACCTGGGCGGCACCTTCAACGACCTGGCGGTGTTCAACCCGGATACGCTGGAGAAAGTGAAGAACATCAAGTTGCCGGGTGGGGACATGTCCACCACCACGCCGCAGGTGTTCATCCGTTAAACCGGTGTTGGCTTCTTCGCGGGCTTGCCCGCTCCCACAGGGGCTGCACAGGCCTGGAAACCTGTGTGGTACCTGTGGGAGCGGGCAAGCCCGCGAAGAGGCCGGTACAGACAACACAAGAACAACAAGAGACCGCCATGCCCCAGCCAAGCTACTCCCAGGGCAACCAGGACAAACCCCTGCTTACCCAGTGCATCGGCGACGCCTTCGACACCACCGTCGCCCGCTTCCCCGACCGTGACGCTTTGGTCGTCCGCCACCAGGCCCTGCGCTACACCTGGCAGCAACTGGCCGAAGCCGTCGACCAGCATGCCCGTGCGCTGATGGCCCTGGGCGTGCAGCCCGGTGACCGCCTCGGTATCTGGGCACCCAACTGCGCAGAGTGGTGCATCACCCAGTTCGCCAGCGCCAAGGTGGGCGCGATCCTGGTCAACATCAACCCGGCCTACCGCTCCAGCGAACTGGACTACGCCCTCGGCCAGTCCGGCTGCCGCTGGGTGATCTGCGCCGACGCGTTCAAGAGCTCCGACTACCACGCCATGCTGCTGGGGCTGGTCCCGGGCCTGGCCGGCGGGCAGCCGGGCGCCCTGATCTGCGAACGCTTCCCCGAACTGCGCGGTGTGGTCAGCCTGGCCGTCGCGCCACCGCCGGGCTTCCTGGCCTGGCACGAGCTGCAGGCCCGTGCCAAGGCCGTCAGCCGCGAAGCCCTGGCCGAGCGCCAGGCACAGCTGCGCTGCGACGACCCGATCAACATCCAGTACACCTCGGGCACCACCGGTTTCCCGAAGGGCGCCACCCTCAGCCACAGCAACATCCTCAACAACGGCTACATGGTCGGTGAAAGCCTGGGCCTGACCGAGCATGACCGGCTGGTGGTGCCGGTGCCGCTGTACCACTGCTTTGGCATGGTCATGGCCAACCTCGGCTGCATGACCCACGGCAGCACCCTGATCTACCCCAACGACGCCTTCGACCCGCTGGCCACCCTGCGTGCGGTGGCGGAAGAAAAGGCCACGGCGTTGTATGGTGTGCCGACCATGTTCATCGCCGAACTGGACCACCCCCAGCGCGGCGAGTTCGACCTGTCGAGCCTGCGCACCGGGATCATGGCCGGTGCCACCTGCCCGATCGAAGTGATGCGCCGGGTCATTGGCGAGATGCACATGGCCGAGGTGCAGATTGCCTATGGCATGACCGAAACCAGCCCGGTGTCGCTGCAGACCGGCGCCAGCGACGACCTGGAGCGCCGCGTGACCAGCGTCGGGCGCACCCAGCCGCGGCTGGAGAACAAGGTTATCGATGTCGATGGCAACACCCTGCCGCGTGGTGAGATTGGCGAGCTGTGCACGCGGGGTTACAGCGTGATGCTGGGCTACTGGAACAACCCCAAGGCCACGGCCGAAAGCATCGATGAGGAAGGCTGGATGCACACCGGCGACTTGGCGGTGATGGACGAGCAGGGCTATGTGCGAATTGTCGGGCGCAGCAAGGACATGATCATTCGCGGCGGCGAGAACATCTACCCGCGCGAGCTGGAGGAGTTCTTCTTCACCCACCCGGCGGTGGCCGACGTGCAGGTGATTGGCGTGCCGTGCAGCAAGTACGGTGAAGAGATCGTGGCCTGGGTGCGGCTGCACCCGGGGCATACGGCCAGCGCGGAGGAACTGCGCGATTGGGCGAAGGCGCGGATAGCGCACTTCAAGGTGCCGCGGTACTTCCGCTTTGTCGATGAATTCCCGATGACGGTGACCGGCAAGGTGCAGAAGTTCCGCATGCGCGAGATCAGTGTCGAGGAATTGTCTGCCGGGTGATGTGTCGCCTGTACTGGCCTCTTCGCGGGCACGCCCGCTCCCACAGGTTCTCCACTGCCCTTGAGGCCTGTGCAGTACCTGTGGGAGCGGGCGTGCCCGCGAAGAGGCCAGTGCAGGCAGTAGATGCTCCCCACAGGTCTCCAACGCCCTTGAGGCCTGTGCAGTACCTGTGGGAGCGGGTTTACCCGCGAAGAGGCCGGCACAGGCAGTAGATGATCTCAGCCTTGCAACAGCTCCGGGCTGTTGAAGTTGCTCAACCTGCGATCATCGTCACTACATTCCAGCCCCTGCACCGCTTCACGCAGCAAGGCCTTCTGCAAACTCCGCTCGCCCGCCGCCCAGGCCTGCTCCAGCACCGGCAACACCCGGCGTGGCAGTACGCTGAACATCGGCTGCCAGTACCCACCCTGGCGTACCATGGCCGCACTGTCACCCGCCACCGCCAGCCGCAGCAGGTCCTCGATCAACCCCCGGTCAACCAGCGGTGCATCACAGGCCAGCAGCACCACCCATTCATGCCGCGCCACCTTGAGCCCGGCAATCACCCCCGCCAACGGCCCGGGGTAGTCCGCCTCGGCATCGCCCACCAACTGGTCGGCATACGCCCGGTAAGCCTGCTGGTTACGGTTGCACGAAATCACCAGGTCATCGCTGAGCGGCCGTACCACGCGCTGCACATGCGCCACCAGCGGTTCGCCCTGCCAGTCGACCAGGCCCTTGTCGCGGCCGCCCATGCGCTGGCCGCGGCCACCGGCGAGAATGAGGATGGAGCAGGGGGGAAGGGCATCAGGCATGAAAAAGGGTTCCGGGCAGTCATTGCCGGGAACCCTCCCATTTCACGCGGGGCTTGTCCAGTCAGCTCTCGCTGGTCACGGCCTGCGTGTCGGCATTACCCGCCTGGCGTCGCCCGGCAAGGCGCATCACCACCACGAAGAACACCGGCACGAACACCACTGCCAGGGTGGCGCTGAGCATGCCGCCGATCACCCCGGTGCCGATCGCCTGCTGGCTGGCCGAACTGGCGCCGCTGGCGATGGCCAGTGGCACCACGCCCAGGATGAACGCCAGCGAGGTCATCACGATCGGCCGCAGGCGCAGGCGCGCGGCCTGCACGGCGGCGTCGGCGGCATCGACGCCCTGGTCGACCAGGCTCTTGGCGAACTCGATGATCAGGATGGCGTTCTTCGCCGACAGGCCGATCAGGGTGATCAGGCCGACCTTGAAGAACACGTCGTTGGGCATGCCGCGCAGGGTCACCGCCAGCACCGCACCGAGCACGCCCAGCGGTACTACCAGCAGTACTGCGGTGGGGATCGACCAGCTTTCGTACAGCGCTGCCAGGCACAGGAACACCACCAGCAACGACAGCGCCATCAGCATCGGTGCCTGGCTGCCGGACAGCCGCTCCTGCAGCGACAGGCCAGTCCATTCCAGGCCGGCACCGGCCGGCAGCTGGGCTACCAGGCGCTCGATCTCGGCCATGGCTTCGCCCGAACTGTAGCCGGCCGCCGGTTCGCCGGAAATCGACACCGCCGGGTAGCCGTTGTAGCGGGTCAGCTGCACCGGGCCGCTGACCCACCTGGCCTGGACGAAGGCGCCCAGTGGCACCATCTTGCCGCTGTCGTTGCGCACGTGGATCTTCAGCAGGTCTTCGACCTGGCTGCGCTGGTCGCCTTCGGCCTGCACCACCACCCGCTGCATGCGGCCCTGGTTGGGGAAATCGTTGACGTAGCTGGAACCCACGGCCACGTCCAGCACCGAGCCGATATCGGCAAACGATACGCCCAGGGCGTTGGCCTGGCGGCGGTCGATTTCCAGTTGTACCTGCGGGCTTTCCGCCAGCGAGGCTTCGCGCACGTTGGTCAGCACCTTGCTCTTGCCGGCATTGGCCAGCAGCTCGTCGCGGGCGGCCATCAGCTCGGCGTGGCCCATGCCGCCGCGGTCCTGCAGGCGGAACTCGAAGCCGGTCGACTCGCCAAGGCCGTCGATCGGCGGCGGCAACACGGCGTAGGCCACGGCGTCCTTGAGCTGGGTGAAGGCCATGGTCGCGCGGTCGGCAATCGACTGGGCGCTGTCGTCTGCGCCGCGTTTGGACCAGTCCTTGAGCGTGGTGAAGGCCAGTGCCGCGTTCTGCCCGCTGCCCGAGAAGCTGAAACCCAGGATCAAGGTGGTGTTACCCACGCCGGGCTCTTCGGCGTTGTGCGCCTCGATCTGTGCCGCCACCTGTTCGGTGCGCATGCGGCTGGCGCCAGGTGGCAGCTGGATATCGGTGATGGTGTAGCCCTGGTCTTCGGTGGGCAGGAACGCCGTGGGCAGCTGGCTGAAGCCATAGCCCAGCACCGCCAGCAGCAGCGCGTATACCAGCAGGTAGCGGCCGCTGCGCTTGAGCGCCTGCATCACCCAGCGCTGGTAGCCGTTGCTCATGCCCTCGAAGCGGCGGTTGAACCAGCCGAAGAAGCCCTTGCGTTCGTGGTGCTCGCCCTTGGCCACCGGCTTGAGCAGGGTGGCACACAGCGCCGGGGTCAGGCTGAGGGCCAGGAACGCCGAGAACAGGATCGACACTGCCATCGATAGCGAGAACTGCTGGTAGATCACCCCCACCGAGCCTTGCATGAAGGCCATGGGCAGGAACACCGCCACCAGCACCAGGGTAATGCCGACGATCGCGCCGCTGATCTGGCCCATGGCCTTGCGCGTGGCCTCCTTGGGCGGCAGGCCTTCCTCGGCCATGATCCGCTCGACGTTTTCCACCACCACGATGGCATCGTCGACCAGGATGCCGATGGCCAGCACCATGCCGAACAGGGTCAGCACGTTGACCGAGAAGCCCATGGCCAGCATCACGGCGAAGGTGCCCATCAGGGCCACCGGTACTACCAGGGTCGGGATCAGGGTGTAGCGCAGGTTCTGCAGGAACAGGAACATCACCGCGAACACCAGCAGCATGGCCTCGAACAGGGTGTTGATGACCTGCTCGATCGACACCTTGACGAATGGCGAGGTGTCGTAGGGGATGTCGTACTTGACGCCTTCGGGGAAGTAGCGCGCCAGGTCCTGCATCTTCGCCCGCACCAGGGTGGCGGTTTCCATGGCGTTGGCGCCCGGCGACAGCTGCACGCTGAAGGCGGTGGCCGGCTTGCCGTTCAGGCGTGTGCCGTACTGGTATTCCTGGGCACCGATCTCGACCCGGGCGACATCGCCGATGGTCACCGTGGAACCGTCCGGGTTGGCACGCAGGACTATCCCGGCGAATTCCTCCGGGGTGCTCAGCTGGCCCTTGACCACCACGTTGGCGGTGATTTCCTGGGTGCCACGGGTGGGCAGGTCACCAATGCTGCCGGGGGCCACCTGGGCGTTCTGCGCGGCGATGGCCTCGGCCACGTCGTTGGGCGTGAGGTTGAAGCCGATCAGCTTGCGCGGGTCGATCCAGATGCGCATGGCGCGTTCCGAACCATACAGCTGGGCCTTGCCGACGCCCTTGAGGCGGCGGATTTCGTCCATCACGTTGCGCGCGAGGATATCCGACAGGGCGGTTTCGTCGAGCTTGCCGTCTTCGGAGGTGAGGGTGGCCAGCAGCAGGAAGCCGGTGGAGACCTTTTCCACCTGCAGGCCTTGCTGGGTCACCGGGCGCGGCAGGCGCGACTCGACCACCTTCAGGCGGTTCTGCACGTCGACCTGGGCCAGGTCCGGGTTGGTGCCCGGGGCGAAGGTGGCGGTGATGGTGGCGCTGCCCAGGCTGCTCTGCGACTCGAAGTACAGCAGGTTGTCGGCGCCGTTGAGCTCCTGCTCGATCAGGCTGACCACGCTCTCGTCCATGGTCGCCGCCGAGGCGCCCGGGTACACGGCGTAGATTTCCACCTGCGGCGGGGCCACGTTGGGGTACTGGGCCACCGGCAGCTGCGGGATGGCCAGGGCACCGGCCAGCAGGATGAACAGGGCGACCACCCAGGCGAATACCGGGCGGTCGATGAAGAATTGCGGCATGAATCAGGCCCTCACTGGCCAGTGTGCTGTGCGATGGGCGATGCCCCTGATGCATTGTCGACCTGCACCTGGTCACCGGCCTTGACGTGTTGCAGGCCCTCGACCACCACCCGCTCGCCGGGGGCCAGGCCTTCGCTGACGATCCAGCGGTCGCCCTGGGCGCTGCCCAGTACTACCTGGCGGTCGCTGACCCGGGCCTGCGGGTCGACCACCAGCACCTTGGGCACGCCAGCGCTGTCACGCAGGATGGCGCGCTGCGGCACGCTCAGGCCCTTGGGCTGCACGGCCTGCTCCAGGCGCACGCGCACGTAGCTGCCGGGCAGCAGGTCGAGGTCCGGGTTGGGGAACTCGCTGCGCAGGGTGATCTGGTTGGTGCTGGGGTCGACGCTGATGTCGGAGAACAGCAGTTTGCCCGGCAGCGGGTAGGTGCTGCCATCGTCCTGGATCAGCGTGGCCCGGGCCTGGCCGTCACCGACCTGCTGCAGCTCGCCGGCACGCAGGGCGCGGCGCAGGGCGTTGAGCTCGCGGGTTGACTGGGTGACATCGGCGTGGATCGGGTCCAGCTGCTGGATGGTCGCCAGTGGCGTGGTCTCGTTCTGCCCGACCAGCGCACCTTCGGTGACCTGGGCGCGGCCGATACGGCCGGAAATCGGCGCGGTCACGGTGGCGTAGCCGAGGTTGAGGCGGGCGCGCTCCAGGGCGGCCCTGGCCTCGGCCACTGCGGCATCGGCCTGCAGGTAGCTGGCCTTGGCGTTGTCGTATTCCTGGCGGCTGACGGCCTTGTCGTCGACCAGTTCGCGGTAGCGCTGCTCCTGCAGGCGTGCCTGGTACAGGGTGGCCTCGGCCTTGGCCAGGGTGGCGCGGGCGCTGTCGTGGTCGGCCTTGAACGGTGCCGGGTCGATCAGGAACAGCACATCGCCCTGCTTGACGTCGCTGCCTTCGCGGTACACCCGCTTGAGCACCACGCCCGCGACGCGCGCACGCACTTCTGCGGTGCGCGGTGCGAGGATACGGCCGCTGAGCTCACTGCTGATGGCCAATGGCTGCAGTTGCAGGGTTTCCACCCGCACTTGCGGGGTGGGGGCCTGTTCTTCCTGTTCGGCGCTGTCGTCGCAGCCGGCCAGGGACAGGCTCAGGAACGCCAGAAGCGCCAACGGGCGCAAGCGTGGGGGGAGGGTAGTAGACATGCGGATCTTCCGATGATGACCACCGGTATGCTACGGCAGGCGTTCCTTGGGTGGCTGTTAATACCTGTAGGACGAGTGTGAAAAAGTGTGAAGAAGAATCCTGTCTGCCTGTAGTGTTCTATATCCTGAGTATTCCTGTGCCGGCCTCTTCGCGGGCTTGCCCGCTCCCACAGGGACTGCACAGCTTTCAAGTGCTGTTGGGTCCCTGTGGGAGCGGGCAAGCCCGCGAAGAGGCCGGTGAGGTCTTACCCCAACCCAGATTCCCAAGCGCCTATGCCGAATATTTTCCTGGTCGAAGACGACAGCGCCCTGTCCGAGCTGATCGCCAGCTACCTGCAACGCAACGACTTCCATGTCCAGGTGATCGCCCGTGGCGATCATGTGCTGGACGAGTACCGCCGGCAAAAGCCCGACCTGGTCATCCTCGACCTGATGCTGCCGGGCATCGATGGCCTGCAGCTGTGCCGCCTGCTGCGCCAGGAGTCGCAGGGCCTGCCGATCCTGATGCTGACCGCCCGCGACGACAGCCACGACCAGGTCCTGGGCCTGGAAATGGGCGCCGACGACTACGTGACCAAACCCTGCGAGCCGCGTGTGCTGCTGGCCCGCGTGCGTACCCTGCTGCGCCGCAGCAGCGTCAACGAGCCGCGCCTGGACAACGACCTGATCCTGATCGGTGGCCTGCGCATCGACCTGGCCGAGCGCACCGTGAGCTGGCGCGGCGAAGAGGTGGAGCTGTCCAGTGGCGAGTACAACCTGCTGGTGGTATTGGCGCGCAATGCCGGCGAAGTGCTGAACCGCGACCGCATCCTGCAGCAACTGCGGGGTATCGAGTTCAACGGCACCGACCGCTCGGTGGACGTGGCCATCTCCAAGCTGCGGCGCAAGTTCGACGATAACGCCGGCGAAGCACGCAAGATCAAGACCGTGTGGGGCAAGGGCTACCTGTTCAGCCGTGTCGAGTGGGAGTGCTGACCGCCCATGCTGAAGATTCTGGTGCGGCTGTACCTGGTGATCATCGTTGCCTATGCCGGTGCGCTGTTGTTCATCCCCGACACCATCGTCGGCCTGTTCCAGGACCGCTTCATGGCCTACAACCTGGACCAGGCCAAGGGCGTGCAGTCGCTGATCGTGCGCCAGTTCCGCCAGGCCCCGCGCGAGCAGTGGCCGGCGGTGGAGCAAGAGCTGGCCAGTGATTTCGCGCCGCTGGAACTGCAACTGCTGCGCATGGACCAGGCCGACCTGAGCGAGGACGAGCAGGCGCGCCTGGAGCACGGCCTGTACGCCGTGCGCATCGCCGAATGGGGCTACTACGAGACGGTGCTGGCGCCGCTGGACAAGGAATGGCTGGTGCGCCTGCACTCACCGCCAGACCCGCTGGATATCAACGTGCTGTCGTGGGGCGTGACCGTACTGATCGGTGCAGCCATGCTCGGTTGCCTGCTGCTGTGGGTATGGCCGCACTGGCGTGACCTGGAGCGCCTCAAGGAAACCGCCCGGCGCCTGGGCCAGGGGCAGATGGCCGAGCGTACGCACATCTCGCCGCACTCCAACATCGGTGAACTGGCCGGGGTGTTCGACACCATGGCCAGTGACCTGGAGCGCCACGTCAACCAGCAGCGCGAGCTGCTCAATGCGGTATCGCACGAGTTGCGCACGCCGTTGACCCGGCTGGATTTCGGCCTGGTGCTGCTGTTCGACGAAGTGCCGCCGGCCAGCCGCAAGCGCCTGCTGGAGTTGGTGGGGCATGTGCGTGAGCTGGATGAGCTGGTGCTGGAGCTGTTGTCCTACAGCCGCTTGTACAACGCGGACCAGGCCCGCGAGCGGGTCGAGGTGTCGTTGCTGGAGCTGGTCGACAGCGTGCTCGGCGGCTTTGCCGAGGAGCTCGATGGCCGGGGTATCCAGTGGGAGGTGCGGGCCGAGGGGGATCTGCCGCGTTTTGTGCTGGACCCACGGCTGACGGCACGGGCGGTGCAGAACCTGGTGCGCAATGCCATGCGTTACTGCGACGAGAGCCTGTTGCTGCGCTTGCGCCTGGAAGACGATGGCGCCTGCCTGGTGACGGTGGAGGATGACGGGATTGGGATTCCGGTGGAGGAGCGCGAGCGGATTTTCCAGCCGTTCTACCGCCTGGACCGTAGCCGTGACCGCAATACCGGCGGGTTTGGCCTGGGCTTGGCGATCAGCCGGCGGGCCATCGAGGGGCAGGGTGGCACCTTGACCGTGGCGCAGTCGGCGCTGGGTGGCGCGCAGTTCCGGATTCGCTTGCCTGCCGGGTGATGGGTTGCCTGTACCGGCCCTTTCGCGGGCTTGCCCGCTCCCACAGGGCATTCACAGGGTTCGAAGCCGGTGCGGTCCCTGTGGGAGCGGGCGAGCCCGCGAAGAGGCCGGGCCTGCTAATCACTTTCTGCCAGCCGGGCAGACCACAGCACAAAGCGGTCCTTGCCACTGTGCTTGGCCTCGTACAGCGCCTGGTCGGCGCGCACCAGCGCCGTGGTCAGGCTGTCGCCCTGGTCCACCCGGGCCAGGCCAATGCTGATGGTTACCGGGTGTTCGCCAACATCTTCACGTACTCGTTGGCACAGCGCCGCCACCCGTTGCTCGGCGCCTTGCTGGTCCAGCCCCTGGAAAAAGATCGCGAATTCCTCGCCGCCCAGTCGGGCAAACTCGTAACCGGCCATGCTCGCCTTGATATGCAGGGCCACGCGCTTGAGCACTTCATCGCCCACGTCATGGCCGAAACGGTCATTCACCCGTTTGAAGTTGTCGATGTCGATCATCGCCAGGTACTGCTCGGCCGTGGCCAGGCGCAGCTGGCGGTCGGCCTGGGCCATGAACGAACGGCGGTTGGGGATTTCGGTCAGGGCATCGACATAGGCCTGGTCCAGCAGCACCTTGGACAGGTAGAAGTTGTGCAGCTTGGCCTTGCGCATCTGCAGGTAGCTGTAGATGACCAGGCCGCTGAGGAACACCGCGTAGCTGATCAGCATGGCGCCTTCGAGTTCGTCCGGCCCGATACGGGTGTGGTAGAACGGGTTGAGCACCACCCAGGTGATGGCCATGGCGCAGAAGAACGACCAGCGCCGCACCGGTAGCACCGACACGGCATACAGCACGGTGGAGACCCCGAGCACCAGCCACACCGGGCGCAGGGCCACCGGGATGCCTTCGATCACCAGGCGCATGCCCAGGGTGATGGAGGCGATGAACAGCAGGTTGAGCACATCGAAATGATGGCTGCGACGGGTGAACCGCAGCACCACGGTGAGGGCGCCGAGCAGGGTGATGAACAGATAGGACAGCCAGGTGAAACCCTGGCCGCCGAGGAAGCTGACGATCAGGTCGAAGACCAGCCAGATCAGGATGCTGACGCAGAATACCAACAGGCAGAATGGGCGCATGGCCTCGAATTCGTGCTGGCGGAATTCGGCGCGCAGGGCGGCGGGGGCGACCTGTTTGCGAACGTGGGCTTCGATGGTTTTGAACATCGCTGGGCTCCTGAGAGTACTGCTTTACCAGGCCTGGCCCGTTCGCGGGTAAACCCGCTCCCACAGGCCTCCCACAGCAGTGGAAATCTGTGCGGTCCCTGTGGGAGCGGGTTTACCCGCGAAGAGGCCGGGCCTGGAGACTCAATTGGTGGGCAGAACACCCCGGGCCCATGGCCGGTAACGCAGGTCGAACACCGCCTCGGCATGGCACCCGGCGCCCAGCTTCGGCTGGGCAGGCTCAGCTCGAAACGCCTGGCCTGGCGCGCTCACCTGGCGGAACGCCTCGCGCACCACGCCCACCCGGCATGGCAAGGCCTGCTCGTAGCCCTGGCGCACCAACGCGGGCAAGCGCCCGGTCCCGGCGCCATCCTGCCACCACACAGTCAAGCCCAACCCGGCCAGTTGATCCAGCCATGCGGCATTGACCCGCGGTGAGAGTTTGCCGGCGGTGAAAGCGCTGATATGCAAAGGCTTGTCCAACTGCCGGTTGAAGGCCTGCAACTGTTTGTAGAGGGCATCACGGCGCTCGGCCTCGCGAAAATGATGGTCGTCCAGCTCCATGGGCAGGTACCAGCCGTCCACCGGCAACTGCCACGCCTGGCGCAGTTGCTGGTACTGGCTGAGCGAGCGCCCCAGCTGCGCCTTCCAGTAGCTGTTCAGGCCTTCACCGTCCAGCTCTTCGATGCGTTGGTAATAGGCCGGGTCCATGTACAGCCCCAGCACCAGTTGCAGGCCCTGGGCACGCGCGCTGCGCAGGCTGTCGGCCAGCCAGCCTTGGGCACCGCCGAAATCGCTGTCGCCATAGGCGCTCCACTGCACGATCAGGGTCTTGCCGCCCTGGGCCACGGTGGCGTGCCACAGTTGCTGCCACTGGGCGGGGGTGACATTGGCGTCGCGGTTGAGGGGTTGGTAGAACAGGCGCTGGTCGGCGCTGGCTGGCAGGCACAGGGCAAGCAGGCAGAGGGCCAGGAACGTACGCATCAGAAGGTCATCTCCGCACCGACCAGCACGCCGTTGGCGCGCTCGTATAGATTGCCGCCCAGCGATTGCTGGTATTCGGCACGCACTTTCAGCGAACCGCGGTAGGCGTTGTAGCGGTCGTCATCGAACCACCATTGCCAGCGCACACCAACCCCGGCCCGGGCGTCCTGGCGCCAGTCGTTGCTCGGGTCCTGGCTGGAAAACTCGACAAAGCCATAGGGCATGATGGTTTGCGGCGAGCTGCCCGGCAGCTTCCAGGCGTGGCCCTGCTGGTAGCGCGACAGCCAGGCGTGGTCGCCGGCACGGGTCCACCAGGCGGCGTCGAGGTAGAGGAAGCGCTCGTTCCAGTCGTCTTCATCGACCCGCCAGTCGTTGCGCCAGTCGCCCTGGTCGAGGAACGAGGCGGTGGCACGCAACAGCAGGTCGTTGCTCGATTCGGCGTGGTGACGCAGGTCGCCCCAGTTGCCGCCGACCTTGGCCGGGCTCAGCAATTGGCCCAGGCTCAGGCCGCGGTAGTGCTCTTCGTCGATCTGACGCTGGTGGTACAGCTCGGCATACAGGTTGAGGTTGGCCTGGCCGAATGGCTTGTAGCGCAGGCCGACACCGGTGCCCATGCTTTGCGCGTAGTCGGTGCGGCTTTGCCCACCGAACAGCACGCGGCCATACACCGACAGGGTGCTGCCGTTGCGGCTGGGCTCTTCGCCCAGGGCGTGGTCCCACATGGCCAGCTGCACGTTCTGCGATTGCGCGCGGCGCGAAGTGCCGCTGCGCTGGCCATTGTCGAGGAACTTGTCGTTGGTCGAGGTGCCGGCCGGCGACCAGGTGCTGGCCAGGGTGATGGTGTCGCGCCGCGACAGGCTTTCGTGGGCGCGGCGCTGGCGGTACTTGCGGGCTTCCAGGCTGCCGTATTCGTCGTCGCCGTCGACCAGGTCCTGCTCCACATCGAGGATGCGGCGCAGTTCGCGGCGCGCCGAAGCGCTGTCTTCGGCTTCGTCGTAGCGCAAGGCCAGCGTCTCGCCAAGGCGGTAGTCCTCGGGGAAATCGTGGGTGGCGCGCTCCAGGTAGGGGATCGACTGGCGGCGCTGGGCCTTGTCCGTCGAGCTGGCCAGGCGCATGCCGTAGTCGGCGCGGTAGCGTGGCTGGTCGGGGGCCAGGCGCACGGCTTCGGCCAGCCAGGCGCTGCTCTGGGCACTGTCGCCAGCCAGTTGCGCAGTGCTGGAGGCAGCGTAGTAGTGGTCGGCCCGCGGGTTGTGCGCCAGGGCCTGGCGCTGGAAGCCCAGCGCGGCCTGGTAATCGCCTTGGCGCTGGGCGATGGCGGCACCCAGGGCCCAGTCGTCGGCGCTATCGTGCGCGGCGGCGTCCCAATAGCGCCGGGCCGCTTGTGCGTCGCCGGCGTTCAGCGCGCCACGGGCGGCGGTGAGGCGGGCGTTGTCGGACCAGGCGCTGTCCGGCTGGGTGCGCCAGATGGGCAGGGCCGCTTCGGAGTCGCCAGCGGCTTCCAGGGCATAGGCCAGGGGCAAGCGGCTCCCGCTGTCGCCCAGGCGCTCGGCGGCCTGGTAGTAGACCACCGCTTCGCCGGGCTGGTCGGGCATGGCGCAGCGGCCCAGGGCGCGGTACTGGCCGGGCTCGCTCGGGGTGGCCGGTACGGCCTGGCGCACGGCATCGCACTGGCCAGCCTCGGCCAGGCGGCCGAGCAGCTGGGCCCGGGTACTGGCGTCGACCCGAGGGATCAGGCCGAGCATGCGGCGGCTGTCCAGCGGCCCGTCGTTGCGCGCATACAGGTTGCCCAGGCGCTGCAGCAGCGACGGTGCAAGGCGGCCCTGGTGGCGGTCGTAGGCCTGCTCCAGCAGTTGCCGGGCGTGTTCGCCATGGCCCTGTTGCATCAGCAGGAAGGTGGCTTGCTCCAGTGCGGCCATATCGCCGCTCTGCCGATAGCGTTGCTCCCATTCGGCGGCGGTGCGTGGTTGCGGGGGCTGGGGCGGGTCGCCGTACAGGCGCTGCTTGAGCACGGCATAGGCCCTGGGGTCGGTGCCGGCGGTGCAGCCCTTGAACTGCTCGCGCGCCAGCTCCGGGTCGCGGTGCGACAGCCAGTCGACGGTTTCCAGGCAGGGGCGTTGCAGTTCGTTGCTCAGGCGCTGTACCAGCGGCGCGTCGTCGCCTTCGCGGGCCAGCTCCCACAGTTGCTGGCGCTGCTCGGGCTGGTTCAGCTGCGCGGCGGGCAGTGCCTGCAGCCAATGCCGGGCCTGCTGGTTCTGGCCGACGGCGATGGCGCGGTTGGCCATCGCCAGGCGGGCCTGGTTGGCTGCTTCGGGGGAAGGGGCGCTGGGCAGCAGCGCGTTCAGCCCTTTTTCATCCACCTGCTGGATATAGGCATTGGCCAGGCGCTGCCAGTCTTGCGCAGGCAACTGGCCTTGGTCGGCCAACGGCTGCAGCTGTTCGATGGTTTCCTTCCAGTTGCGCAGTTGCTCGGCGAAGTTGGCCCGGGCCAGGCGCAGCACTTGGCCGTCCCCCTGAGGCGGCAGATGGTTGAGCCAGTCCAGCGCCTTGGCGGCACCACCGTATTTGGCCAGGCTCAGGCTATAGGCCTGCCACAGGCGCACCCGGTGGGTGCCGTCGCTGCTGGCCAGCCATTGTTCCACCTGGCTGGCCGGCGGCGGGTCTTGTTCGATCCAGGCCAGGCGCAGTTCAAGCAGGGCGTTGGCGTATTCGGGGCTGTCGCCCAACTGTTCGGCAAGGGCCTCGGCCTCCTTGTAGCGGCGCTGGTGAGCCAGTGCCTCGACCAGCAGCGCACGGGCTTCGTCGTTGTTCGGCACCCGGCCCAGCACGTGGCGGGTCAGGCGTTCGACCTCGGGCCAGTTGTCCTTCTTCGCTTCGCGGTAGCTGCGCTCCATGAACGGGTAGCTGGTGAACCGCTGAAAGTCGGTCATCGGCGCCGAAGCGGCGCAGGGCAGGGCGGCGGAGCACAGCAACAAGCCAGTGAAAGTGAGGGAAAAGCGCGGCTTCATGCCACCTCCCGGGTCAGGTCAAAAGCGGCCTGCTGTTCGCTGGCCTGTTCGATCAGGGCCTGCTGCAGCACCTGCTCGGTGATGATGCCGCGGGCAATCAGGTGCTCGCCGAGGCTCTGGTGTTCCGGGTCGAAGTCGATCAGCGCCTGGTTGAACAAAGTGACCGGGACCATGCCGCGCACCTGCAGCAAGGCGCCGAGCATCACCTGATGGTGGCTGACCTGTTCCAGCAGCACTTCGTCGTCCTGGTGGCGCTCGAGGATGGCCAGCATGTCGCGGGTTTCCGGCTTCTGCCAGGGGCTTGGGTAGTGGTAGCGCAGGCCCAGGGTCACCCGGCCCTGGGGCGCCAGGCGGGCGCTGACCGGGCGCTTCAGGTGGCGGCTGATTACCCCCAGCGACACCTGGCTCACCGGGCTTTCGCTGGCCAGTACCAGCGTGTCGCCGTCTTCGGCCACCGGCAGCACGCCATAGTGCGTCGCCAGCTTGCGCGGCAGTTTGGCGATCAGCTGCGGGTCGAGCTTGAACGGGTTCAGCGGTGCCCAGGACAGGTCCATCTGCTCGGCCAGGGTGGCGACCAGCTGTTCGCTGTTCAGCCAGCCGCGCAGCAGCAGCTCTCGGCCCAGGCGCCGGCGTACCGGGCTGGTGATCGCCTGTTGCAGCTGTTCGTCGCTGATCAGGCCCTTGGCCACCAGGCGCTGGCCCAGCGGCGTGCGGGCGGGGGCGGCGATGGCGGGGAATTCGTGAGTGGTCTTGTCCCAGGCCACGCGCCGCGAGTCACCCATTTCCATTACCTGGCGCAGGGCACGCAGGTTGGCGAAGAAGTTGACGAAGTTGCTCCACATCATCCGCGGTGCCGACAGCAGCCCTTCGCCGATGCCGTAGAAGCGGGTGACGAACCAGCCGCGCTGGAACAGGCGGTTGAACAGCATCAGCCCGTTCAGCCACAGCAAGGTGGTCAGCAGCCAGCTGTCGCTGAGGATCGACATGAAGCGCCACGACTCCGGCGCAATCACCGTGACCAGCCACATGGCCAGCAACACCAGCAGCAACAGGTTGACCAGGAAACTAAGCAGGTAGGCGAACAAGCCGCGGCGGTCACGCCAGAGGAAGTAGTTGAGCGCGCCCTTGCGGCTCCAGCCGAGGTTGCTGGTGCCCTGGAACACGATGCCGACGATCCACCGCGACTTCTGCCGGATAGCATGCTGCCAGTCGCGCGGGAAGTGCTCGCGCACGCAGATCACCTGGGAGAATTCGCGGCTCATGCCCGGGCGCCATTCCTGCTTCAGGGTCAGCGCCGGGTCGGTGATGGAGTAGCGGGCGAAAATGCACTTCATGCCCTTCTGCTTAAGGCGGAAGCCGATGTCGTAGTCTTCGGTGAGGCTCTGTACGTCGAAGGCGATGCCGTCGCCGTCCTCGAGCAGCGCACTGATGGCGCGGCGGCTGAAGCAGGTGCCGACCCCGGCGCTGGGCACCTGGCCGGTCAGGGCCTCGCGCACGATCACGTCCTTGCCGTGGTTTTCGGCGAACTCGTCGACATAGTGGCCGGCGGTGAAGCCTTTCCATTCCGGTGCGTAGGGGTACACCGGGATCTGGATCATGTCCTTGTTCGGTAGCAGGTAGTTGAACAGGCGCAGCTCCATGGGCGAGATCACGTCTTCGGCGTCGTGCAGGATAAAGCCGGCGAACTGGATGCCGGCGTCCTGCTGGAAGCGCAGCAGCGCGTCGATGATGTTGTTCAGGCAGTCGGCCTTGCTGGTGGGGCCGGGGCGAGCGCAGACCACCTTGTGCACGTTGGGATAGTGCAGGCACACCGCGTCGACGTCGGCCTGGGTTTGCGGGTCGTTGGGGTAGGTGCCGACGAAGATCTGGTAGTTCTCGTAGTCGATGGTCGAGGCTGCCAGGCGCGCCATCTCGCCGACCACGCCCACTTCGTTCCAGGCCGGGACCATGATCGCCAGGGGCTTTTCCGGTACCTCGAACAGGCGTTTTTCGTCGGCTTTTTCGTACTTGTCGTAGATGCGAAAGCGCCGGATCAGCTTGCGGCCCCAGTAGCAAAGGTCGATGAACAGGTCATCCAGGCCCAGCAGGAACATCAGCGTGGCCAGGACGATCGCGAGTATCTTCAGGCCGAACAGCACATAGGTGAGAAAATCGATGAATGCCAGGCTCATGTGCCGGTCACCGGCAGGAAGGGGTGGGCCATCGTCTATATCCTCGTTCGATTCCCTGGACGAAGTTGTACGACTTGTCGCCGTTTGTACTGGATAGATACAAGCAGCCGAACGCGGGGTTGTCCAAATTTTAGGCTTTTTCTTGTGGGCCACTTCTTGTAGCTTTACAGGTCGTTTACCCAGGGAGCTGAACATGCAAGGCAAGGCACGCAAGATCGTCCAGGCCATCCTTTACGAGGCCATCGCCGTCGCCTGCGTGGCGCCCGCGTTGGAGCTGGCGTTCGGTGCCGGCATGGCGCAGTCGACCGTGCTGTCGGTGCTGATGTCGGGCATCGCGATGAGCTGGAACATGGCCTACAACTGGGTGTTCGAACGCTGGGAAGCGCGCCAGCACCGGCGTGAGCGCACTTTCCTGCGGCGCCTGCTGCATGCGCTGGGCTTCGAGGGCGGGCTGGTGCTGATCCTGCTGCCGCTGGTGGCGTACTGGCTGGATGTCAGCCTGTGGGCGGCATTGCTGACCAACCTGGCGTTGTTCGTGTTCTTCTTCGCTTACGCGTTTGTCTTCCAGTGGGGCTTCGACAAGGTGTTCGATGTGCCGCTTTCGGCGCAGCAGGCGAAGTGTTGACTTTGTGCCGCACTACCGGCTAAGTTCCTACCCCATGAATACTTTCCAGCACGTCAACGCCATTATTATTACCGCCATTATCAGCTTGGCGGGCTAGCGCGTACGTGCACCGAACCCGCCCTGGAGGCGGGTTTCTTCTCTCTGACTCCTGGGCAACGTGAACACAGCCAAGGAGTCATCGATGACCAGCTTCGTCAGCCCTCGTTCTACCTTCACCCCCCAGCAACTGCTGTCGGAGCAGGTGCGGCGCATTCTTGCCGCCCCGGTGTACGACCTGGCCATCGAAACGCCCTTGCAAGCTGCGCCTGCGTTGTCTGCCAGCCTGGGCAACCAGGTGTTGCTCAAGCGGGAAGACCTGCAGCCTACTTTCTCGTTCAAGATCCGCGGTGCGTACACCCGCCTGTCACGCCTGAGTACCGTGCAGCGCGAGCGCGGCGTGATCACCGCCTCCGCGGGCAACCATGCCCAAGGTGTGGCCATGGCGGCATCGCACCTGGGCATGAAGGCCACCATCGTCATGCCTACCACCACGCCGTCGCTGAAGGTGGAAGGGGTACGTTCGCGCGGTGGCCATGTAGTGCTGCACGGCGAGAGCTTCCCCCATGCCTTGGCCCATGCGCTGAAACTGGCCGACAGCGAAGGTGCCACCTTCGTGCCACCGTTCGACGACCTGGATGTGATCGCCGGGCAGGGCACTGTGGCCATGGAGATCCTGCGCCAGCGCCCGGGGGCGCTGGACGCCATCTTCGTGCCGGTGGGTGGCGGTGGGCTGATTGCTGGCATCGCCGCCTATGTGAAGTACCTGCGCCCTGATGTGAAGGTGATCGGCGTCGAGCCGGAGGACTCCAACTGCCTGCAGGCTGCCATGGCCGCTGGTGAGCGGGTGATCCTGCCGCAGGTCGGCACCTTCGCCGATGGTGTGGCGGTGGCGCAGATCGGCGCCCATTGCTTCGAGCTGTGCCGGCACTTCGTTGACGAAGTGGTGACGGTGAGCAGCGACGAGCTGTGCGCGGCGATCAAGGACATCTATGACGATACCCGCTCGATCACCGAACCGTCCGGGGCCCTGGCCGTGGCCGGGATCAAGAAGTACGTGGCGCGCGAGGGCGTGCAGGGGCAGACCCTGGTGGCGATCGATTCCGGGGCCAACGTCAATTTCGACCGCCTGCGCCATGTGGCCGAGCGTGCCGAACTGGGCGAGCAGCGCGAGGCGATCATCGCTGTCACCATTCCGGAACAGCCGGGCAGCTTCCGCGCCTTTTGCCAGGCACTGGGCAAGCGGCAGATCACCGAGTTCAACTACCGCTATTACCCCGGCAAGGAGGCGCGGCTGTTCGTGGGTGTGCAGACACACCCGCTGCACGACCCGCGCGACCAGTTGCTGGCCAGCCTGCGCGAGCAGGGCTACAGCGTACTGGACCTGACCGACAACGAACTGGCCAAGCTGCATGTGCGCCATACCGTTGGCGGCCATGCCGCGCCCGGCGCTGACGAGCGGGTGCTGCGCTTCGAATTCCCCGAGCGCCCGGGGGCCTTGCTGGGCTTTCTGGAGCGGCTTGGCAAGCGCTGGAACATCAGTCTGTTCCATTACCGCAACCATGGTGCGGCGGAGGCACGGGTATTTGCGGCGCTGGAAGTACCGGGGGATGAGTTGGCGGGGTTGCCGTTGGCGCTGGATGAGATGGGGTACAGGTACTGGGATGAGACCGACAACCCGGCATACAAGCTGTTCCTGGGTTGATACACAGACCTCATGCAGCCTGTACGGGCCTCATCGCCGGCAAGCCTGCTCCCACGGGGGCAGCGTTGATCTCGAGGTTGTCGCTGTACCTGTGGGAGCGGCCTTGTGTCGCGATAGGGCCGCAACGCGGCCCCAGGATTGATGCGCGATAGTTGAAATTGCTGGGGCTGCTTTGCAGCCCTTTCGCGACACAAGGCCGCTCCCACAGGGGATCGCGCCAACTTTTAGAATTTGAGCAAGACAGTTGCTTCCACATGGCCAGCATCGCCCTCAAGGCATGCCCTGGACCTGTAGGAGCGGCCTTGTGTCGCGATAGGGCCGCGAAGCGGCCCCTGGGTTTCTGCACTAGTGCATGAATTGCCGGGGCTGCTTTGCAGCCCATCGCGACACAAGGCCGCACCTACAAGGTTTTGTGTGTGCCGGGAGATGGGCTCAGCGCTCACGCATGAAGAAGCCGGCAACGAATTTGCGGAAGGTTTCCAGGCTCTTGAAGTCGGCGTAGCGCTTGAAGTTCTCGGTATCCGGTTCGGGGCCGATTGGCTGCTCCAGCAACGATACCGACAACACCCGGTCCTGGTCCGAAGTCATTACCAGTTCATCCATCACCTGGCCGCCGATCACCGGGCGGCGCATCTGTACTTTCACACCTTTGCCGGCCATCCAGTCGACCAGCGATACCAGGGCCTTGAGCGGCTCGCGTTCTTCGTCGCGATACACCGGGAACAGGTGGGCGCGGGACAGCACCGGTACGCTGGCAACATGGATCAGCTCGTAGAAATGGCTGCCGGCACTGGTCGGCGAGTACAGCGCCAAGGCCAGCAACGGCCCGGCGGTGCGGTTGCCGCCCCAGTACAGGTGGTGGCCCTGGAAGTCGAAGCCGTCTTCACTGCGGTTGTTGAACAGCTTGCGCCCTTTGATCTGGTCCACGCAGTCCAGCAGCAGGCCGTGGCGGCGGTGGTTGCCGAACACCGTGGCTTCGCGCAGGCGGGACTTGAGCATCATCATGTGTTTCATGTCCAGGCGGGTTTCCAGGTAGTTGCTGGCGGGCACCCGTTCCAGCAGCGGATAGCGGCTGGCAACGCTGCGCAACTCGGCAAACTGCCCGGTAAGGTCCTTTTTCAGGTGCGTGGCATACAGGTTCAGGCCGCTGGTCTCGATCCAGGTCAGCAGCAGTGACAGCAGGCGCTGTTGGTCGCGCCGCTCGCTGCCGTCGCCGCCGGCACCGGCGGTGCCGCTGCGAAAATCGCCGATCAGGCGCAACGGTGTGTCGGGCGGCAGCCAGGCAGCGGGTGGCGCGGGGTCGTTCTCGCGTTCGGCCGCTTCCCGCTCGTCCTTGGTGAACGGGCAGCCGGGCGCGTGTTCGGCGGTACCCGGGTTGTTCTTGAGAAACAGCGTACCGGTGCTGCCGTTGAGGGTGACATTGAGTACCGGCAAGGCATCGTTGCGGCAGTCGCAGGCCAGCCACTGGTTGGCGTTGCGCACCTTCATCAGCAACTGGTTGGCCTGCAGCAGGCGCGGGCCGGCGAGGCTGCCGGTGGCAAAGCCGACCAGCAGCTCCTCTTCTGCAGGGGTCAGGCTACGGACCTGTGCGGCGGTTTTGTCGATGATTCGCATGAAGCAGCTCCCAGCTACGAGCCCCAAGCTTCAAGCAAAGTCGCGCCGCTTTCAACTTACCGCTCAGTTGCCACCGAACATCTTCGCCGCGCGGGCGCGAATTTCGTCGGGGGTCAGGTCCTCCTTGTGGGTGGAAACGAACCAGATGTTGCCGAACGGGTCTTTCAGGGTGCCGCTGCGGTCACCGTAGAACTGGTCGGTCAAGGGATGCAACTGGGTGCCGCCGGCGGCCAGGGCCTGGGCATAGACCTTGTCGCAGTCTTCGACATACAGGTGCAGGCCCACGCCTGTGCCGCTGAGCTTCTGGCTGGCGGTGAGGCCGCCTTCCATGTCGCAGGGGTCGCCCAGCATCAGCGACGAATCACCGATTTTCAGCTCGGCATGGCCAACGCGGCCGCCAGGGGCATCGAGGCGGAACATTTCCACTGCGCCAAAGGCCTTCTTGTAGAACTCGATGGCCTTGGCGGCCTCATTGATGGCCAGGTAGGGCGTGATGCTGTGCTGGCCTTCGGGAATGGGTTTGGCTGCCATGTTCGACTCTCCTTGGAAGTGGGCGCCGGTTGGCGCCCCTGTTGCTTAGAGTCGTTTGCGCGGATGGAAAATCGACAGGGGTGATAGACCGATTCTCTATAAGCGCGGCGGTCAGAAGATGTAGTCGGTGGTCAGGAAACTCGACTGCCGGTTGCGAATGATCTCGCTGATCAGTTCCTTGTTGGCCTCCTGGAAGCGCGTTGCGACCAAGGTGCGGATCGAGAACACACGCAGGGCGTCATGTACCGACAGGGTGCCTTCGGCGCTGTTCTTGCGGCCGTTGAACGGGTAGGTGTCGGGGCCGCGCTGGCATTGCGCGTTGATGTTGATGCGCCCGACCTGGTTGGCGAAGATGTCGACCAGGCTGCCGATGGTCGCCGGGTCATTGCCGAACAGGCTCAGTTGCTGGCCGTAGTCGGAGTCCAGCACATAGTCGATCACCGTCTGCAGGTCGCGGTAGGGCACTACCGGCACCAGCGGGCCGAACTGCTCCTCGTGGTACACGCGCATGTCGCTCTTCACCGGGTACAGCACGGCCGGGTAGAAGAACGAGCCACGGCTGTGCCCACCACCTTCGTTGAGCACGCGTGCGCCCTTGGCGGTGGCATCGGCGACCAGGCCGTCGAGGTAGTCGACCTTGCCGGGCTCGGGCAGCGGCGTCAGCGCAACGCCTGGCTCCCAAGGCATGCCGGGCTTGAGCGCGGCCAGCTTGCGCTGGAACTTGTCGAGGAAGGCATCGACCACGTCCTCGTGGACGAACAGGATCTTCAGTGCTGTGCAGCGTTGGCCATTGAACGACAGCGCACCGGTGACTGCTTCTTCGACGGCGTTGTCGAGGTCCACCTGGGGCAGCACGATGCCCGGGTTCTTGGCATCCAGCCCCAGCGCGGCGCGCAGCCGGTGCGGGCGCGGGTGCAGCTTCTTCAGGTCGCTGGCGGCCTTGTGCGTGCCGATGAAGGCGAACACATCGACCTTGCCGCTGGCCATCAGCGCGCTCACCGTTTCCCGGCCACGGCCGTAGATGACGTTGATCACCCCTGGCGGGAAGCTGTCACGGAAGGCTTCTAGCAACGGCCGAATCAGCAGCACGCCGAACTTGGCCGGCTTGAACACCACGGTGTTGCCCATGATCAGCGCCGGGATCAGCGTGGTGAAGGTTTCGTTCAGCGGGTAGTTGTATGGCCCCATGCACAGGGCCACGCCCAGTGGTGCACGGCGGATCTGGCCTAGCGTGCCCTGTTCCAGCTCGAAGCGGCTGGAACGGCGGTCGAGGTCCTTGAGGGCGTTGATGGTGTCGACGATGTAGTCGCAGGTGCGGTCGAATTCCTTTTCCGAATCCTTGAGGTTCTTGCCGATCTCCCACATCAGCAGCTTGACCACGGCCTGGCGCTGTTCACGCATGCGTGCCAGGAAGGTCTCGACGTGCTGGATGCGCTCGGCCACGCGCATGTTCGGCCAGGCGCCACGGCCTTTGTCGTAGGCCTGCACGGCGGCATCGAGGGCGGTGAGCGCGGTGTCGGCATCGAGCAGTGGGGCGCTGCCCAGCACCACCTGATGCTCATCGTTGCCTTCCTTGAGCCAGACCGGGCTGCGCACCGTGGCCAGGGGGCCGTCCCAGCGCCTGAGCTCGCCGTTCACCAGATAGTCGCGTTGTTCCAGGGGGGCTTCCAGGCGCCAGGTTTCCGGGATGTTCTCGGCGCTGGGGAAGAGTGAATCGAGCAGACGGTCCATGGGTACTGCACCTCACATTGCTGGGCGGGTTTCAAGCCGGGGTGAATCGCTTCAGCTAGGAGCATGCACCGGCCACAGGAAAAACACCAGTCTGGCTTAACCTGGCCGCAAATGCCTGCCTGTTGTGCAGGCAGGCACCCGGTGGAGGTCAAAGCGGGAGGTTGAACAGGTCGTACGGTGGGTGCGTCAACCATTGCTGACGCAGGGCGGGGTCTGCCTCGATCAGGGCCAGACGCCGCCAGAACTCTGCACGGGCTTGCCTTGGGTGGGACAAAAACGGTTCAAGCTCAAGCAAGGGCCTGAGGTCGCGCCGATACTGCAGCGGCAAGCGCTGCCACAGGGCCAGTTCTGCCGGGCCGGTCTGTTCGAAGAATTCGTGATAGTCGCTTGCGCATACCATCAGGTCCACCTGATGCGCAGCGTTGTAAGCCTCGATCTGTGCAACCACGGGGGCGCCCAGCCATTCGCTTTCCAGGCGCAGCGCCTCTGCGACTGGCCTTGGCACGGTGAAACCGTCTGGCAGCCGCAGCAGCTGGTTGTCGGCAATATCCACGATGATGGGCTCGATCATCTGGTCCAGGCCTTGCGGCAATTCGCTGAGCGCACAGTCGTTCAGGAACAGGGTCCTCAAAAAGGCCAGGCCGCGCAGGTCCGGGGCCTGCAGCAGTGGGTTGCCCGAAAGGTCCAGTACTACAAGCCCGGAGCAGCGGTTCAGTGCCTGCTGAGCCTGGCTACTCCAGGTAATGCGGTTGCCTTCCATATCCAGCCAGGCGAGGTGCTCAGGGTTACCCAGGCGGGGCACGGTGTCGAACCGGCAGTCGGCCAGCAGCAGGCGATTAAGGTTGGGGAAGCGCTCGTAGAACTCGGCCGGCAACTGGCTGAGCGAACGGTTGTAGCTGAGTGACAGGTGCTGCACATGGGTGAAGTCGTCTGGCAAGGCCAGGCTGGCCAAGTCCTGGCTGTCCAGCTCCAGGCCGGACAGGTCCAGGCTGTGCAGGCTGCCACCCCCTTCAAGCGCTACGGTCGACAGCCGCCGCCAGGCGTTGAGGATGGGGCGGATGGCCAGGTGCCGCTGGTGAGGGCGCTGCGGATCGGGCCGGGCCCATTCATGCAGGTCGCGGCGCAAAGTATCCAGACGCTGCTGCAGGTCGTGCAGCCGCTGTGTGGGTGAGCGAATGTCATCGACGTACGGGTTGTCCTCGTCGTTGCCGAGCCAGTTTTCGAATTCCCAGTCGGTGGCGTCGGGGAACAAGCGCCGATAGGCCCCGGCCAGCGAGCCTGCCAGGCGCGGCTGAGGCGGTTCGGGGTCAAGCGGCCGACCGCCGCGCAAGCCGCCCATGGGCTTGCGCAGCAGCGCGCGGTGACCCCAGAGGCGTTGGGCCAGTGTCTGTCTGTGCAGGTCGACCCAACCCAGTACGCGCTGGCGTAGCGAGCTGCCATCGGCCGTCGGGATACCCAGCGTATCGCGATGCGAGCGTGGCAGTGCCTGCTCTATGGCACGGCAGAGGTCCGGATCACACGGTCCAGGTACAGGGCGCTCGCCCCGGTCGACCTCATAGCCTTCGGTCGTTTTGATCACACGGCGCAGGGTGCTGGCCTGGTCGCTGCCGACATGCTCCAGCAAAGGGCCTTGGGGGCTTGCGCCATGCAGCTCCATGCGCAGGTCCGCAGGCCAGTCGGGCATGGCATCCAGGGCGCTGAACAGCAGGCGTTCGCTGTCGCTGCTGGCCCGGGCTGGCTGAAGCACGCCCTCCAGGGCGCGAACCAGGGGCAGCTCGCTGTGCACCTGTTCCAGTGCCTGGCGAACCTGAATGTGTAGCTGACCCTGCTGTTGCCAGGCGAGCGATTCAGCCTCGCCCAGCGGTGTCAGCAAACGCGTGGCCAGGGCAGGGGAAAGCCGCGGATAGGCAGCGAGCAGTTTCTGCGTTGACGGGGTGGTGGGCGCGCTGCCGTTGTAGAGGCGCTCGAACAGGCCCGGTGGGGCCCTGTCGGCCAACGCCTCTACCTCGGCCTGTGCCGCCATGCGTTGCAGGGCATCGAGCAACAGCGGGGGCGTTGCTCGGCCCTCCAGGTGCACCCGGCGCAACTGCGCGGCGTCGATGCCGCAGAGGCGGCCGGCTTGCGTCAGCTGCTCTGGCGTGAAAACGGCATATGCAGGGCCGAGGCGGCGCGCCAGCTTCGCGAATGGCCACTGGCCGGGCTGTTCATGCTGGCCGCGCCAGGCACCTTGGGCATTGTGCGTCAGCGGTGGCTGCCAGGCGTCGGGCGTGTCGGGGTGAATGACCCGCCATTGCTGCAGGTCGTGATCGAAGCGTTGTTCGAAGAGCTGGCCGTCCATGCGGATGAAATACCGGCCCTGATACAGGTACTGGCCAAGTGCATTGGGCTGCAGGGTTTCGGGCAGTGTCACGGCACTGCGGTAGGGGGTGAGGTCTTCATTCCAGAGCCGGTAGCGCCCGTCGTCGCCGCGTACTTGCTGCAGGCTTTCCATCAACGGGCTGTTGAACAGCTTGGGCACGACCTTGCCCGCTGCCACGAACCCTCCGATCAGGGCCAGGTTCAGGCCGACCGCCTCCAGGTGGCGCAGCGCCAGGTGGCGGTCGCCTTCATGCCAGGCCTGGTAGCCCTCGAATGCCTCGCCGAGCAGTTGGCAGGCAGTCACGGCCAGCATCAGGGTGCCTGCACCCGGAACGAAGAACGCGGCAATACCGAGTGCATCCAGGCCAAGGCTTTCCCATTCCTCCAGGCGCCTGGTTCGCGCGTTGGCATCGGCCATTGCTGTCGGGACCGCCAGCAGGCTGGCTTCGTGCTTGAGGCGGGCCAGGTGCAGGTCCTGGTAGTGGCCGAAAGGCTCGGCCGTGATGGCCACGCGTGTGGGGCGCAGGTCCGCTTGCACTGCGCGCTGCCAAGGGCGGTCAAAGGCCGTGTTGCCCGTGGCGTCGAGGTTCTGCTGCAACAGGTCGAGAAAGTGCGTGCGTTGGTCCTGCCTGATGTACGCCGTGAAGGCTTGGCGGGCGTCGGGCTCCAGCAGCAAGGTCGCCAGCGTGTCGTGTACCGCGTCCAGGTTGCTGCATTGACGCAGGGCCGGGTCATGGCCGGGCAGGTACAGCGCCAGCCCCGCACTGCCGGCATCGATCAGCATGACCTCGTGCAGGGGCGTGCCGAACAGCGCCAGTTGCCAGCACCTCACGGCACCACCCTGCAACAGCTGTTCGACCTGATCGCGCGTGCTGCCGTCAAGCAGGTGCCGCAGATAGGCAAGGTCGGCCGCCAGGCGCAGGCGGTCTTTCTGAACCCTGATGGCCAAGGCTCGGGTAGCGGGCTGGGCAAGGTGTTGTTCCAGGTGGGCCTGGTAAGCCTCACCCAGGTCCAGGTCACGGCACTGTGTGGCGAAAGCGGCCGGCTCAAATGGCAGCCGTTCCACCTGATAGTGCTCCGACTGCAATGGAAAGTGCGCGACGGGTGATTGCATGCCGAAGGGGACGGAGCCTTGTACCAGAATCGGCGTGACCTGAATGTTGTCGCCCAGGGCAATGGCACTTTCGGCGGTGAACACCTCGTCGCTGGCGAAGTTCTGCAGGGCGGCCTGTAGCAGGTTGTCGCGGCGATGGCGGTAAAGATAGCGCAGGGCGGCCCAGTGCCAGTTGCGCTCGACCCGCAGCAGTTGGCTATTGCGCAGCGGCGCGTGAAAGCCTTGTTCGGCAAGACGCCGTTGCAGCAATGGCTCGGCGAATTCAGTGATCTGTTTCAGGCCTTTGAGCGAGCTGGCCAAGGCTGCTTGCGCCTGCATCAGGCGCGCCTGGCTGGCATGCACTGTGTCACGCAGGTCGGGGGCAGCATTGGCGAACCAGTCCTGCGCCTTCCACGGGGCGATCTGGGTTCGCTTCAACGCGGCCCATTGATTGGGCGTTACCTGGCGTGCCCAGTGCGGCAGCTGCGCCTCGAGCAAGGGTTGATGAGGGTTGATGGCTGGCATGTCGATGCTCCTTTCATGCAAAGAGGGGGCATCAAACGGTATTTATCGATGGCCAAGTGGTAATGGGATAACGCGGGTTGGATATATGGCCTGCGGTTGCCTGCTGATTCCGTGACAAGCGTGTAGTATCCAGGCGCATGGCAGCGGCGAGCGGGGTGAGGGATGATCGAAGTATCACGGTTCTGGCGCGACCCGGCGTTGCCCTTCGTCGAAGCCCGGCGGGTAGGGGACGGGCGCCAGGTGTGCTACGCCGCGCATTCCCACGAAAGCTTTTCCATCGGGGTGATCACGGGTGGGCGCAGCACCTACCTGTACGGTGACCAGTGCATCGAGGTGGCGGCTGGTGCCACGGTATTGATGAACCCAGGCGTGGTGCACGCCTGCAACCCCATCGCCGGGGAGCCATGGTCCTACCTGATGTTGTTCGTCGACATGCCCTGGTTGCAGGCGCTGGGGTTTGCCTTGCCGTCCCAGGCCTGGAGTAGCTCGCCGGTATTGTACCGGTGCCTGCTGCAGGCCTTTGCCGACCTGTTCGATGCCAGCGTGCCGGACCGCGAAGGCCGCCTGGCGGCACTGTTTGGCGCACTGCCGGGCATGCTTGGCGGTAATGCCAGCGTGAACGACGAGGGCAACCCGCGACTGGACGCGGCGGCAGCGTTCATACGCGCCCATCGGGGCGACCCGCTGAGCCTGGACGACATTTGCGCGGCCTGCGGCCTGTCGCGTTCCTACCTGATTCGCGCGTTCCGCCAACGCTTCGGCCTGACGCCGCATGGCTACCTGCTCGACCAGCGCGTGCAGCTGGCCAGGGCGCAACTGCGCCAGGGCCGGGCAATCGCCGAAGTTGCGCAGGAGGCCGGGTTTGCCGACCAGGCGCACCTGCAGCGGGCCTTCAAGCAGCACTTGGCAGCGACGCCGGGGCATTACCGCAATGCATTCGGCTGAATTGCCATTTTGGCTGTGATGGCCCTATCGCCGGCAAGCCAGCTCCTACAGGTACTGCGTTGCTCTCGAGGTTGTCGCTGTACCTGTGGGAGCGGCCTTGTGTCGCGAAAGGGCCGCAACGCGGCCCCAGGATTGATGCGCAGTAGTTGAAATTGCTGGGGCTGCTTTGCAGCCCTTTCGCGACACAAGGCCGCTCCCACAGGGGATTGCGCCAACTTTTAGAATTTAAGCAAGACAGTTGTTCCCACAGGTACTGCGCAGGTCTTGAGGGCAGCGATAGGGCTGGTGCAGCTAGCCTTGAATGACCAGATAAACCGCGCTGCCCACTAGCAGCGCCGCCAAGCCCCGATTCAGCAGGCGCATGTGCCGTGGGTTGCCCAGGTACTGGCGAACCACGCTCCCGGCCCACGCCCAGCTGGCCACCGAAATGAAACAGATCGGCCCGTAGATCCAGGCAAACAGCCACAGCAACTGCTGCTCGCCGCCGGTGTAGGCGCCAACCCCGGCCACCGCTGCCAGCCATGCCTTGGGGTTGAGCCATTGCATCGCCGCGCCGTGCCAGGCCGAGGGGGCTTGGGCGGGATGGGCATTGCCCAGCTGCCCATGGTCGCTGGCCAGCTTCCATGCCATGTACAGCAGGAACGCCACGCCCCCCCAGTGCAACAGCAGGCCCAGCAAAGGCCAGCGCAGCAACAACTGATGCAGGCCCAGCCCGACCAGCACCAGCAACAGGCAGAAGCCCAGCGTGGCGCCAGCCACATGCGCCAGGCTGGCACGCAGGCCATGACGGGCACCGCTGCCCAGCGCAACGATGTTGACCGGGCCGGGGGAGATCGAGGCCGCCAGTGCGAAAGCGGCCATGGACAGGGACAGGCTCATGAGGGGGATCCGTTTGGTTGAGGGTGGCTTCCATGCTCGGGCATCGACAGCCTGCGGTATTGAAGAAAAGTACCCCACGCCCGGCCAGCGCATTTTTGTGTAGGAGCGGCCTTGTGTCGCGATCGGGCCGCACAGCGGCCCCCGGGTTTCAGCAGCACTGCCTCAACAGCTGGGGCCGCTGTGCGGCCCGATCGCGACACAAGGCCGCTCCTACAAGGTTGTTACAGGTTTTGTAATAGTTTTGCGCTATTCTGGAAAGCTGCTGTGCTAGTAGGATCGTTTTCCCAATTTGCTATCAAGGTCCATATGAGCACCTTCGCGGAGCCCCCCAGTCCCCGGCCTTCAAGGCCTTTCTTCTCCCGTCCTCGTGACGCTGCCCTCGTGAGTACCCGCTAATGGAATGGCTAGCCGACCCCACGGCCTGGCTGGGCCTGTTGACGCTTATCGTCCTCGAGCTGGTGCTGGGTATCGACAACCTGGTGTTCATCGCCATCCTCGCCGACAAGCTGCCGCCGCATCAGCGCGACCGCGCGCGGGTCATTGGCCTGAGCCTGGCGTTGATCATGCGTCTGGGCCTGTTGGCCAGTATCTCGTGGATGGTCACGCTGACCGCGCCGTTGTTCGAGGTGTTCGACAAGAGCTTCTCCGGCCGTGACCTGATCATGCTGTTCGGTGGCGTGTTCCTGCTGTTCAAGGCCACCATGGAACTGCACGAGCGCCTGGAAGGCCATGTGACCCAGGCCAGTGGCGCAATGCGCCATGCTGCGTTCTGGCCGATCGTTGCGCAGATCGTGGTGCTCGATGCGGTGTTCTCGCTGGACGCGGTGATTACCGCGGTGGGCATGGTCGAGCATTTGTCGGTGATGATGATCGCGGTGATCTTCTCGATCGGCATCATGATCGTTGCCAGCAAGCCGCTGACCCGCTTCGTCAACGCCCACCCTACGGTGATCATGCTGTGCCTGGGCTTCCTGATGATGATCGGCTTCAGCCTTACCGCCGAAGGCCTGGGCTTCCATATCCCGAAAGGCTACTTGTACGCGGCCATCGGCTTCTCGATCCTGATCGAGCTGTTCAACCAGCTGGCCCGTGCCCGCCGCAAGCGCAGCCTGCAGCAGCACCGGCCACTGCGTGAGCGCACCGCGCATGCCGTGCTGCGCCTGCTGGGTGGCCGTCGGGTCGAGGCTGACGAGGTGGGCGAGGAAATCGCCGACCTGGTCGAAGGCGGTGAGGAGCAGGTGCTGTTCGACCGCCGTGAACGGGTGATGATCAGTGGCGTGCTGAACCTGGCCGAGCGGCCGATCCGCACGGTGATGACCGCCCGCGCCGAGGTCGATGTGATCGACCTGGCGCAGCCGGCCGACGCGATTGCCCAGGCCCTGGCCAATTCGCCGTACTCGCGCCTGCCATTGATCCGCGATGGCCGCGTGGACGAGCCGCTGGGCTTCGTGCACAAGAAGGAGCTGCTCAAGGAGTTGCTGTCGGGCAGCCAGCCCGATCTGGAAGGCATGGCCCGGGTACCGCTGAACCTGCTGGAAAGCTTCAGCATCCTCAACGCCCTGGAGCAGATGCGAGGCCAGTCGACGCACATCGCCTTCGTCGTCAACGAGTTCGGTGACTTCACCGGCCTGCTGACCATGACCGATATCCTCGAGTCGATTGCCGGCGAGCTGCCGGATGCCAGCGAGGTCGAAGGCCCGGGCATCGTCCAGGAAGGTGAAGGCTTTGTGGTCAGCGGTGCGTTGAACCTGAGCCAGGTGCAGGCGCGTACCGGCTTCAGCGCCCGCGCCACCGAGGACTACCAGACCCTCGCGGGCCTGGTGATGAGCCTGCTCGACCGCCTGCCCATGGTGGGTGACCGCCTGGCCTGGAATGGCTGGACGCTGACCGTGGAGGCGGTCGAGGAGCGGCGGGTGCGCCAGGTTCGGCTTACACCGAGCGGCGACGTTGACGCAGCAGGTGCTTGAAGCCCTCGATCACCAGCACCAGCACCGCGGCCCAGATCGGCAGGTAGGTCAGCCACTGATCCGGGCCGATGGTTTCGCCCAGCAGCAGCGCCACACCCACCAGCAGCACCGGTTCGACGTAGCTGAGCAGGCCGAACAGGCTGAACGGCAGCAGGCGGCTGGCCAGCACGTAGGCGATCAGGGCCGAGGCGCTGATCGCCCCGAGGATCGGGATCAACGCATACAGCCCAGGGTGTGCCTGCAGATCGGCAGGGGAAAGCGGGCCCTGGATCACGAAGTACAACGCCCAGGGCAACAGCAGGCACATGTCGCACCACAGGCCGCCCAGGTGTTCGGTGCGGCAGCGCTTGCGCAACACGAAGTAGATCGGGTAACCGATCGTCACCACCAGGGTTTCCCAGGCGAAACTGCCATGCTGGTACAGCTCGTGGCCCACGCCCAGCGCGGCGCAGGCCACGGCCACCTTCTGCAGGCGTGACAGGCGCTCGCCATACACCAGCCGCCCGGTCAGGACCATGGCCAGCGGCAGCAGGAAGTAGCCCATCGACACTTCCAGGCTGCGCCCGTGCAGGGGTGCCCAGAGGAACAGCCACAGCTGCACGCCCATCAGCCACGATGTGGCGACCATGCCCAGTAACAGCAGCGGCGTGCGTTTTACCCGGGCAAGCAGTTCACCCACCCGTTTCCAGTCTTTCGAGACAAGCATGAACAGGGTCAGGCAGGGCAGCGTCAACAGGGTGCGCCAGCCAAAGATCTCTTCGCCATCGAGCGGCGTGAGCAGAGAGGTATAGAAGTACATCACGGCGAACAGACAGGACGCCATGACCGACGAAAGAATGCCTTTTGACACGAATGCCTCGAATAGGGAATTAGCGGGTGGATCAGCCGCGCATGATCTCAGGGGGCGCGGCTTGCGGCAACCGCGACGCAGCCGGGCGTGCCGCCAGCGCCTCGAGGAATTGGGCAGCCGGCATGGGCCTGGCGAATAGGTAGCCCTGCTGGAAGTCCACCTCGTGACGGGCCAGGTAGTCGCGCTGGGCTTCGGTTTCCACGCCCTCGGCAACGATGCCCAGGCCCAGCTTGGCCGACAGCTCGATGATGGTCTCGAGGATGTGCACCGACAGCGCGTCGGCACCGATCATGGCGACGAAGCTCTGGTCGATCTTCAGGTAGTCGACCTTGAACTGGCGCAGGTAGTTGAGGCTTGACTGGCCGGTGCCGAAGTCGTCCAGGGCAATCTTCACACCCATGGCGTCGAGCTTTTCGAACAGTTCCAGAGCCACCGGCGTGGCCTCGATCAGCTTGCGCTCGGTCAGCTCCAGGGTCAGCACCACCCGGCCTGGCGGGAAGTGCTGGAGGAAGGTGCGGCAGTCGTCCAGCAGGCTGAAGTCGCGGCAGTGGTCGGCAGTGATGTTGATGCCGATATGGAAACCGTCCTCCAGCAGCCCGGCATAGGGTGCCAGGTTCTGCGCGGTGTGCATCATCAGCGCACGGGTCATGGCGACGATCTGCCCGCTGTGTTCGGCGTAGGGGATGAACAGGTCGGGCCGTACCAGGCCTTCGCGCGGGTGGTTCCAGCGCATCAGCACTTCGGCGCCGGCCCAGCGGTAATCGCCCTTGCGCACCACCGGCTGGAAGTACGGCAGGAACTCGTCGGCCTCCAGGGCCCGACGCAGTTCGGCACGGGGCGAGGTGGCGCGGCGAACCTGCCAGCGGCACACCAGGGCGGCCACCGCGCCCAGTACCAGCAGCAAGCCGAACAGGGCGGGGTAGTGGCTGCGCCACAGCTGGCCCTGCTTGTCGGCGCCGTAGCCGCCATGCACGCTGAACGGGTAACGGGTCGAGCCCAGTTGCACATTCGCGCTGGCCGCGGCAGGGGGCACGCCCTTGTGCACGATGCCATCCTTGCCCAGCCAGGCATCGCCCACGCGGATCTGCAGCTCTTCATCGGGGCCGATCAGGCGCAGCGCCGTCAGCAGGTGTTCGCCATCCACCGTACTGATCGCGCCGCGGTCGCCGTCGCTGGCCCGATACACCAGCAGCGGGTGGCCCGGGGTGACCGAGTTGCCATCCATCAGCCACAGTTTGCCGTCGATGTAGTCGCCGGGGTTGACCGGCTCGTCGAATGCGCCGAACAGCGAGGTGCAATAAAGGGCGTTGTGCCGGAACAGGTTGGTCGAGCGCACGAAGGCTTTGCGCGTGACCTGGGCGCGCAGCATGAGCTGGGCCTCGTCGCACGGGCTGTCGACAAGTGGCAGCAGGGCATTGGCAGCGCTGGACAGGTTGTCGAGAATGCGCTCGACGTGTTCCACCACCTGGCGGGCGGTGGCCTGGCTGCTGGCCTGCATTTCGCGCTCGATCTGCCAGTTCATCACGGCCAGGCCGCACGCCACCGGCAGCACGCCGACGACCCAGGGCAACAGGGTGCGCCAGCCGAAGCCGGCGCGGCGTTTGACGGTAAGGGGCATGCTGACCTGATCTGTAGGAAGGATTACGAGAGGATAGCCGCTTGTCGGAAGCCGTGAGCAACTAAAGCGCGACAAACCATTTTACGCAATGTAGAATCGATTTACGAATACAACAATAAGGTCCTTCGATACCGAAGGATCAAGCCCGCCGAGAATGGGTCCATATGACATACCATGGGTTCAAGCTGATAATAGGTGACTTCCTCGCCCGCAGCGTGCGGGGTATCCCGTGCTCACCGCCGTTTCCGTGCCACATCCCACGCAATCAATAATTTTTCGCTGCAGATGAGGACACGAACATGGCTGATATCTTCGACAATCCAATGGGCCTGATGGGCTTTGAATTCATTGAACTGGCTTCGCCGACCCCTGGCGTACTCGAGCCGGTATTCCAGATGCTGGGCTTCACCAAGGTGGCTACCCACCGTTCCAAGGATGTGCACCTGTATCGTCAGGGTGACATCAACCTGATCCTGAACAACGAACCCAAGAGCATCGCCTCGTACTTCGCCGCCGAACACGGCCCGTCGGTATGCGGCATGGCGTTCCGCGTGCGCAACGCCCACGAGGCCTATGCCCGCGCCCTGGAACTGGGCGCCCAGCCGGTGGAAATCGAAACCGGGCCGATGGAGCTGCGCCTGCCGGCGATCAAGGGTATCGGCGGTGCGCCGCTGTACCTGATCGACCGTTTCGAGGAAGGCAGCTCGATCTACGATATCGACTTCAAGTTCATCGAGGGTGTGGACCGCAACCCGGTGGGTGCCGGCCTGAAGATCATCGACCACCTCACCCACAACGTTTATCGCGGGCGCATGTCGTACTGGGCCGGCTTCTACGAGAAGCTGTTCAACTTCCGCGAAATCCGCTACTTCGACATCAAGGGTGAGTACACCGGCCTGACTTCGCGTGCCATGACCGCACCGGATGGCATGATCCGTATCCCGCTGAACGAAGAATCGTCCAAGGGCTCCGGGCAGATCGAAGAGTTCCTGATGCAGTTCAACGGCGAAGGCATCCAGCACGTCGCCTTCCTGACCGATGACCTGCTCAAGACCTGGGACGCCCTCAAGGGCTTCGGCATGCGTTTCATGACTGCACCGCCGCAAACCTACTACGAGATGCTCGAAGAGCGCCTGCCAGGTCACGGCGAGCCGGTAGACCAGTTGAAAGCACGCGGCATCCTCCTCGATGGCGCCTCCCAACCTGACGACAAGCGCCTGCTGCTGCAGATCTTCTCCGAGACCTTGCTCGGCCCGGTGTTCTTCGAGTTCATCCAGCGCAAGGGTGACGACGGCTTTGGCGAGGGCAACTTCAAGGCCCTGTTCGAATCGATCGAGCGCGACCAGGTACGCCGTGGTGTGTTGAGCACCGACTGATCCCGAGAGTACCGCCGTCACGATTCGATGGCGGCGGTATCAACCCTTCTTCTTGCCCGAAATGGTCAGGCCCAGGTACATGATGAACATGCTGGCGACCCCGACCAGTACCAGCGAGGGCAGCACCTGGTGAAGGGATAGGCGAAACTCCTGGGCGGCGTACCCTTTTGGGTAGCCGCCGATCACCATGTAGCCATATTTCTGGGATACCGTTCGCTCGGTGAATTCGGCCTGGGAGGGGCGTCGTGCGTCGCGGCTGTCTCCCTCGCTCCAGATATACAGGTCGTTGAATTCCAGAAGCAATGTCAGGCCGTCCTGGAAAGCACGCAGTTCGTCACGCAACTGTCGACCGTATGCGGTTGCGATTATCCCGGGGTCGCTGTGCGGTCTCTGGATCTTGATGATCGCCGCGTTAGGCGACGATGGCGCGTCGAATGCCAGCTCCGTCTGCCGTCCGGACAGGGCAAATGCCGAGTTATACGCCAAAGGGTCCATGTCCGTCGCACAATAGGCTTGTTGGTCGCGGGTGAGTATCAATGAGCGAAGGTGCGGGCTGTTGGCGACTCTCTGCTCCAGCGTACCGAGCGCTTCGTCACAGGGCTTGCCTGCCAATGGCAGGATCAGGTCCAGATCGCCTTCCATGCGGCCCAGTGCCTGGTCGATGCTGAAAATCGCCTCCTGAACAGAAACCTTGGCATTCTCTTCAAGTTTTCTTTGCAACTGATAGTCCATCATCAGTAACCCGGATAGCACCGGTATTGCGCCGATGGACAATATCAGCAGTAGTTTCCGCCAGTTGATGCCGAGACTCGGTATTGCTGCCATAGGACCGCCGCTCCGTAGAACCTTGCTGTTCGGGTTGAACAGGTCAGCGCTGATCCTATGTGCTTGATGACGCCTCCGGCTGTAGGCCAAAAGTGTTGCAGTTTTACAGAAAAGCAGAACCTCGTTGTCGGCTTTACTTCAGCCTGGCGAGCACTTTTTCGGCCAGTAGTGCCGTGGAGGCCGGGTTCTGCCCGGTGATCAGACGATCATCGGACACGACGAACGGTTGCCACGGGTCATCATGCTTGCTGTAGTTGCCGCCGCGCGCGCCCAGTTCGTTTTCCGTCAGGAAGGGGACCACCTTGTCCAGTTCGACCAGTTTCTCCTCGGTATTGGAGAAGCCGGTCACCTGACGGTCCTTGAGCAACAGGCTGTTATCGCTGAGCTTGATGTTCAGCAGCCCGACAACACCATGGCAGACCGCTGCGACTATGCCCTTGTTCTCGTAGACCCGGCGTGCCAGGTCTTGCAGCGGCTGGTTGTCGGGAAAGTCATACATCACCCCGTGCCCGCCGGTGTAATAGATGACGCGGTACTCATCGCCCTTCACCTGGCCAGGGCTCAAAGTGTTGCCCAGGCGGGCCATGAAGCGCTTGTCGTCATACCACTGCCAGTCCAGGTCGGGGGCCATTTGCAGGCTATGCGGGTCGACGGGTACGTAGCCGCCCAGCGGGCTGACATAATCGACCGTATAACCGGCTTTCTCGACTTTTTCGACAAAGTGCACGGCTTCCCCCAGCCACAACCCGGTCGCCCGTTTGAGGGTCGGATACTTGGCTGTATTGGTCAGCACCACCAGCATTTTCTTGCTCATGACCACGCTCCCGTCGGCAACCTGAATGGGCCGTTGCTCCCTGGCCCGAGGGAAAACCTAATGAGCATAGCTCCCAGGTGCAAGTACGCCATATTGCGTGGCGTGTGTTGTGCTACCGTGAACCACATTCACGGGGCGCCCGTACTTTTCCTGAACCATGCTGGAGTCACGATAGTGGTCGAAAACGGTACGCCGCGCGAGCCTGCGTCGCCGGTCATTCTGCAGGCGCCTGTGCTGCCACCGATCGACCCCATGGGCGAACGGATTGCACTGTTCGACTGGGGGCGCACATCGCTCGGGCCGCTGCCGCGCTGGCCGGCCTCGTTGCGCATTGCCGTCGACATGATGCACTTGTCACCGTTCCCGTGTGCCGTGGTCTGGGGGCCGGACCTCAACGTTGTCCACAATGCTGGCTACCGGGCGTTGCGGCCGGTTGCCCCGGATGCATTGGGCATGGCCTTCGATGCGCTTTGGAGCGATGTATGGCCGGCGATGGGGCCGTGGGTATTCAAGGCGCTTGAGGGGCACTCGAGTTTTGTCGAGGACCCACCACTGCGTATTGGCTGCGGCGAAGGCGGGGAGCCGTTGTGGTATGCGTTCGGCTACACACCGTTGCGCGATGAACTGGGCAACGTGGCAGGTTTTCTGCACGCGGTGATCGAGACCACGGCCAGCGTCGAGGCGCACCGCCACTGGCGCGAGCAGGCGCAAAGCTTCGAGCAGCAGGTCGAGCGACACCTGGTGGAGCGCGAGCAGTTCTGGCAGTTGTCGCGTGATGCAATGATGACGGTTACGCCCGAGCTGAAGGTGCATGCCGCCAACCCCGCCTGGTACCGCATTCTGGGCTGGGCCGAGGAGCAGGTACAGGGTGTTCCGGTATTGGACCTGGTACATCCGGCCGATCGCGCCGAGGTTGAGGTGGCCGTTTCCGGGTGCCTGCAATACCGCAATGCCGAGCAGATAGAGACGCGCCTGCGTCACTGCGATGGCCATTACCACTGTTTTCGCTGGAGTGCGCGGTTCGATGGCAGCCTGCTGACTGCCGTTGGGCGGGACATCACCGAGGAGCATGAAGAGGCCGCGCGTCAATCCGAAGCCCTGATGCGCAACAACGAACGCCTGGAAGTGGTTGGCCAGTTGGCCGGGGGCATGGGCCATGAACTGAACAACTTGTTGTCCGGCATCGGCGGCAGCCTGGAGTTGCTGCAACGGCGCCTGCAGGAAGGACGGCTGGAGCGCGTGGAGACCTATGTCGAGGTGGCGCGTGATTCGGTGCAGCGTGCCATGGAGCTGACCCATCGCTTGCTGGCGTTTTCCCGTCATCAACCTTTGGCGCCCAGGCCGCTGGATTTCAACCGGCAATTGCGCTTGAGCGAACCACTGCTGCGCAGCACGCTGGGCGCCGAGATGCGTTTGCACTGGCAGCTGGATGTCACGCCGTGGGCGGTGAACCTTGATGTTTCCCAGCTTGAAAATGCCTTGATCAATCTATGCACCAACGCCCGCGAAGCGTGCCTGGATCGCGGCAATGTCACGCTGCGCAGTGTCAACCAGCGGCTGACGGCGTGTTTCCCGGATGAGGGCGGCCTGCCGTCAGGCGACTACGTTGCCTTGCATGTGGAGGATGATGGCCGCGGCATGCCGGCGGTGGACATTGCCAGGGCCTTTGAACCGTTCTTCACCACCAAGCCGATCGGGCGTGGCTCAGGGCTTGGCTTGTCGATGGTGTATGGGTTTGTCGGCCAGTCGGGGGGCTACGCCTGGATCGAGTCGGAGCCGAACCAGGGCACCAAGGTCTGCATGCTTTTCCCAAGGTGCCATGACCCGGTACCCGAGGCGCCCGCGCTGGTGCAGCGCTCGCAGCGCCTGGCCGGGGGGCAGCGCCTGTTGCTGGTCGATGACGAGCTCGGTTTGCGTGCGGTGATGCGCGAGTACCTGACCGAGCGTGGTTTCGAGGTCATTGATGTGGGCGACGCCAATAGTGCGCTGGAGCGCTTCCGCCATGACGGCCCGTTCGACCTGGTAATCACCGACATCGGCTTGCCGGGTGGTTTCAGTGGCCGCCAGGTGGCCAAGGCCATGCGCATGCAGCTGCCGTTGCAGAAGATCCTGTTCATCACCGGCTATGCGGGTCAGCCGATCGAAGCGCAGTTGCTCGAGCAGCCGGGCACGGCATTGATGAACAAGCCGTTCGCGCTGGCGGACTTGGTGGATGAGGCGCTACGCATGCTGGAGGAGTGAAGCGGTTCAGGGCTTGCCCAGTATCTGGGTCACCTGGGCCTGCAGTTGCTTCAGCTCGAAGGGCTTGCAGATCAGGTGCATGCCCGCCTCCAGGAAACCCTCGCGGGCCATGGCCGTTTCCGCATAGCCGGTGATGAACAGTACTGGCAAGCGTGGGCGCAGGTTGCGTGCAATCTCGGCCAGCTGGCGGCCATTCATGCCGGGCAAGCCGACATCGCTGACCAGCAGATCCACCGGTTGTGTCGAACGCAGAACCTTCAGGCCCTCGTTGGCGTCGGCGGCACTGTGGCAGGCGAAGCCATCCTCGCGCAGGGCCTGGCATAGCAATTGGCGTACATGCGGGTCGTCCTCGACCACCAGCACGTGATGGCCCTGGTAGCCTCGCACGGGCTGCACGGGTTTGACCGGTGCCTGGTCCTGGTCGACATGGCGCGGCAGGTACAGGTCCACCCGGGTGCCTTGGCCGATCTGGCTGTGCAGGGTGACATGGCCGTGGGATTGCTTGCTGAAGCCGTACACCATCGACAGGCCCAGGCCGATGCCCTGGCCGATCGCCTTGGTGCTGAAGAACGGCTCGAAGGCATGCTCCAGCGTGCTTTGCGCCATGCCCTGGCCGTCATCGACGATTCGCAGGCGTACATAGTCGCCGGCGCACAGGGCACCGCCGGGGAATTGCCCGGCACCGATGTGCTGGTTACTTGCCTCGATGCGCAGCTGGCCGCCACTGGGCATGGCTTCGCAGGCATTGAGTAGCACGTTGTCGAGGGCTTCCTGCAACTGCTGGTCATCGGCTTCGACCGACCACAGGCCCTTGGCGATTTGCACGTGCAGGTTCACTGCCGGGCTCAGGCAAGCCTTCAGACGCTTGGCCTGGAGCAGGTCGTGCAGGTCGACCTGCTGGCTGTGCAGCGATTGCCGGGAAGAGAAAGCCAGCAGGCGGTGGGTCAGGCGGGCGGCGCGTGACACCGCCTCGCGGCCCATGCGCAGCACGTTGTCCAGGCCATCGCTGCGGCCCTGGCGCAAGCGCCGGTCGATCAGCTCGAAGCTGCCGCCGATGCTGGTGAGCAGGTTGTTGAAGTCATGGGCGACCCCCCCGGCCAGTTGGCCGATGGCCTCCATCTTGCGCGTCTGGTGGCGGGCGAACTCGCTGCGCTGCTGGTCTTCGCCGGGAGGCGCGGCCTGGGCGTCAAGGCGTTGCTGCAGGTCCTGCAGCTGGTCGCGCGCCAGGTACTGCCGGCGCCGGTTGCGCAGGGCGGACTGGGTCGTGTGCAGCAGCAGGGCGTTTTCGAACGGTGCGACCAGCAGGAACAGGTTGCCTACCGGGTGGTTGGTCGAGCCCTTGGCCGCTTGGCTCCCTTGACCGAGCAGCACGATGGGCAGGTCCGACCAGCACGGTTGCTGGTCGATGAATGCCTGCAGCAACGCGCTTGGGCCCTGTTTGAACACTTGCTCGGCAATGATCGCCAGGCCCGCGCCTTCGGCCAGGCAGGCTTGCAGGTTGGCCAGGTCGACCGCGCACAGGCTGTCGATGCCCGCAGAAGCGAGCAGGCGAGCAGTATCCGCGGCTATTGGCGGGGGCGCCAGGATCAATGCACGTTCGTCCAGCGCCAACGAACTGGCCAAAACGACTCTCCTGCAGGGTGGTCTGATATCCACTGGACCTTGGGCACGGCCCCAGGGTTCAACAAATTTTCGGACGTTGCCTACAGGCCCTGTTGCAGCACGGGGTCGTCCGGGTTCTGCCGCTCCAGTTCGGCCAGCAGTACCTGCACGTTCTGCAACTGGCCGGTTTCCTTCCAGTACTGGATCAGCAACACCCGTGCCCGGCGATTGGCCGGCTGGCGGCTGAGCACGGTTTCCAGTTGCTTTTGCGCGGCGTCGAGTTGTTCCAGTTCATGCAGGGTGACCGCCAGTGTATAGCGGTAGTCGGCGTTGTCCGGGTCCAGTTCGACGGCGCGGGACAAGGCCAGCAAGGCGTATTCGCGCTGCTCGTGGCGGTTCAGCCAGAGCCCCAGTTCGTACTGCAGAAAGGCCGAGTCGGGGCTCAGCGCCAGGGCTTTGCCCAGTACCTGACGCGAGGCGTCGTGATGGCCCTGGCGTTCCAGCAGGCGTACCTGGGTCGCCAGTGCGTCGAGGTTGCCTGGCGCTACCGTCAGGGCTCGTTGCAGGGCTGTGGCGGCCAGGGTGTAGTCGTTTTCGTGCAGATACAGGCGCGCCAGGTGGACCTGGGCGTCTGCGTCTTCGGGTTGTTGCTCCAGAGCCTGCTGGTATTGCTCCAAGGCGACCTGCAGCGGGCCGAAATACAGGCCGATGTCATCCGGGGCAAGGCCGAGCAGGGCATCTACCGCGGCAAAGCGTACGCTTTGCTCGTCGTCATCCAGCAGCGGGCCGAGTACCAGGCTGCGCTGCGCCGCCGGCAGCAGGCGGCGGATGCCGGCAATGGCTGCACGGCGCACCAGCGGGTCGGCATGTTCCAGGTCCTGGCGGGCGAGTTTCAACGCCTGGGGCGAAGGGTAGTTGGGTAGTTCGGCATACAAGGCCGCTCGGCGGATGGGTGGCAGGTCGGTGCGCTGCAATTGTTGGTACAGCACCCGTGCAGCGCCGGGTTGGCCCTCATGGGCCTGGCGCAGGGCCTTGGCGTAGCTGTGCGCGGGCAGGGTTGGCGGGGCTGGCGGAGTGTCGCGCCACAGGTAGCCGAACAGGGCCGATACCAGGATCAACAGCAACAGGGCGATCAGGTAGCGGTTGCGTCTGGGCATCGGACGATCCGTGGCAGCAGGAAGGGCAGAGCTTGGGCTAGCCGGAGGGTAATTGCAACCAGGTGCCTGTCTCGACATTTTCTGCGCCTGTGAGACCGAGCGCCGCCCGCGCGGCGCATCGCCGGCAAGCCAGCTCCCACATCTGTTTCGGGCCAGTCTCTTCTGTGCCTGGCGCGCGCGACCCCTTGTTTGTACGACACGATATCGAAGGTAGCGCTTGGTTTCAGGTTCGGAAATGTCTTACGACGCCTCAGTTCGGTGCGGGTTGAAAACGGCAAGGCCTGGCCCTCATGGTCCAGCCACCGATTCAGGCGAGCTTTTCCTTCACCGTGAAATCCACTTCCAGATCGGCATTGGCCAGCAGATTTACCAAGGCATCCAGGGAAAACTTGTCAATCTTCCCATTCAACAGCTCACTCAAGCGCGGTTGAGTGACATGTAGCCGACGCGCCGCATCCTTCTGAGGTAGATCCCAGGCACGCACCGTCTTGACCAAAATCCGCATCAACTGCGAGCGCAGCCGAAGGTTGTCGGCCTCTTCTGGCGTATCAGCCAACGCGTCCCATACAGATGCCGAGCGTTCATTCGCCATTGTTGATCACCTCTCAGTCCAGCGACTTGAAACGGGCTTTCGCCACATCAATATCGCGCTTATCCGTCTTTTCAGTTGTCTTGCGGAATGCATGCAGGACATAGACAGCTTCCGGGCGGTTCACAACATAGAACACGCGAAAAGTACCGTCTTTACACTTCGCATACCCCTTCGCCATCGCTCCAATCGCCAGCTGCGCTTGCGCCTCATGCCGTGTGTTTGGTCATGCCGCTGCACCTTTCTGGCGTACATGGCAATGCACAGATTCCAGGAGCCTGCACACAAATTATATCGATACCGATATAACATCAAGCCTGTAAATGTCCATTATCGACACCGACTAAAACAGAAAGGAATGGGCAACAGAAGTGAGGCAAATCACCTGAAAAGGCGAGCCGAGGACATTAAACCTGGTGTGCTCCCCAGCCAAGACAGCACCTTCCGACAGGTGCTGTAGGATAATTCGACAGAGCGTTCGAACTGAAGCATTTGGTTTCTGGTTCGGAAATGTCTTACAGCTCTAGAACCTAGGCGAGGGCTTTGCCCTCGATCGCCAGCAAGCCAGCTCCTACATGGTCCGCACCAACTTCAAGGCATGCACAAGCAAGCTTCCACAGGTGAACCACAGGTCTCAAAAGCGGTGGAGTACCTGTGGGAGCTGGCTTGCCGGCGATGCGCCGCGCGGGCGGCGCTCGATCTCATAGGCGCTGAAGATTCAGAGGCATGCACCCTGCACACACCCTCAATCAGCATAAAAAAGCCCCGCGGACCAAGGCCTGCGGGGCAAACGGTTGGGGGAGGAGCCAACCAAAGGAGCCGTTGAAACGGGTGTATCAGCGCGCGCTGGCTACAGTCTCCGGCTGCCAGCCGCCGCCCAGGGCCTTGTAGATGGAGACGATGCCGCGGTACAGCTCGACCTCGCCCTGGGCTTGTGCATCTTCGGCGCTCAGCCGCTCACGCTCGGCATCGAGCAGCACCAGGTAGTCCACCGTACCCTCGCGATAACGAATCGAGGCCAGTTCCGCCGCCTTGCGGCTGGCATCGCTCTGGCGCATCAGCGACAGCAGCCGCTGCTGGGTCTTGTCGTAGTCGCTGAAGGCGTTGGCCGATTCTTCCAGGGCCAGCAACACCTGCTGTTCATAGTTGGCCAGTGCTCCTTCGGCATCGGCCTTGGCACCGCGCAGGCGGGCGCGCACGCTGCCCAGGTCGAAGGCCGCCCAGGTGATGCTCGGGCCCAGCGCCCAGGCATTGGCTGCCGAGGAGCCGATCTGCGAGCCACGGGCAGCAGTAAAGCCGAGGAAGCCGCTGAGGCTGACGCGGGGGAACAGGTCGGCCGTGGCCACGCCGACGTTGGCGGTGGCAGCCGCCAACTGGCGTTCGGCGCTGCGGATGTCCGGGCGGCGGCGCAGCAGTTCACCCGGGTCACCCACCGGTAGCGCCTTGGCGATGGCCGGCAGGGCCTTGGGCGACAGGTCGACGCTGAGCGCCTCGGGGCGCTGGCCGAGCAGGGTGGCGATGCGATGCCGGGCCCGCGCCTGTTCCGCCTGCAGTTGCGGCACGGTGGCTTCGACCCCGGCCAGGCGCGCGTCGGCCCGTACCACGTCAAGGTCGTTGCCCACGCCGGCATCGCGCAGGGTTTCGGTGATGGCCCGCGATTCCTGCTGGGTCTTGAGGTTGGCCAGGGCGATCTTCTCGCGCAACTGCGCGCCGCGCAGCTGGCCGTAGGCATCGACCAACTCGGCGATCAGGCTGACCTGCAGCTGCTGCAGGTCGGCCGCGGCTACCGCTTCCTGGGCTTCGCTGGCTTCGATCTGGCGCTGGATGCGGCCGAACAGGTCAAGCTCCCAGGCCATGTCCAGGCCCAGGTCGTAGCGTTCGCTGTTCACCCGTTGCGTGGTCTGGCCGGGGACCTGGCCCTTGCCGATGTCGCTGCTGGCGCGGCTGGTGACCACCGGGAACTGATCGTTCTCGGCGTCTTCACGGATCGAACGGGCCGACTTCAAGCGGGCGAAGGCCACGCGCAGGTCACGGTTGCCGTCCAGCGAAGCCTGCACCAGCTGGTTCAGCACCGGGTCGTCGAACTGCTTCCACCACAGGCTCTCGAAACGGCTACGGTCGTAGGCCTTGGCCTGTACATCGCTGGCCAACTGCGCGGGCTCGGTGGCCGGCGCCTGGTAGTCCGGGCCTACCGCGCAGGCCGCCAGGGCCAGCGCCAGCAGGCTCGGGGTCAAGGGTTTGAGCAGGTTCATGCATGGCTCTCCAGCGAGTGGGCGCGCTCGGCCTTGCGGGCCTGGCGACGCTCGACGAAACGGCGAATCAGGAAGAAGAACACCGGGGTCAGGAACAAGCCGAACACGGTCACGCCGATCATCCCCGAGAACACCGCCACACCCATGGCATGGCGCATTTCAGAACCTGCACCGGAGCTGAACACCAGTGGAACCACACCCATGATGAAGGCGATCGAGGTCATCAGGATCGGCCGCAGGCGCAGGCGGCAGGCTTCCAGTACCGCTGCCAGCGGGTCGAGCCCCTTGGCCTGTTCGTCCTTGGCGAACTCGACGATCAGGATCGCGTTCTTGCACGCCAGGCCCACCAGTACGATCAGGCCGATCTGGGTGAAGATGTTGTTGTCACCACCCGACACGATCACCCCGGTGATGGCTGACAGCAGGGTCATCGGCACGATCAGGATCACCGCCAGCGGCAGGCTCCAGCTTTCGTACTGGGCGGCAAGCACCAGGAAGGCCAGCAGTACGCACAGCGGGAACACGAACAGTGCAGTGTTGCCCGAGAGGATCTGCTGGTAGGTCAGGTCGGTCCACTCGAAGGTCATGCCGTTGGGCAGTTCCTCTTTCAGCAGCTTCTCGATTGCAGCTTCGGCCTGGCCGGAGCTGTAGCCCGGTGCCGCGGCGCCGTTGATCTCGGCGGTGATGAAACCGTTGTAGTGCATCACCCGGTCAGGCCCGGAGGTGTCGCTGACCTTGAGGAAGGTCGCCAGCGGGATCATCTCGCCGAGGTTGTTGCGCACCTTCAGCTGGCCGATCTGCTCGGCATCGAGGCGGAACTGCTGTTCGGCCTGGACGTTGACCTGGTAGGTACGGCCAAAGCGGTTGAAGTCGTTGGTGTACAGCGAGCCCAGGTAGACCTGCAGGGTGTCGAAGATGTCGGTGATCGCCACGCCGTGGGTCTTGGCCTTTTCCCGGTCGATGGCGGCATCGACCTGCGGCACGTTGACCTGGTAGCTGGTGAACAGGCCCGCCAGTTCCGGCACGTTGTGGCTCTTGGCGATGATGTTCTGGGTTTCCTTGTACAGCGCCTCGTAGCCCAGGTTGCCACGGTCTTCGATCTGCAGGCGGAAGCCGCCGATGGTGCCCAGGCCTTGTACCGGCGGTGGCGGGAAGATCGCGATGTAGGCGTCCTGGATGTCGGCGAACTGGGCATTCAGTGCAGCAGCGATGGCCGCCGCCGACTGGCTCGGGTCCTTGCGCTCGTCGAACGGCTTGAGCGGGGTGAACACGATGCCGCTGTTCGGGCTGTTGGTGAAACCGTTGATCGACAGGCCTGGGAAGGCTACCGAGTCGGCCACGCCAGGCTGCTTCAGGGCGATTTCGCTCATGCGCTTGATCACTGCTTCGGTGCGGTCGAGGCTGGCCGCGTCAGGCAGCTGGGCGAACGCCACCAGGTACTGCTTGTCCTGGGCCGGCACGAAACCGGTCGGGGTGGACGAGAAGCCCAGGTAGGTCAGGCCCATCAGGCCGGCATACACGAACAGGGCGATGCCGCTGGAGCGGATGACCCGACGCACGCCGCCGACGTAGCGGTTGGAAGCGCGGTCGAAGAAGCGGTTGAACGGGGCGAACAGCCAGCTGCCCAGCAGTTTTTCCAGGAACCGCGAGAACCGGTCCTTGGGCGCATGGTGGTCCTTCAGCAGCACGGCAGCCAGGGCCGGCGACAGGGTCAGCGAGTTGAATGCCGAGATCACCGTGGAAATGGCGATGGTCAGGGCGAACTGCTTGTAGAACTGCCCGGTCAGGCCGGAAATGAACGCGGCAGGCACGAACACGGCGCACAGCACCAGGGCGGTGGCGATGATCGGCCCGGTCACTTCGCCCATGGCCTTTTGCGTGGCCTCCAACGGTTTCAGGCCCAGGCCGATGTTGCGCTCGACGTTTTCCACCACGACGATGGCGTCGTCCACCACGATACCGATGGCCAGGACCAGGCCGAACAATGACAGCGCGTTGAGCGAGAAGCCAAACAGGTGCATCACGGCAAAGGTACCGATCAGCGATACCGGCACGGCCATCAGCGGGATGATCGAGGCACGCCAGGTCTGCAGGAACAGGATGACGACCAGCACCACCAACACCAGCGCTTCGAACAGGGTGTGCACCACGGCTTCGATGGAACCACGGACGAACACGGTCGGGTCATAGACGATGCTGTAGTCCATGCCCTCGGGGAAGTCCTTCTTCAGCTCGGCCATCTTCGCCCGCACTTCGTCGGAGATCTCGATGGCGTTGGAGCCTGGGCGCTGGAAGATCGGGATGGCCACCGCCGGCTGGTTGTTCAGCAGCGAACGCAGGGCGTACTGGCTGGAGCCGAGTTCGACCCGGGCGATGTCCTTCAGGCGGGTGATTTCGCCATCGGCACCGGCGCGGATGATGATGTTCTCGAACTCTTCCTCATTGACCAGGCGACCCTGGGTGTTGATCGACAGCTGGAAGCTGGTCGAACCCGGGGCGGGTGGGGCGCCCAGCTGGCCGGCGGCCACCTGGCGGTTCTGTTCGCGGATCGCAGCCACCACATCACTGGCGGTGAGGTTGCGCGAAGCGGTCTTGTTCGGGTCCAGCCACACGCGCAGCGAGTAGTCGCCCATGCCGAACAGCTGCACATCGCCCACGCCGCCCAGGCGCGCCAGCTCGTCCTTGATGTTGAGGATGGCGTAGTTGGACAGGTAGAGCATGTCGTAGCGGTTGTCCGGCGAGGTCAGGTGCACGACCATGGTCAGGTCGGGCGAGGCCTTGTCGACGGTGATACCGATGCGGGTCACTTCCTCTGGCAGCTTGGGCTGGGTACGGGTGACGCGGTTCTGCACCTGCACCTGGGCATTGTCCAGGTCGGTGCCCAGGGCGAAGGTGATGGTCAGCGTCAGCTTGCCGTCAGCGGTGGACTGGGAGGACATGTACAGCATGTTCTCCACGCCGGTAATCGCCTGCTCCAGTGGCGCGGCGACGGTTTCGCCGATGACCTTGGGGTTGGCGCCGGGGAAGTTGGCGCGCACCACCACGGTGGGCGGCACCACTTCGGGGTATTCGCTGATCGGCAGCTGGAACAGCGAGATCGAACCCGCGATCAGCAGCACCAGCGACAGCACCGCGGCGAAGATTGGCCGGGTAATGAAGAATTTCGAGAAGTTCATCGGTGTGGTCCCTTAACCGCGTGGCGCCTGGGCGCTGGCGACTTTCACGTTGTTGCCCGCCACCTTCGGCGCCGGGTTGCTGGCCTCCAGGGCCTGGCGCTGCTGGGCGAGGGCGGCGAGGGTCTGTTCGCTGGCCATCGGTGTTTCTTCCGGGGTGACCGGTGAGCCAGGGCGTACGCGCTGCAGGCCCTTGACCACGATGCGGTCGTCCTTGCCCAGGCCGCTGCGCACGATGCGCAGGCCTTCCAGCTTCGGCCCCAGCTCCACGGCGCGGTAGGCGGCCTTGTTGTCCTTGTCCATGACCAGCACGAACTTCTTGCCAAGGTCGGTGCCCACGGCTTCGTCGTTGATCAGCACGGCCTGGTACTGGGCGCTGCCCACCAGCTTCAGGCGTGCATACAGGCCTGGGGTGAACTGGCCGTCGCTGTTGTCGAACACCGCACGGCCACGGATGGTGCCGGTGCGCGGGTTGACCTGGTTGTCGACGAAGTTCATCTGGCCCAGGTGCGGGTTGCCGGTTTCGTTGGTCAGGCCCAGGTACACCGGGGTGCTCTGGCCGCGCTGGCCTTCGCGGGCCAGCTGGGTGTACTTGAGGTACACGCGCTCGTCGGCGTCGAAGTAGGCGTAGACCTTGTCGGTGGAGACCACGCTGGTCAGCGGGGTGACATCGGCGGTGACGATGTTGCCGGCGGTGAACTGGGCGCGGCTGACGCGGCCGCTGATGGGCGCGGTGACACGGGTGAAGCTGAGGTTCAGGCGTGCCAGGTCGAGCTGGGCCTGGATCGCGTCGACCCCGGCGCGGGCTTCGGCGGCGGCGCTGCTACGCGATTCGGCCAGTTCTGCGGAAATGGCGTTGCTGTCACGCAGGCGTTCGCCACGGCGGGCTTCGTTGGCGCTGCGGATGGCGGTGGCCTTGGCTTGCTGTAGCTGGGCTTCGAGGCGGCGGACGTCTGCCTGGAACGGGCGCGGGTCGATCTGGAACAGCAGGTCGCCTTTCTTGACCTGGGCACCTTCAGTGAAGGCCACCAGGTCGATCTGGCCAGAGACCCGTGGGCGAACCTCGACGGTTTCCGGGGCTTCGAGACGGCCGGTGAACTCGTCCCATTCGTTGATCGGTTGCTCGATCACCTTGGCCACACTGACCTTCGGCGCGGCGGGAGCCTGCACGGCGTCGGGGGTTCGACCGCAAGCGCTGATCACCACCACTGCCAGGGCAGCGAGGGGGAAGCGCAAGGGTTTGAGTGATTGTTCCATGGAGAACTCCGCCAATGTATTAGTAGTGGGCGGAGTGTGAGTGTCTTGCGCGTGATGCACGAATCGAACGGGGCGAAGGTTATTATCACGATGAATGATATGTGTGGGGCGTTCATCGATTTGTGGCATGATCTTGTTGTAGTGGGTTTAGGTATGGCACCGGCTTTGCCGGTGTTCGCGGGCTTGCCCGCTCCCACAGGTACGGCGCTGGATTTGGAGAATGCACGGTCCCTGTGGGAGCGGGCATGCCCGCGAAGGGCCGCAAAGCGGCCCCATTTGCTAACCCCGGCAATCTCAGCTCGATACGCGGAACCCATGGGTGCCATCGCGCTCCAGCTGGGCAATCAAGCCGAACTCCCAGTCCAGATACCCCTGCATTGCCTCGTGCGGGTTGTCCGTCCCTTCATAAGGCCGGCGATAACGGTCGGTACGCGCCACGGCCAAGCGCGTTTCGCCGCTCTCCAGCGCCTTGCCCGCCGCAATCCAGCGCGCCGTGCCGCCGTCCAGCACGTGCACCGGGGTTTGCGTCAGTGCCTGCAAGTCCAGCGCCGCAAAGCGCGCCAGCAGGCTGCTGCCGCAGGTCAGCACATAGCGCTCGGCTACCGGCAAGCGCTCCAGCACCTGTGGCAACTGCGCGCGGATCGCCCAGTAAGCGCCTGGAATGTGCCGTTTCACATAGTTGGCACTGCTGGTGAAGTCCAGCAGCACGGTGCCTGGCGCTTGCAGCCAGTCCTCCAGCTGCTCGACACCGATTTCGGTCACCACTGGCAACGCCGGCTGCGGCGCCTGCCACTCGCCGGCTGCACTGAAGTCTGCCGCTGACAAACCGTCCAGCACTGCCACCTGCCAGCCCATTTGCGCCAGCCACGAAGCGCTCATGTTGGCCCGCACGCCGTCATCGTCCACCAGCACGATGCGCGCCCCGCGTACGCTGGCGACATGGTCGGTTTCCTGCACCAGCTGCCCGCCCGGTACGCTGCGGCTGGCCGGCAGGTGGCCCTGGGCGTATTCCTCGGGCGTGCGCACGTCGAACAGGTAGGTGGTGCGGCTGGTATCAGCCTGCCAGGCGGCCAGGCCTTCGCGCTCCAGGCGGGCCACGCCGGCGCGGTCGGCCACGCCGCGCGCGCGCTGTGCGGCATCGGCACGGGTACTGTCGGTAACCTCGGCGAAGCGCCGTTGCTGGCCGTGGGCCAGGGTTTGCCCGGCCAGGGTCCAGCCAATGGTGCCGTTGCGCAGGGCCGCCACCGGGTTGGGGATGCCGGCGTTGACCAGCGACTGGGTGCCGATGATGCTGCGGGTGCGCCCGGCGCAATTGACGATCACCTGGGTGGCAGGGTCGGGCGCCAGCTCGGCCACCCGCAGCACCAGTTCGGCACCCGGGACGCTGATGCCACCCGGGATGCTCATGGTCTGGTATTCGTCGAAGCGGCGGGCGTCGAGCACCACCACATCGGCCTTGGCATCCAGCAGCGCCTGCACCTGTTCGGCTGCCAGCGATGGGGTGTGGCGCACGCTTTCCACCAGCTCGCCAAAGGCCTTGCTCGGCACGTTGACGTCGCGGAACAGTTCGCCGCCTGCTGCGCGCCAGCCCGCCAGGCCACCTTCGAGCAGTGCCACATCGCTGTAGCCCAGTGCCGTCAGACGCTGGCCGGCCTGGGCCGCCAGGCCTTCGCCGTCGTCATACAGGGTGATGGCGGTGTCGCGCCGGGGGACCCGGGCAAACACCTCCAGCTCCAGTTTCGACAACGGAATGTTGGCGGCGAACAACGGGTGTGCCTGGGCGAACGGGTCTTCCTCGCGTACATCGATCAGCGCCAGTTCTTCATGGGCCAGCAATGCCCGACGAATGTCGTGGAAGGCGCGGGTGGCTACGGTACTCATGGGGCAGGGTTCTCTTTGGACAGGTCCCAGATATTGGGCAGAAGGGTGTTGGAATAGCCGGAAATGAACGGTTTCTCGCTGCCGTCGGGCAGGTACACGGCACGGCTGACGGCGCCGATGTTGGCGCCATACACGTGAATGCTGATCGACACCTGGTCGGCGAAGGCGTTGCTGACCTGGTGGATATCACCGATGCGCGGCGATACGGCCGCCACGTGGCCAGGGTCGATGCGCACCGGCTCGCCTGCCGGTAGCAACACACCGTGCTCGCTACGGACAAAGCCTTGCGAGTATTCGGCGCCACGCAACATGCCGATCAGGCCCCACACCCGGTGGTCGTGGATCGGCGTCTGCTGGCCTGGCCCCCAGACGAAACTGACGATGGAAAAGCGCTGGCGCGAATCGCAATGCAGCAGGTATTGCTGGTAACGGGCCGGGTCCGGCTGCGCCAGCGCCTCGGGCAGCCAGTCGTCATGGGCGACCAGGCTGCGCAGCAGGCCCTGGCCCTGGTCGAGGAGGGTGGCTTCGTCGGTTTCCCGGTCCAGCAGTTGCGAAAGTGCGTCGATGAAGTGACGCAGGCGCTCGAGGCGCAGGGGTTGGCTCATGGTTCAGGCTCGGCTGACGGTTTGGTTAAACCCTAGCAAATGCGATGAGTATTCTTAAAAGTAAAAATATTCATAAGCTAATATGCAAAAAATGCATTTACAGCTTGGCTGATCTGTTTTGAAATGAGCGCAACGAACAGCAAGCCCCGCGACTACACCACGAGACCGCACGCGCGGATCGGCCTTATGTACCTCGACGGTACCTGGAGACGAACGTGCGATACCTCAAGCAATTGGCCGCCGGTGTGCTGGCCAGCTCCCTCAGCCTGGCGGCCGCCGCGCAAACCCTGGTGGTTGGCGACCAGAGCTTCAATGCCCGCGCCGTGATGGAAGCGGCCGGCGTGCTCGACGACCTGCCCTATACCCTGGAATGGAAGCAGTTCACCGCCGGCTCGCCGGTGGCCGAGGCGCTGAACGTGGGCAGCCTGGACATCGGCCTGCTGGGCGATGCGCCGCCGTTGTTCCTCGGTGCGCTGGGTGCGCCGATCAAGGTGATTGCGGTCAGCCGGCAGAACCTGGAGGGCGTGGCCATCCTGGCACGCAAGGACTCGAACATTCACCGCCTCGAAGACCTGCGTGGCAAACGTGCGGCGATCTGGAAGGGTTCCTGGAGCCAGCAGCTGTTGCTCAGCGCGCTGGACAAGGCTGCGGTGCCGCGTGACGCCCTGGAGCTGCGCTACCTCAGCGCCCTGGATGCGTCGCATGCCCTGGATGGTGGTTCGGTGGACGTGATCGCCACCTGGGAACCCTATGTCACCCAGCAGGAGCGCCAAGGCGCCCGGGTGCTGGCCACGGCCGATGGGTTGATCCCGGCCCAGAGTTTCGTGGTGGCCAATGCCAAGGCGGTGGAGGCCAAACGGGCGCAGATCAGTGATTTTCTCCAGCGCCTGAAGAAGGCCCGTGACTGGACCCTGAGCGACCCCGCTCACACCGAGGCGTATGCCGATGCCTGGGCCAAGCGCACCCGTGCCGACCGCGACATCGCCCGGGCCTGGTTTGCCAGGGCGCGTACCGATGTGGCGGCACTGAACCCGCAGGTGATCGTGGAGGCGCAGAAGACCGTGGACTTCTTTGCCGGGCTGGGGCTGATCAAGGCCTACCCGGCGGCCAGCCTGTTCGATACCTCGTTCGCGGCGGCGTTCGAGCACTGATTACGCCTGTACCGGCCCTATCGCGGGTAAACCCGCTCCCACAGGGGCAGTGCAGCACTCGAATACTGCGCAATTCCTGTGGGAGCGGGTTTACCCGCGAAGAGGCCGGCACAGCTACCACCATTTCCGAGGAATACCCATGACCACCCGCAAGATCAAGCTTGGTGCCCTGACCATGGGCTGCGGCGGCCCTGGCCGGCACAACCTGTGGCTCGACCCGGAGCTGCCTGCCGACGCCAGCGTCAATATCGACTGGTACATCGACATCGCCCGCCAGGCCGAGGCGGCGTTGTTCGACCTGATGTTCATCGTCGACAGCCAGTACATCACCCCCGGCTCGCCGTCCCATTACCTCAACCGCCTGGAGCCGCTGACCCTGCTCTCGGCGCTGGCGGTAAGCACACGCCACATCGGCCTGGTCGGCACCCTGACCACTTCCTACAACGAACCCTTCAACGTCGCCCGCCGCCTCGCCTCGCTGGACCTGATCAGCAAGGGCCGCGCCGGCTGGAACGTGGTCACCAGTGGCGACGCCGGCACCGCCGGCAACTATGGCCGTGACGAGCACTACGACTACGACACCCGCTATGCCCGCGCCCAGGAGCACGTCGCCGTGGTGCAGGGCCTGTGGCGCTCCTATGAAGACGGCGCCTTCCCGCGCAACCGGGCTACCGGGCAGTTCCTCGACCCCAGCCGGATGCATGCCCTGAACCACAAGGGCGAGCACTTCTCGGTGGTGGGGCCGTTGAACATCCAGCGCTCGCCACAGGGCCAGCCGGTCATCTTCCAGGCCGGCGATTCGCAGCAGGGGCGTGACCTTGGGGCCGCCACGGCGGATGTGATCTTCACCCACGCCGCCAGCATCGAGCAGGGCCAGGCGTTCTACCGTGATGTGAAGGGCCGCGCCGCGCGACTGGGGCGTGACCCCGAGCAGTTGCTGGTATTGCCCGGGGCCGAGATCTATGTCGGCGACACCGACGAACACGCCCGTGAAATCGAGCGCCATTACCACCAGCAGGACCACAGCTTCGAGCTGGCGCTCAAGGAGTTCGGGCGCAACTTCGGCTGGCACGACTTCAGCCAGTACGACCTCGATGCGCCATTCCCGCAAGAAAGCCTGGAGCACGCGCGCAGCAGCTTCTTCACCAACGCCAGGCGCATTGCCGACCAGGCACGGGAGCAGGGCTTGAGCTTGCGCCAGGCGGTGGAGTTCGGCCGCCAGTTGCGGCCGGGGGCCTTCGTCGGTTCGCCGGCAACGGTAGCGGCCAGAATGGCCGAGTGGTTCGAGGCGCGGGCGCTGGATGGTTTCAACATCTATATCGGCCACCCCGGGCAGTTCCGCCGCTTTACCGAGCAAGTGGTGCCGCTGCTGCAGGAACGCGGGGTATACCGCACCGCCTACGAGGGCACCACCCTGCGTGAAAGCCTGGGCCTGGCCATTCAGTGAATGCTCGAGGCCAGTTCGAAGATCGGCATGTACATCAGGATCACGATCAGGCCGATCAGCAGGCCGATGAAGGTCATCAGCAGTGGTTCGAACAGCTTGACGAACCATTCCACCCAACGGCCGATTTCCTGGTCATGGAAGTCGGCGCAGCGCTCCAGCATCTCGCCCAGGTTGCCGGACTGCTCGCCGGCCCGCAGCAGGCGCAGCGATACCGGCGTGACCAGTTGCCCGGCCTCCAGCGCGTCGGACAACGGCAGCCCTTCGCCGACCCGCTGGCTGGCGTGCTCCAGGCCCTGGGCCGCCGCGCTGCCGAGCAGGCCGCGGGCCATGCCCATGGCGGTGAGGATGGGGATACCGCCTTGCAGCAGGATGCCCAGCGAGCGGTAGAAGCGCGCCAGTTCGTACATCATCAGGCGTTGGTGCAGTGCCGGCAGGCGCCGCAGCTGGCAGGCTGCCCAGCGCCGCACCCGTGGCTGGCGGCGCAGCAGCCACAGCGCCATGACCACGCCGAAGGTGCCAAACGCCAGTGGCAGTTGCTGGGCATGCAGGAACAGGCCGATCTGCATCAGCAGCCGAGACAGCCAGGGCAACTCGGTGCCCATGCCCTCGAATACCTGGCTGAAACGCGGCACCACGTAGCCAAGCAGGAACAGCACCACGCCACCGCCCACCAGCAATAGCAGCAACGGGTACACCGAGGCGCCCACCAGCTTCTGCCGTACCAGGTCCAGGCGCTGGCGGTAGCTGATGTAGCGGGCGAGGGCGTCGCCCAGTGCGCCGGTACGCTCGCTGGATTGCACCAGCGCCACGTACAGCGGCGGGAATACCCGTGGCTGTTGGCCCAGGGCCTGGGACAGCGAGCGGCCTTCGTACAGTTGGCGGACCAGTTCGGCGAGCACTTTGCGCGTTGCCGCTGCGGGGGCCTTTTCCGCCAGGCTCTCCAGCGCGTCGATCAGCGGCAGGCCGGCGTTGAGCAGGGTCGACAGTTCCTGGCTGAACAGCACCAGGTCAAAGCTTGCTTCGCGGCGCCAGGCCATGCCGCGCAAGGCGCCGCCGTGGCCGCGCAGGCTGAGCACGCGCAGGCCCTGGTCCTCGGCCTGGCGGCGGGCCTGGTCGGCGTCCTCGGCCTCGATCTGCAACTGCACCACACCCTGCCTGCCCAGGGCCTTGAGGCTGTAGCGCATGGCCGTTCTCCCTACTGCCAACTGGTGATTTCGGCGTTTTCCCCGTCGCCACCGGGCTGGCCGTCCTTGCCCATCGACAGCAGGTCGTACTCGCCGCCGTTCTCGCCAGGTTGCCGGTAGATGTACGGGCGGCCCCACGGGTCTTGCGGCACGGCCTTCTGCAGGTACGGGCCGGTCCAGCGCGCTTCGCCACTGGGGGCGATCACCAGGGCCTGCAGGCCTTGCTCACTGCTGGGGTAGTGGCCGACTTCGAGGCGGTACAGGTCCAGGGCCTTGCTCAGCCCCTCTATCTGCGCCCGCGCCACCTTGGCCTCGGAGCGGCCTAGCTGGCTGAAGTACTTGGGCGCGACGATACCGGCCAAAAGGCCGAGCACCACCAGCACCACCAGGAGTTCAAGCAGGGTGAAGCCACGTTGAGGGTTGGTTCTGCGCTGCATGGTGAAGCCCTCCGCTGCATGGGGACAAGCTTTTGCAGGCTCCATGCAACAGCCGTGCACGCCTGCGCTGGCGCCTTGCACCATGCGGTATGCAAAGCGGCACAGTGCTTGCGTCGTGGTCATCGACCTCGGGTTTTCCGGGGTATATCCCCCAAATTTGGGGGTACCACGAAGAGGCGACCGACATGCGTGGACTCATTCTCGGTTTGATCTGGCTGGTGGCAGGTGCTGCCCAGGCCGATGTGTACATTTCCATCGACGCCAAAGGCAGCTACATACTGACCAACGTCCATCGACCCGGGCGCCTCTATGAAACGGTGATCAGCGAGCCGAAGGCCCAGGCCGGCCCGGCCAACGCGCAGCTCATCACCGGCCGCCCCTACGCCAAGCTGGTCGCCGCCGCGGCGCGTACCCACGACGTCCCCCCGGCGTTGCTGCATGCGGTGATCAAGGCCGAGTCCGGCTACAACCCCAAGGCCCGTTCACCGGCGGGCGCCGTGGGGCTGATGCAACTGATGCCGGATACCGCCCGCGAGATGGGCGTGGAAAACCGCCTGGACCCGGAAGACAACGTGCAGGGCGGGGCCCGCTACCTCAAGCGCATGCTCAACTTGTTCGACAATGACATCACCCTGGCCGTGGCGGCCTACAACGCCGGCCCCGAAGCTGTGCTGCGCCGTGGTGCGGTACCGCCGTTTGCCGAGACCCGGCGCTATGTACCGAATGTGCTGCGGGAGTACCGCCGGTTGCAGGGGTTGACGGGTGATTAGCCTCTGTAGCCCCTTTCAAAGCTGGCGCGACCCCTGTGGGAGCGGCTTTAGCCGCGAAGAATCCAACGCGGTGCATGGCACCGGCTGCGCCGGTGTTCGCGGCTAAAGCCGCTCCCACAGGGACCGTGTGAGCATCTGGATTTTTGCAAGGCAGGTGCGTTCAGTACGGGAAACAAAACAATACCCTTCGGCGGATGCCACCAAGCTGACCCGATGGTTTCCCCAACTCTGGGCTATAACCTTCTGAAGGTGCCCAGTTGTGGAGTCCGCCATGGACATCGCCCCTCGTTCCGACGCTATTGAAGTACCCGCCGGTAACGAACTGGCCACCCCACGCAAGCCGTTCAACCTGCTGCGCTGGTACGCCTGGGTCAGCCTGGCGATCATCCTCTCGGTAGCGGTCGGGCTGGGGTTGATTTCCAGCCGTTTCATCATCGACGAGAGCATCGAGCGCGATGCCTTGCTCACCGCGCAATTCATTACCTCCATCGCCGATGCCGAAGTGCGCCATGTGTCGATCCCCAATGTGCGCACCATGGGTGAACTGCTCGACCCGCGCATCGACCGCGCCAACCTGCTCGATGTCGACCCGGACGCCCGGCGCAGGGCGCGTGGCGAGTTCCTCGACCACATCGCCCACCTGCCCGACATGCTGCTGGCCAACATCTATGCCCCGGACCGTACGGTGATCTGGTCCAGCAACCCGGCGCTGGTCGGCAAGCTGATCGAAGGCGACCAGGATCTGGAGAAGGCCTTCGAATACAAGATGCGAGTCTCGGCCAGCTACCACAACTTCGAACAGGCCCGCGCCGAGCAGAAGTTCGTCATCCCACCCGAGCAGTTGTTCATCGAGAACTACATTCCGCTGTTCGATGCCGATGGCGAGCAGGTCACGGCGATGGTCGAGATCTACAAGGAGCCCCATGACCTGATCGTGCGCATCGAGCATGGCCTGATCCTGATCTGGCTGGCGATCACCGTCGGTGCCGGGCTGGTCTACGTCGGCCTGTACGGCATCATGCACCGCGCCGCGCGACTGCTGTCGGTGCAGCAGAAACGGCTGATCAGCAACGAAACCTACGTGGCACTGGGCGAGGTGTCCTCGGCGGTAGCCCACAGCCTGCGCAACCCGCTGGCCAGCATCCGTTCCAGTGCCGAGCTGGCCCAGGCGTTCGACGACGGCCCGGCGCAGCGCAATGTCAACGACATCATCAGCCAGGTCGACCGCATGTCGCAGTGGATCCGCCAGATGTTGCAGTCATTGCGCCCGCTCAACGATGAGGCAGTGGCGGTGGATTTGCCGCTGGCATTGCAGGAAAGCCTGCAGACCTACGCGGTGCTGCTGGCGCGTGGCGGCGTGAGCGTGGACCTGCAACCGTTACCGGCGGTGCAGGTGCTGGGGCACCCGGTGTTACTGCGGCAGATTTTCAGTAGCCTGATCGCCAACGCCCTGGAGTCGATGGAGCAGGGTGGGCGGTTGCGTGTCGAGGTGGTGCGCCATGACCGGCGTAACTTGACCCTGCGCCTGTCCGACAACGGCAAAGGCATGAACGAAGAGCAGCAGCGCATGGCCTTCCGGCCTTTCTTCACCACCAAGCAGGGTGGGTTGGGCGTGGGCCTGGTGTTGGTCAAACGCATCATGGAACGCTTCGGTGGCAGCGTCCGGCTCAGCAGCAGTGAAGGCCATGGCACCCGGGTTTCGTTGAGTTTCCGGCTGATGGAATTCTCATGATTTACATTGATAAATATTCGTATCTTCTTGTTTATAAAGGACTTATGTTTTTGGGGTGAAAATCCCCAAATGTGGGGGATCATCCTCCATGCGAATCTAGGAAAATTCATTAACCTATTGATTATAAACAACTAATCAAATCAGTCGGGTGGCTGGCTGGGTTCTTGCAACGTGACAGGCGGAGCGCAACACACGACAAATGGCAGCTGCGGCTGCACGGGTGGAGTGCTATCAATTGGCTACTGTTCGTCGCCTTGATGCATTTCTGAACGGACGCCCTGCGCGGGAAGCACGCGATGCAGATGCTGGATAATGAAGTGCCAGGCAAGGCCAGTACTACCGCCAGCGGTGTGGCCGTGCCATTGCGCGAGTTCAACCTGCTGCGCTGGTTCTCGGTCATCAGCCTGCTGATCATCGCCTCGGTGGCAGGCGGGCTGGGGTATGTGTCGACGCGTTTCGTGGTGCGCGACAGCGTCGAGCGCGATGCCATGCTCACCGCCCAGTTCATCCAGGCCATGGCCCAGGCCGAAGTGCGCCATTCGCAGTTGCCGCCGGGCACCACCATGGGCGAGTTGCTTGACCCGCGCCTGGACCAGCAGCACCTGCAGTTCACCCCGGACCTGGCTGAATCTACCCGGGTCGAGTTCCTCGACCATGTCGAGCACCTGCCGGACACCTTGCTGGCCAATGTCTATGCACGCGACCGCACCATCGTCTGGTCGACCAACCGGGAGCTGATCGGCAAGCGCATCGAGGCCGATGGCGACCTCGACCGCGCCTTCCGCTCGCGCAAGGCGGTGTCGGCCAGCTACCACCAGGCCGACGATGACCGCGAAGAGCAGAAGTTCCAGCGTGAGCCGCGTTACCTGTTCATCGAGAACTACATCCCGCTGTTCGACAGCCAGGGCGAGCAGGTGCTGGCGATGGTGGAGATCTACAAGGAGCCGCAAGACCTGGTGCGGCGCATCCAGCGCGGCTACGTGCTGATCTGGGCCTCGACCCTGGTGGGCGGGGCGCTGGTCTACTTCGGCCTGTTCTGGATCGTGCGCCGCGCGGCGCAGCTGCTGCACCTGCAGCAGGATCGGCTGGTGGCCAGTGAAACCTATGTGGCCCTGGGCGAGATGTCGTCGGCGGTGGCGCATAGCTTGCGCAACCCGCTGGCCAACATCCGCTCCAGCGCAGAACTGGCCCAGGAAATCGCCAACCCCGCAGCGCAGAAGAACATCACCGACATCATCAGCCAGGTCGACCGCATGTCGCGCTGGGTGCGTGACTTGCTGGTGTCGCTGCGCCCGACCAGTGACGACGCCGAGGCCGTGGACCTGGTGACGGCCATCGAGGACACCCACCTGGCCTTCGCCCAGCAGATCGAACGCAACGGCGTGCGCTTCTGCTACGAAGGCCCCGGGGCACAATGGGTGGCCAGCCAGCCGCTACAGCTTACGCAAATTCTCAACACCCTGTTCTCCAATGCCCTGGAAGCCATGCCTGAAGGCGGCATGCTGCGTGCCCAGGTCAATGTGCAGGATGGGCAGCGTGCCGAGTTCGTCCTCAGCGATACCGGCAAGGGCATGAGCCAACAGCAGGAACGGATGGTGTTCAAGCCGTTCTACACCACCAAGCAGGGCGGCCTCGGCGTAGGCCTGGCCTTGGTCAAACGCATCATGGAACGTTTTGGCGGCTCGGTCAGCTTGAGCAGCCGCGAAGAGGAAGGAACCCGCGTCAGCCTCACATTCAATATCGCAGCGGGAGGGGACCATGGAGCACAGCATCCTGGTAGTCGAGGATGATGAAATTCTCGCCGACAACATTCGCACCTACCTCAGCCTCAAGGGCTTCGAGGTCACCGTGTGCCACAGCGCGGAACTGGCGCTGGAGCAGATCAAGCGGGGCCAGCCCGATGCGGTGCTGACCGACAACTCGCTGCCGGGCATGAGCGGGCACGACCTGCTGCGTACCTTGGTGGCGCAGGTGCCGGACCTGAAAGTGATCATGATGACCGGCTACGGCAATGTCGAAGATGCCGTGCAGGCAATGAAGGAGGGCGCCTTCCATTACCTGACCAAGCCGGTGGTGCTGGCCGAGCTCAAGCTGACCCTGGACAAGGCGCTGGCTGCCGAGCGCATGGAACGCACGTTGTCGTTCTACCAGGAGCGCGAGGCGCAGAAGTCCGGGTTGCAGGCGTTGATCGGCGAATCACCGACGATGCTCACCCTCAAGCACACCCTGCGCCAGGTACTGGATGCCGAGCGGCGCATGGCCAGCGACGACTTGCCACCGGTGCTGATCGAAGGCGAGACCGGTACCGGCAAGGAGCTGGTGGCCCGCGCCCTGCATTTCGATGGTTCGCGCAGCAAGGGGCCGTTCATCGAGTTCAACTGTGCCTCGATCCCGGCCAACCTGCTGGAGGCCGAGCTGTTCGGCCACGAGAAGGGCGCCTTCACCGATGCCAAGGAGCGCCGGGTGGGCCTGGTGGAGGCTGCCGATGGCGGCACCTTGTTCCTCGACGAGATTGGCGAGATGGACCTGGTGCTGCAGGCCAAGCTGCTCAAGTTGCTGGAAGACCGCAGTATCCGCCGGATTGGCGCGGTGAAGGAGCGCAAGGTCGACCTGCGGGTGATCAGCGCTACCAACTGCAACCTGGAGCAGATGGTGCAGCAGGGCAAGTTCCGCCGCGACTTGTTCTTCCGCCTGCGCATCATCGCCCTGAAGGTACCGCGCCTGTATGCCCGCGGGCAGGACGTGTTGCTGCTGGCGCGGCATTTCCTGGCCCATCATGGCCGGCGTTATGGCAAGCCGAACCTGCGCTTTTCCGCCGAGGCGGAAAACCTGATGCTCGGTTACAGCTGGCCAGGCAATGTGCGCGAACTGCGCAACATGCTGGAGCAGACCGTGCTGCTGGCACCGAACGAGGTGGTGCAGGCGCATCAGCTCAACCTGTGCATGACCCTGATCGACGAGCCGCTGGTGCAACAGGCGGCGCCTGCGGTGTTCGAAATGCCTCGGCACGAACCCGAGCCCGGCACCAGCCTGCCGGATATGGAGCGCGACCTGGTGTGCAAGACCTTGGACCGCACGGACTGGAACGTGACCAAGTCGGCGCGCATGCTCGGGCTGTCGCGGGACATGCTGCGTTACCGGATCGAGAAACTGGGGCTGACCAGGCCGGACAAGCGCCAGTGGTGAGCATCGGGCAAAGGGCCGTACGGGGACCTGCGGGAGCGGCATTGTTCTTGAGGTTGTCGCTGTACCTGTGGGAGCGGCAACTTTTGGAATTTGAGCAAGACAGTTGCATTCAGGGGCATTGATCAACGCTGATTATCGGCTGCTCCCTGCCGCCCGGTACCTTCCGAGCCACTGCCATCCATACCCGGCAAATCCCGGTTGTCATTCTGTTCAGCGGGCGGGCTGTCCGGGTCGTTGCCTTTTATGCGTGGGTCGGTGTCCCGCGGCATGGGCTTTTCGATCGGGTTGAGGGTGCTGTCCGCGCCCGGCTTGGGCGCCGGGTTGTGCGGGTCGTCGGGATAGGTGGGGCCGGTGCCGGCAGCTATGGCCAATGGCGCGGCGAGCAGGACAATCAGCAGGATGCTTGAGCGGGGCATGGCAGGCTCCTTTGCTTCTGGTAGGGCTGATACTTCCGTTCGGCCCTACCCGAAGCTTCAAGGTGCCATTACCCCGATCAACGGTTACACCACCAGCGACAGCAACATGATGAAGATGATGCCGACGATCGACAGGATGGTCTCCATCATGCTCCAGGTCTTGAAGGTCTCCGCCACGGTCATGTTGAAGTACTGCTTCACCAGCCAGAAACCGGCGTCGTTGACATGGGACAGGATCAACGAGCCGGCGCCGGTGGCCAGCACCAGCAGCTCACGGTTGACCCCAGGCACCAGGTCGATCACCGGTGCGACGATGCCCGCGCCGGTGATGGTGGCGACCGTCGCGGAACCGGTGGCGATGCGGATTACCGCCGCTACCAGCCAGGCCAGCATGATCGGCGAAATCTCCGCCTGCACGGCCATCTGCCCGATCACGTTGCCCACGCCGGTGTCTACCAGCATCTGCTTGAAGCCGCCGCCGGCACCCACGATCAGCACGATCGCCGCGGTCGGTGCCAGGCTCTGGTCGAGCATCTTCATGATCTGCTGGCGGTTGAAGCCACGGGCCGAGCCGAAGGTGTAGAAGGCCAGCAGCAGGGCAGCGAGCAGGGCGGTGATGGGGTGGCCGATCAGGTCCATCCACTGGCGCACGATGTGCTCGGCTGGCAGCACCACGTCGGCGAAGGTCTTCAGCAGCATCAGCACCACCGGCAGCAACACGGTGACCAGGGTGATGGTGAAACTCGGCAGGTTGCCCTGGTCGGACTCCTTGGCGATCTGGTCCATCAGCTCCTGGGACGGGGTGCCCGGGATGTAGCGGGAAATGAAGTTACCGAACAGCGGGCCGGCGATGATGGCGGTAGGCAGCGCCACGATCAGGCCATAGAAGATGGTCTTGCCGATGTCGGCATGGAAGATGCCGATCGCCAGCAACGGGCCCGGGTGCGGGGGCACCAGGCCGTGCACCACCGACAGGCCGGCCAGCAGTGGAATGCCGATCTTGATCAGCGACACGCCGGAGCGCCGGGCGACGATGAACACCAGCGGAATCAGCAGCACGAAGCCGATTTCGAAGAACAGCGGGATGCCCACCAGGAAGGCGGCGAACATCATCGCCCAGTGCACGTTCTTCTTGCCGAAGGCCCGGATGAGGGTTTGCGCGATCTGGTCGGCCCCCCCGGAGTCGGCCATCAGCTTGCCAAGCATGGTGCCCAGGGCAAGTACGATGCCGACGAAGCCCAGCACGCCGCCAAAACCGTCCTGGAACGATTTCATGACCTTGGCCACCGGCATGCCGGAGGTCAGGCCAAGGAAGCCGGCCGCGATGGTCAGGGCGACGAAGGGGTGGACTTTGAAGTGGGTGATCAGCAGGATCAGCCCGACGATGGTAACCAGCGCGTCGAGCAGCAGGAAGGTATCAGTAGCCAGTCCGAACATGGTTTGAAGGCCTCGGTCTTATCGTTGTTTTGGCGTAGCTTTTTTGCAACTTTGCTTGCGCTTATGGGGCAGGGTAGCGCTGTCTTGGGTGGGCCGGGAAAGCCGCCAGGGTCAGGCGGTTTGTGCCAGGCCCGGCTCACCGCGGCTCTTTAGCCAGCTGTCCACCGCATCGGCAAGCGCTCCGATGGGTTGGGTGGCGTCAAGCGCGATAGTCAGAGGTTCGCCGTGTGGCGGTTCGAGGGCAGCGAACTGGCTTTCGATGAGGCTCGCCGGCATGAAATGCCCGGGGCGGGCCAGCACGCGTTTTTCCGCCTCGGCGGGTGACAGCTCGAGGAACACGAACACCAGCCCGGGCATGGCATCGCGCAGGGAGTCGCGATAGCGGCGCTTGAGGGCCGAACAGGTCAGGATCGGACGTTCCCCGGCCTGGGTCGTGGCTTGCAGCTCCTGACCAAGACGCACCAGCCAGCCGGCACGGTCGCTGTCGTCCAGGGGGATGCCAGCGCTCATCTTGCGGATGTTTTCGGCAGGGTGGAAAGCGTCGCCTTCGATCAGGCGGCCGCCGCTTCGGGCGGCGATGGCAGCGCCGATGCAGCTTTTGCCGCAACCGGCCACGCCCATCACCACGATGGCGGACAGGGGAGAAATCATCAGTACCTCCTGCGGGTGAGATAGCGCTGTCTCGTCGTCGACGAACAGCCACCTCCCCGGTGTTATTGATCTTGTCCTTACGCAGTATGGACGCTTGGCGGCGAGCGCGCGGTGGCTGCTACCAAAGATTACATTGCCTGCGTCCTGAGACAGCGCTACCTTAGTGGCCGTTCCCTTTCCTTGCAAGTAGTAAAATTACAACATCCATGTCCCGCACCGGCTCCCGCACCACAGGTCGTCCCACCCTGGCAGAAGTTGCCAGGCTTTCCGGGGTTTCCCCGATTACCGCCTCGCGCGCCCTGCGTGGGGTCAGCACGGTTGCGCCGGAGCTGGTGGAAAAGGTCGTTGCTGCCGCGGCGAGCCTTGGCTACGTGGCCAACCCGGCGGCCCGTGCCCTGGCGTCGGCGCGCAGCCAGTCGGTGGTGGTGTTGATCCCGTCGCTGTCCAACCAGCTGTTCATCGATACGCTGGAAGCCATTCATGAGGTCATGCGCCCGCGCGGGCTCGAGGTGCTGATCGGCAACTATCACTACGATCTTGCCGAAGAAGAGAACCTGATCCGCAACTACCTGGCCTACCAGCCCTGCGGCATGCTGCTGACCGGTTTCGAGCGCAGCGAGGCATCGCGGCAGATGCTGGCGGCCAGTGGTGTGCCCTGTGTGCACATGATGGAACTGAATGGCGAGGCCGGGGCGTTGTCGGTCGGTTTCTCGCAGCAGCAGGCCGGGCGCGCCGCGGCCCGCCACCTGATCGAGCGCGGGCGCAAGCGCCTGGCGTTCATTGCCGCGCAGCTCGACCCGCGGGTGATGCAGCGTGCCGAAGGGTTCCGCCAGGCATTGGCCGAGGCCGGCTTGCAGGCGGCCGAGCTGGAAGTGCTGGCGCCGGAGCCTTCTTCCATTGCCCTGGGCAGCGCGTTGTTCAGCCAGCTGCTGCAACAGGCGCCAGATGTCGACGGTATCTTCTTCTGCAACGACGACCTGGCCCAGGGCGCGGTGCTGCAGGCATTGCGCCAAGGGGTGGAGGTGCCGCGGCAGGTGGCGATGGTCGGTTTCAACGACCTGCCGGCTTCGGCGCACATGGTGCCGCGGCTGACCTCGATTCGCACGCCTCGGGCCGCCGTGGGGCGCGGTGCTGCGCAGGCGTTGCTGGCGTTGCTCGATGGCAAGCGGGTGCCGAATGCGCAGCAGGACCTGGGCTTCGAGTTGATGGTGCGGGAGAGTTCCTGAGCCCGGGCGCTTGCCCATCCTGGTCAAGAAGCGCGCTCCGTACTATGAATGCATTAATTACAAGGTGATAGCACTGTGCTTGCATGGCGCTAACGGCGATCTATGCTCAGGACACCGCGCATACAGGAGCCCGGCGTCATGTTCGATTTCCACCGCAAGTCCGATCTGGTCGAGATCCAGCGCAGTCATGAGGCCTTGGCCAGCTTGCAGGCCAAGCTGGCGGCGATCAGCCGCTCCATGGCAATGATCGAGTTCACCCCCGACGGCACGATCCTCGATGCCAATGAGCGCTTCTGCCAGGCCATGGGCTACAGCGCCGAGGAGTTGCGCGGCAAGCACCACCGGCTGTTCTGCGACCCTGGCTACGCGAAAAGCGCCGAATACCAGCAACTGTGGCGTGAACTGGGGCAGGGCAAGGCCATCAGCGGTACCTTCGAGCGCATCGACAAGGCCGGCCGCGAAGTCTGGCTGGAAGCCAGCTACATGCCGGTACTGGACGAGCAGCTCCAGGTCACCAGCGTGATCAAGGTGGCTTCCGACATCAGCCAGCGGGTGATGGAGGAGCACGAGAGCGAAAGCCTGCTCAAGGCCATCAGCCGCTCCATGGCGGTGATCGAATTCACCCCGCAGGGCCGGGTGATCAAGGCCAACCAGAACTTCCTCGACACCATGGGCTATCGCCTGGACGAGGTGGTCGGTCGCCATCACGGGCTGTTCTGCCTGGCGCATGAGCGCGAATCGGCCGAGTACCGCGAGTTCTGGGCATCGCTCAACCGCGGCGAGTACCATTCGCACCGTTTCGAACGCGTCGACAAACATGGCCGGACGGTCTACCTGGAGGCGTCCTACAACCCGATCTTCGACAGCAAGGGCCGCTTGTACAAGGTGGTGAAGTTCGCCAGCGACATCACCCGCCAGGTCAGCACCCAGCAAAGCGCCGCCGATGCTGCCCATGCCAGTTCGGTGCAGACCGATGCCTGCGCGCGCAAGGGCACCGAGGTGGTACAGCAGGCGGTACAGGTGATCGAGCAGATTTCCCATGAACTCAACGACGCGGCACGCAGTATCGATGCGGTGAGCAAGCAGTCGGATGTAATCGGGCAGATAGTGCTGACCATCCGTGGCATTGCCGACCAGACCAACCTGTTGGCTTTGAACGCAGCCATCGAGGCGGCCCGCGCCGGCGAGCACGGGCGCGGTTTTGCCGTGGTGGCCGACGAGGTGCGCAGCCTGGCGGCGCGAACCAGCAAGGCCACCGTGGAAATCGTCGACGTGGTGCGGCAGAACCACGACCTGTCGCTGTTGGCCGTAGCCAGCATGCAGTCGAGCCTGAAACGCACCGATCATGGCGTGGCGCTGGCCAACGAGGCCGGCACGGTGATCATGGAAATCCAGCAGGGGTCACGGCACGTGGTAAACGCCATCAGCCAGATCAGTTCGACGCTGCAATTGCATTGAGCGCATCGCCCAACTCGTCCAGCAGGGTCTCCAGGCTGGCCTGCAATTGCAGGCGCAGGTCAGTCGTCGGCAGGCCTTGGCCTTGGGCCTGTTCGATGGCTTCGCAATCGTGGACCAGCGTGCGTACCTTGAGCATCTTCGCCCCGCCCTTGATCCTGTGAGCCAGGGCACGCACAGCCTCGCCGGGGGCATCTGCTGCCAGTGCGCGCAAGGTCGCAAGGTCTTCGCTGACGCTTTGTGCCAGCTGTTCCAGCAAATTCCGCGTCAGTTGTTCGTCGTCCTGGGTCAGGTGCCGTAGTTCGCCAAGGTTGAACCCGCTGGCGGCCCGCGCTGGCGGCTGTTGCCGGGGGTGAGCGTGGGGCAGGTGGGCCTTGAGCGTACGCAGGCCAATGGGTTTGAACAGGCATTCGTCCATGCCGCTGGCCAGGCAGCGGGCACGCTCCTCGGCCTGGGCGTTGGCGGTGACGCCGAGAATGCGGCATGCCGCCAGGCCGCGTTCGCCCTCGAGGCTGCGGATGCGGCGGGTCAGTTCGTGGCCGTCCATGACCGGCATGCTGCAGTCGGTGATCACCAAGTCGAAGCGCGCTGCCTGCCAGCGTGCCAGCGCGATTTCCCCGTTCTCCGCCAGCGTGACCCGATGCCCCAGGGTATGCAGTTGCCGCTCCAGCAGCAGCAGGTTGGCGGGGTAGTCGTCGACCACCAGTATGTTCAGCGGGCCGCTGCTGCTTTCCAGCTCCGGGGCGTGCTGTTCGACCTGGACCGGTGCTGCGCACGCGGGCAGCCGCACGCAGACCTGCACCTTGGTACCTACGCCTTCGACGCTCTGCAGGCTCAAGGTGCCGCCCATCAACTCGGCCAGGGTGCGGCTGATGACCAGCCCCAGGCCGGCACCCTGGCGTGCCCGGGGGCCATCGGCCTGGACGAAGGCATTGAACAACCGGGCCTGGTCGGCTGGGCCGATGCCGATACCGGTGTCTCGCACATTCAGTTCCACTGCCAGGCTGTCATTGTTGGCGGGCGAGAGCAGCAGGCTGGCCTGGACTTCGCCGCGGTCGGTGAACTTGATGGCGTTGCTGATCAGGTTGGACAAGACCTGTTTGAGGCGCAGCGGATCAGCCAGTACCCAGGCCGGCGCAGCGGGCAGCTCGCTGTGCAAGTGCAGGCCTTTGGCCCGTGCATTGCCTTCGAACACCCGTACGGTGGCGCGTACCAGTTCGACCAGGTTGGTGGGCACCGGCTGCAGGGTGATGTGCCCGGATTCGATGCGGGAAATGTCGAGAATATCGCCAATCAGCTCAAGCAGGCCGATGGCCGAATCGTGGGCGGTCTGCAAGGTCTGGGTGTCGCAACGGCCGCCGCGGCTGTCTTCCAGGGCCAACTCCAGCAGGCCGATCACGGCATTCATCGGGGTACGGATTTCATGGCTCATGGTGGCCAGGAAGGTGCTTTTGGTCTGGCTGGCCTGTTCGGCGTCGTCCTTGGCCTGGCGCAGTTGCTCGAGCAGGCCGCGGCTGAGCGCCAGCTGCGCTTGCAGTGCATGCTGGGCCTCGGTGCGCTGGTTGATCAGTTTGCGCAGGTAGCTGTTCCAGAACACCACCCCGGCCAGCAGCAAGGCCGACAGCACCAGCACCTGCAAGGCCAGGGTGCGGTAGTCGCGCCAAGGGCTGTCACTCACCAGGGTGGTGGTGCGCCAGCGGTTGATCAACTGGTCCAGCTCTTCGGGTGGAATGCTCAGCAGCGCCTTGTCGAGGATTGCCTGCAGCTGCGGCTGGTCGGCGGCCACGGCGAAGGCGGCGATGGCCGGGTCGTCGTCGAGCACGCTGGCAATGCGCAGGCGGTCCTTGAACACATGGCTGATGTAGTAGGCGGCATTGATATGGCTGCTCAAGGCAACGTCGGCGGCACCGTTGGCCACGGCTTCCATCAGGCCGAGCGGGTTGTCCACTTCGACCATCCTGGCCTGCGGGTAGCGTTGTTGCAGCACGGCCCGTTGCGGCGAGCCGCGCACCAGGGCGATGCGCAGGCCATCAAGCGCCATGGCCTGCGCCGGTAATGCATTGTCGCCACGGGTGACCAGCACCCGCGGGCTGACCAGGTAGGGGCGGGTATAGCGCAGTTGTTTCGAACGGTCCGCGCTATAGCCCAATGCGCCGATCATCTGCGCATCACCGCGCGCCAGGCGCTCGACCATTGCCTGCGCCGACGGGCTTTCGACCGGCTTGAAATGCAGCCCTGTGCGCAGCGAGATCTGCTTGAGCAGGTCGAGGGTAATGCCGCTGGGGCGGTGCTGGGCGTCATTGAAGGTCAGTGGTGCCAGCGATGTGTTGACCAGCACGCTGATGCTGGGGTTGGCGGCGATCCAGGCTTCTTCTTCGGCGGTCAGGGCGGTGAGGTGGCGTTGCAGCAGCAGGCTGGTGTTGCCACTGCTCCAGCGGCGCAGGATGTTCAGGCGTTCGCTTTCGCTGATGCGCGCCAGCGCCTTGTCGACCAACTGGCGCAGACGCGGGTTGTCATTGGCCAGGGCAAAGGCAAACGCCCCGGGGGCAACCTGGCAGAAGTGGTCGATCTTCAGTGTGCCCTGGTAACTCTTGCCAATCGCGAAGTCGGTACTGATGGCATCGCCCAGGTAGGCGTCGGCCTCGCCCAGTTCGACGGCGGCCAGCCCGGCCAGGGTCGAGCGATACAGGCTCAGTTGCGCCTTGGGGTACAGGCTGCGGACGCTGCTGGCCGGCAGGTAATGATCGACCATGGCCAGGCGCAGGCCGGCGAGGTCGGGGGTGCTCTTCAAGCTGTGCCCCTCGCGGGTGACGATGACCGGCAGGTCGTCGGCGTAGCTCGCACTGAGGCTGAGCTGGGCATCCACTGCCTCGAAGGCGTTGGAGCTGCCCAGCAGGTCGATACGGCCGTCGCGTAGCGCAGCGATGGCTTCGTGGCGGCTGTCGTAGCGTCGTACTTCGATGGTGGTGCCCAGCTGTTCAGCGATGATGCCAGCGTAATCGGCGCTGAGGCCTTCATAGTCGCGCTGGCTGACATTGATTTCCAGCGGTGGGTAGTCGGGCCGCGAGCTGCCAAGCACCAGGTGCTGGCGTTGCTGGAGCCATTGCCGCTCTTCGCTGGACAGCGCCAGCGGGGCGGCGGCGCTGACCGAGCGTGCCAGCAACTGGCGGGGTTCGCTGTTGGCCAGCAGCGCGCCGGAATTGGCCAGGCCGATGACCAGAAGGGCGCTTGCCAGCAGGGGCTTCATTGCCACTGAGCGCTCAATAGACGCTGTTGCGCTTGGCCAGGTCGACCATCTCAACCAGCGATTCGGTCTTGAGCTTCTCCATGATGCGGCCCCGGTAGGTGCTGATGGTCTTGGCACTGAGGTTCATGCAGGTGCCGATATTCTTGTTGTTCTCGCCGCGTGACAGGCGCCTGAGCACTTCCATTTCCCGGTTGGACAGGCTCGCCAGGCGCACCGGCTCGCTTTCCAGCGAGTTGCTGTTGACCGACATCTGCGGGAAGGTCGAGTAGCCTTTGACCAAGGCCTTCAGGGCGAACAGCAAGGCCTCGTGGTCCTCGTCCTTGGTGACGAAGGCTCCGATGCCGGCATCCAGGCAGCGCCGTACATACAGGTCGGTGGCCTGGCCGGTCAGTACCATGATCTTGGGGGCCGGTTCCAGGCTTTGGAGGCGCTTGATGACTTCCATGCCGTCCAGGCCCGGAAGCCCGATGTCAAGGATGACCACGTTCGGGCGCAGTGTGCGGACCACCTGAGTGACTTCACTGCCATCGCCGACTTCGCCGACGACCTGGAAGCGCTCGCGTTCGAGCAACATTTTCAAGGACAGTCGCACTATGGGGTGGTCGTCGACGATCAGCACGGTAGTCATGAAGAAAACTCCTGTCAGGATGTGGTCCGCTTCCTGGATCACTCAGGAATACGTCTGCAAGTAGGGTTATCGGAAGCGCTGCACGATACGACCATTCCCGAAATTTGGTAATGCCGAGTATAGAAGTGTTGAAAGTCCCCGGGCTAGTTGTTGAAAAGTCCTACAAAAAGTGGGAAAGACATCACCCTGACAAAGCAACGATGTCTGTTTTTTTGAATGTTTTGAAGTAGATCACGCGCAGGCGGAGTGTGCTTTGCTCACGCGCTGGGTCGAGGCGGGGTTGTTGGCCAGCGACTGGCCGACCCGTGTCGGGCGTGCCACCAACTGGCCGGTGCAGTTCGGGCAGCGGCCCTGGAAACGGGTTTCGGCGCAGGTACGGCAGAAGGTGCATTCGAAGGAGCAGATCAGCGCATCGGGGCTGTCACCCGGCAGGTCGGTATCGCAGCACTCGCAGTTTGGGCGTAGGTCCAGCATGGGCATGACTCCTGTTTGCAGGCGGGAAACCGGAGTCTGCTACGCCCGTGGCGAACCTGGCAATGCTCAGTCGCCAGGGCGATACAGGTGGGCGTGCCCGGCGCGGTACAAGGCCGATTCGGCAAACGGTGTGTCGCCCAGAACATGGCCCACCAGGATCAGCGCCGTGCGTCGGAAGCCCTTGGCCGCGACGCGTTCGACGATATCGCCGAGGGTGCCGCGCACCCAGTCCTGATCCGGCCAGGTGGCGCGATGCACCACCGCCACCGGGCAGTGCGCGCCGTAGTGCGGCAGCAGTTCTTCGACGATACGCGACAGGTGCTTCACCCCCAGGTGGATCGCCAGGGTGCTGCCATGGCGCGCCAGGTCGCCAAGTTGCTCGCCGGGCGGCATCGGCGAACTGTCGCCATAGCGGGTAAGGATAACGGTCTGCGCTACCTGGGGCAGGGTCAGTTCGCAGCCGAGCAGGGCGGCGCTGGCCGCCGTGGCGGTGACCCCGGGAATGATCTGGTAATCGATGCCCAGCGCCTGCAGATGGCGGATCTGCTCGCCGATGGCGCCGTACAGGCTGGGATCGCCACTGTGTACCCGGGCCACATCCTGGCCTTGCTCATGCGCACTGCGCATGGCGGCAATGATCTGCTCCAGGTGCAGTTCGGCGCTGTTGATCACGGTCTCGGCCTGGTGCCCCTCGAGCACGGCGGCCGGCACCAGCGAACCGGCATAGATGATCACCGGGCACTGGCGGATCAGCCGTTGGCCCTTGATTGTGATCAGTTCCGGGTCGCCGGGGCCGGCGCCGATGAAGTAGACCGTCATGGAAAGTCCTTGCAGGAAAGAGGGGGAAACGTTCAACAGGCCAGGGCGAGGGTAGCCGGGCCCAGTACCTGGCGCGTCAGCAGCAACCTGGCCGCGCCGAGCCGCTGGCTGGCCAGGGCCAGTGCCGCGCTCTCCGCCACGCCCCAGCAGCCGCAGTGGGCATGGGCAGCGGCGGAGCGGTGGCTGAGCTGGAGTTCGTAGGGTTGCAACTGCGCGGTATCGTACAACACCAAGGGCACGCCGAGGCGTTCGGCCAGTTGCTGCAAGCCGGGTTCGTCGGCCTTCAGGCTGATGCTGGCGATACCGTGCAGGTCGGCCAACGCCAGGCTCTGGTTGGCCAAGGCCTGGCGTAGCAAGGTTTCCAGCGTGTCCGCCGGGCAACCCCGGCGGCAGCCGAAGCCGGCGTAAAAGGCAGGCATCAGGCCTGGCTGGAGCGCCGGAACAGCCAGGCGCTGAGCAGGCCCAGGGCCAGCCAGAAGGCGGCGTTGGTCAGCCAGGAGGCCACTTTGAACTGGGTTTCCAGTGCGGCGGGGGCCAGGCTCTCGTGCACCTCGGGTTGCGGCGCACCGATCACATGGGGAATGACCAGCAGCACGGCGCCCAGCGCCTTCAGCAACCAGTGGCGGGCGAACACCAGCAGGGCAAGGCCCAGCGCGGTGGCGCTGGCGGTGCCGATCCACCAGGCCTGGCGTTGTCCCAGGTCGGCGGCTGCAGTACCTGGCAGTTCCGGCGGCAGGCCCAGGGTCGGGGCCAGGCAAAACACGGCGAAGCCGGCCAGGCCCCACAGTGCGCCGGTGCCGGCACGCTTGGGTTCGCGCAGGCTGTACAGGGCGGTGAGGATCAGGGCGAAGCCGACCGCGACCACCAGGTTGCCGCCAGTGGTGGACAGCACCCGCTGCCAGCCGTCTTCCGGTGACCAGGCTTCGGCGCTGTGTTCATGGGCGGCCACTTCGCCGGCATGCTCGTGCTGGGCGACCGGAGCCGAGGCTTCGTAGGTTTCTGCCTCGAGGATCAGCGGGGCGACCCAGAAGCTTTGCAGCAAGGTCAGCAGCAAGGCCGCCAGCAACCCGCTGAAGCCCGCGGTACGGGCAATGCGTGTGATCATCGGGCGTACTCAGTGGCAGGGGAAGGCGGCGCTGTGGCGGGTGTCGTGGGCGGCGTTGTGCACGGCCTCGATGTGCGAGAAGCCGGCGAAGTAAACCAGGCACAGGCCCAGCAGGCTGGCGCCGACGGCGATGACGACACGCTGGCTGAGGGTGACGGGGGTGGTGATGCTGTGTTGCTTGGCGCTGGTGACGGGCATGACGCGTTCCTCTGCTTTTTGTGGGCAACGGGCAAGCGCGGCAGCCCCGAGCGTGGCAGCCCAGGGGAATGCAACAGCGCCCGCCCACCGCGGGGTGTTCATGAACGCCAGGCCGGTCTCCGGGCTTGCGAGGAGGAGCCAGGCTCCTGGAAGGCGTCACCTTCCCATGCCGGGTGACCGGGCACAGTGGTACAGACGCTTCGCTCGCTTACCGTTGCGGGGGCAGCACCGGCCTTGTCCGGCCCTGCTGGAGGGCCTGTGACGCACCGGTTTCCCGTTTCACCCCCATCGGGGGCACCTGAACGCGAGGCATAAGGAGACCATGGGGCGGGGCTGCCGTCAATTGCCAGAATCGAGTTTGCCGTCGCCTCGGGTACTCTGTTCATGGCACCGGCTGCGCCAGTATTCGCGGCTAAAGCCTACACAGGTACAGCGTTGCTCTCGAGGTTGTCGCTGTACTTGTGGGAGCGGCCTTGTGTCGCGAAAGGGCCGCAAAGCGGCCCCAGGATTGATGCGTGACAGTTGAAATTGCTGGGGCTGCTTTGCAGCCCTTTCGCGACACAAGGCCGCTCCCACAGGGATTGCGAAGCGCTCCCGGTCAGCCTCGGGCAAACGCTGCCAGCTTCTCCCCATCCAGCCGGTAGCGCACCCACTCATCCTGCGCTTCAGCCCCGAGCTTCTGATAGAAGCCGATCGCGGGCTCGTTCCAGTCCAGCACGCTCCATTCCAGCCGCCCGCAATCATTCGCCACCGCTTCGCGGGCAATATGCTGCAGCAATTGCCGCCCGGCACCGTCGCCGCGCTGCTCGGGCGTTATGTACAGGTCTTCCAGGTAGATGCCGTTGCGCCCGAGCCAGGTCGAGTAGCTGTAGAAATACACGGCAAAGCCGATTGCCCGGCCATCGCGCTCGCAAATCAGGCTGTGCACGGTGCTGCCCTCGCCAAAAAGGCTGCGCTCGATATCGGCAACGCTCGCGATCACCTCGTGGCGAGCGCGTTCGTACTCGGCCAGTTCGGTGATGAAGGCCAGGATCTGCTCGGCATCGGCGCGAACGGCAGGGCGAATGGTAAGGCTCATGGTGACGGCTTCCTTGGTCTGGTGGTTGCGGTACAGCGATGTGTATCTACACAATTTAGTGAAACTGTATCGGTCGCAGAGGAGGGCGACTCCGTTAGTGTGACAGCACCCATAAAGAATGTGGAATGCCTGCCATGCTTGCCTCTGCCGACCTGCTCACCGCCTTCGTGCTGTTTGCCTTCGTGTCCTCCATCACCCCTGGCCCCAACAACACCATGCTGCTGGCCTCGGGCGTCAACTTCGGTGTGCGCCGCTCCATCCCGCACGCCATGGGCATCAGCGTCGGTTTCATGGTAATGGTACTGGCCGTTGGCCTGGGCCTGGGCGAGGTGTTCAAGGCCTGGCCGCCGCTGTACACGGTACTGCGCTACACCGGCGCCGCCTACCTGCTTTACCTCGCCTGGAAGATCGCCACCTCCGGGCCGGTCGGCACAGCCTCGTCCAGTGCCCGCAAACCGCTGGGCTTCTGGGGAGCGGCGGCGTTCCAGTGGGTCAACCCCAAGGCCTGGGTGATGGCAGTCGGTGCAATCACCACCTACACGCCGGCGCAAGGCTATGTGACCAACGTCATTGTCATCGCCGCCTTGTTTGCCCTGGTCAACCTGCCCAGCGTGGGGGTGTGGGTGATGTTCGGCAGCGCCCTGCGCAACCTGTTGCAGAACCCGCGCTGGCTGATGCTGTTCAATGTCCTGATGGCCTTGTTGCTGGTGATTTCACTGTACCCGCTGCTGTTTGTAGAATCAGCGTTTTCCTGACCCCGCGAGTACAGCAAGCCGATGCAGTTGATCCCCTGGTCCCACGAATGCGCCGAAGGCTTCACCCTGCGTGGCTGGCGAACCCCGGCCAGTGGCAAGCCGCTGCTGCATTTTCTGCACGGCAACGGCTTCTGCTGCCTTGCCTACCAGCCATTGCTGATGCGCCTGGGCGAACATTTCGACCTGTGGCTCAGTGATGTCCAGGGCCATGGTGACAGCGACCATGGCGGGGTGTTTCGTGGCTGGAACCGCACCGCTGCGTTGGCGGTGGAGGCTTTCGCAGCCGGGCGGGGCGAGTATGGTGACGTACCGCGCTTTGCCGTCGGGCACAGCTTCGGTGGCGTGCTCACCGGCCTGATCCTGGCCAGTGAACCGCAACTGTTCACGCGTGCCGTGCTGCTTGACCCGGTACTGTTCAGCCGGCGCATGCTGGGTGTTATGGGGGTGGCGGCCCTGGTCGGCTTGCATCAGCGTCACGCCTTGGCGCGCAAGGCCGCCAGCCGCCGCAGCCACTGGCCCGACCGCGAGGCAGCCCTGGCTTCGCTGCATGGGCGGGGTACCTTCAAGGGGTGGACCGATGCGGCGCTGCGGGCCTACGTCGAGCATGCCATCGGCGACTGTGGCGAAGCGGTGGTGCTCAAGTGCCGGCCCAGCCGCGAAGTGGAAATCTTCAGTTCCTTCCCCAAGCGCATGTGGGCAAGCCTGACGGCGATCCGCACGCCCACGCGGGTGCTGTACGGCGAGCACACCTACCCCTTCGTGCCCCATTCGGTGAACCGCCTGGCGGCGCTCAACCCTCAGGTGACCGCCAGGCAAGTTGCAGGTGGGCATTGTTTCATGCAGGAAGACCCGGTCATTGCTGCCGAACAGGTGCTCGGTTTCTTGCAAGGCTGACTGTTCCATGGGTGGAACGATGAATGCCAAACAAGCCTGCTACCGCCTGATTGGCATCATTGATAAGGTTATCTCAACCAAGAGAGGAGCCTTCTCATGAAAACGATTCTGGGTATTCACCGCAGCCCCCACGCCCACTGGGTAGGTGATGGTTTCCCGGTGCGCAGCCTGTTCACCTACGACAACCTGGCCAGCAAGATCAGCCCGTTCCTGCTGCTGGACTATGCCGGCCCTCATGACTTCACCCCGACCAGTGCGCGGCGCGGCGTTGGCCAGCACCCGCACCGCGGCTTCGAGACCGTGACCATCGTTTACCAGGGCGAACTGGAGCACCGCGACTCTACCGGCGCTGGCGGCTTGATCGGCCCCGGTGACGTGCAGTGGATGACTGCTGCCAACGGCATCATCCATGAAGAGTTCCACTCCCCAGGCTTCGCCCGCACTGGCGGTACGCTGGAGATGGTACAGCTGTGGGTCAACCTGCCGGCACGCGACAAGCGCGCAGCGGCTGGCTACCAGACGCTGCTGGCCGAGGACATCCCGGTGGTGGCGCTGGACGGCGAGGGCGGCAGCCTGCGGGTGATTGCAGGTGAATATCGTGGGCATTCGGGGCCGGCGCGAACCTTTACCGCCATGGATGTCTGGGACATGCGCCTGAATGCCGGTGCAACCTTGCAGCTGCCGGTTGCCGCCGGGCGCAATGCGGCGCTGGTGGTGTTGCGCGGCAATGTGCGGATCAACGGCGAGCGCGAAGCCGGCCCATCCAGCCTGGTGTTGCTTGACCGCGGCGGTGAGGATGTTGCCGTCGAAGCGCTGGAAGGTGCCAGCCTGCTGCTGCTCAGCGGTGAGCCGATCGACGAGCCGATCGTGGGCTATGGCCCGTTCGTGATGAACAGTCAGGCAGAAATTGCCGAGTCGTTCGACGATTTCCATGCCGGGCGGTTCGGGCAGATGCAGGATGCACGGGACGGTGCGGCGCATTGATCCTGGTTGATTGAATGGCTTGTCCGGCCCTATCGCCGGCAAGCCAGCTCCCACAGGTACAGCGATGCTCTCGAGATTGTCGCTGTACCTGTGGGAGCTGGCTTGCCGGCGATAGGGCCGGTACAGGTATTACATTTGCTGGCATGATGCAGCCATGCCCAAGCTCACCCCCTTGCACGCCGTGCGCCGATCATTGCCCACCCCCGGCCACCACACCTTGTGGCTGCGCTACCGCGCCCCTTACCACTGGCCCTCGACCCTGGCCTTCCTCGCTGCCCGCTGCATCCCCGGCATCGAGACCTGCCTCGACGGCACCTACCGCCGTACCCTGGTAATTGCCGGCCGCCACGCCGTCTTGCACGCCACACCTTCGGGTAGCCAGTACCTGCGGGTCCGCCTTGAGGGCGTCCCGGCCCACGCGCTACCCGGCCTGACCGCCAGGCTGAGGCGGGTCTTCGACCTTGATGCCGACCCCGCGCGCATCAATGCCGAACTGTCCCGCGATCCGCTGATGGCCCGCCTGCTACAGGAGCGCCCAGGCCTGCGCGTGCCACAAGGCTGGGACGCCTGCGAGCAGGCCATGCGCACTGTGCTGGGCCAGCAGGTCAGTGTGGCCGGGGCCATGACCCTGGCCGGCCGCCTGGTGCAACGCCACGGCGTGCCCCTGCGCTGGCCCGCACCGGGCCTGAGCCACGTGTTTCCGGCGCTGCCGGTATTGGCGGCTGCCCAGTTCGAGGATATGGGCATGCCGCGGGCGCGCGCCGCCACCCTGGGCACGCTGGCCAGTGCCTTGCTGGCCGAGCCCCGGCTGCTACGCCGCGGGCAAGTGCTGGATGAACTGCTGCGCAACCTGTGCCAACTCAAGGGGATCGGCCCCTGGAGCGCGCACTACCTGGCGTTGCGCCAGGCCGGCGCGGCCGATGCCTTGCCGCTGGGCGACGTGGCGCTGGTCAAGGCGTTGCGCCTGCTCGAAGGCGACGACGCCCAACTGGCGCAACGAGCCCTGGCCTGGCGACCGTGGCGAGCCTATGCGGCGCAGCATCTGTGGGCATCGCTGGGGCCTGCCGGCACCGCTCGTCGCTAAGTCTGCCATTGCGTTCGAACACTCGAACTGTGCAGGTGATCTTCCACTAAGGTGCTAGAGGATTCCCCGCATGATCATTGCCCAGGCGCATGGACGCCTGCCCCGGCATGCGCAATATCAATTGGCGCCTCGCCCGACAAAGGCGTACTCACACAACAGGCCATCCCAAAGAGAGGGTCGTACCATGTCGTTGATAGGAGTTTCGATGCTAGAAATGCGGCAGATGATCGAGCAGGCCTGCCTGCCCGACCGTTGCGAAGTCAGCTGCACGGACGGCGCCAACCTGACCATCCGCCTGGGTCAGGGCCAGAGTCTCGACGAGGGCGTGACCCTGAGCGGGGTCCCCCTGCATAGCCTCAACAGTTGCCGCGACTTGGTCAACCTGGTGGGGCAGCTGCACGCGCTGCGTGACAGCCACCCGGCGCCACTCAAGGCGATTGCCTGAGGCGCCTGCCGCGCCCCGGTCAGCCCAGGCTGGCCGGGCGCACATATTCCGGCATCAGGCCGTTGAACCAGAACAGGATCATCGCCACCAGGATGGTCACCAGCAGCAGCAACCCCACGCCCCACACGCAGGTAGCGAACAGCATGGCCTGTTCCTTCTTCAGGCGCAGGAAGGTCTGCAACCCGCCATACAGCAACACACTGGCATAGGCCGAGGCAGCCAGCAGCGCCGCCAGCGCCAGCCAGCGGATCGGCAGCAGGCCGGCCACCCCGGCAAAGAACCATGGCGTGGCGCAGTAGGCGGCAAAGCCGATGCACTGGTTGAGGCTGGGCTGCGCATCGAAACCGCGCGACATCCAGCGGATCATCGTGCCCATCAACATCACCCCGACGACCGTGGTGGCATAGAGCAGGCCAGCCAGTTGCGCGGCGCTGGCCATGCTCAGGCGCACCCGTTCCTCGGCCGCCAGGCTCCAGCCGAAGGTGGTGGTGCCGACGAACAGGCACACCGCGGGGATCAATGCCAGGGCCAGCAGGCGCGGCAGATATTGCTGCGGGTGGTCTTCCTCGGCCTGGCGAATATCCAGCCAGGCGTCGGCGGGGTGAGTGAAGAGCTTGAGCAACGGACTGTTCATTGGCGTTCTCCGCGTTCTCCGGCGGGCGTGGGCCCTTTTGCTATGGAGATGTGACGCGCCCCGTGGGTTCAGCCGGGTTGATCGCCGTTGATCGTCTTACAGCAGTTCCAGCAGCAGGTTCAGGCCGCCATCACCGCACTTGCCCTGGTCGCGGACCACACCGTGGTAGCTGCGCCCGTCCCAGACGAAGGCCACGCTGTGGGCACGGTCGACCTTGTCGGGCAGTGGCGGGCAGATGTGCAGGCGCAGGCCCGGGCGGCCTTGCAGGTTGAGGGCGGCGAGTTGGCACTGGCATTCCACGCTTTGTGCCACCGGGCCGAACAGGGTGTCGCGTACGTAATCAAGTTGCAGTGAGGCGTTGGGCGCGCGGCAGGGCATTTTCATGGGCGCGCGGCTCCGCTGTGAGGGGTTGGGGAACAGGGCTGGCAGGGCATGGCGGGCTCCAGGCTGAAGAGGGCATGGCATATCGTTTGAAGCTTGCCTGGCCAAGATGTTCAACGTGTTTCATGCGCGTTCATCCTGTTTGCGCCGGGTGGCGGGCCGTTGGTCCGATTCAGCCACCGGCCTTGCGCAAGGTCAGGTTGATCCGCCGTTCACCCAGGCGCGGATGCACGCCGGGCTTGATCGGGAGCACGCCGTGAAAGCGCAAGCGGTCCTCGCCACCCCAGACCAGCACATCGCCATGGCTCAGTGGGATGCGCTGGGTTTTGTCGGCGCGCTGCAGGCCACCGAACAGGAACACCGCCGGCAAGCCCAGCGACACCGACACGATCGGTTGGCCGAAGTCCTGCTCGTCGCGGTCCTGGTGCAGGCTCAGGCGGGCGCCCGGCAGGTAATGGTTGACCAGGCAGGCATCCGGCACGAAGCCGTCGAACCCGGCCATGGCTGCGGCGCGGTTGGCCAGCTCGAGCAACACGGGGGGCAGGGCGGGCCAGGGTTTGCCGCTGAGCGGGTCGCAGGGGCTGTAGCGGTAGCCGTGTTCGTCACTGACCCAACCCAGCGTGCCGCAGTTGGTCAACCCTACCGCCATGCGCAGGCCGCCCGGGGTTTGCATGTGCCGGAACGGCGCGGCACGCAGCACCGGGCGCAGGGCATCGAGCAGAGGCTCGATCTCGGCCAGGGCGAAGCCGGGCAGCAGCACGGTGTGGCTGGCCAGGCGTTGCGGCTGGGGGCCGAACAGGTCGAGGTCGGACTGGATCATGGGGCAGGCATCGGTTGGGGTGTGGACCATTGTAATGCGCTTGGCAGGCTTGGCCTATTCGCGGGCATGCCCGCTCCCACAGGGGGGCGCAGGCTCTGACGGCGGTGGAGCACCTGTGGGAGCGGGCGTGCCCGCGAACAGGTCGGCAAGAAAAAGAGGTTCTGACAGGAATAAAAAGGAACCGCGGCACCAGGGAGAGGAGCACCGCGGTCCAAGGGGGGAGCGATCTACTGCTGGGTCACGGTGGCCACGTTCGCGCTGCCCAGCTGGCTGATGGTCGCGGTCTGGGTGACACCGCTCTGGTCGACGTACGCCTTGTTGCCCTGGCCTCCCTGGGTCACGTAGGCGACGTTGTAACTGTCAACCTGCTTGATGGTGGCTTCGTTGCCGCCACCGTACAGCTGGTTGGTGTAGCTCTGGTTGCTGTAGCCGGACTGGTCCAGGTTGATGACGTTGCCGGTGCCCTGGCTGTTGCCGTAGGCATAGTTTTCGGTGCCACGCTGGTCGGCGATCAGGATGTTGTCAGTGCCGTTCTGTTCGAAGTACAGCTCGTTGTTCATGTCGGCCTGCTTGGTCTCCATCTGGTTGCCGGTGCCTTTCTGGGTCAGCGTGGCCAGCTGGTTGTCACCGTTCTGGGTCAGGTTGGCGCCGTTGCCATTGCCGTTCTGGTTGATGGTGGCGTTCTGGTTGGTACCGAACTGGCCGCCCATCTTGGCGCCTTTCCAGTTGCTGGCAGTGACGCTGTTGCCATTGCCCTTGGTGTTGATGGTCAGGTTGAGGTTTTCACCGTTCTGGTAGGTGAAATGCAGGTTGTTGCTACCGGTCTGGGTGATGGTGGTGGTCGAGTTGTTGGTCTCGAACTGGTCCGACCAGCTGGCGTTGGCCGTGCCCTGTTGCGACAGGCTGACCTTGTTGTTCATGCCGAAGCTCTGGTCGATATAGCCTTCGTTCAGCTGGCCGGACTGGGTTACCGATGCCTGGCTGGCAGTCTGATTGTCCTGCCACACTTCCACCGAGTTGCCGCCACCGTACTGGCCTATGCCGATGGTGCCGCCGGTGCCGTCGCGCTGGTCGCCATACGCCCAGTTGCCTTTGCCATCCTGGTAGACCTGGATATCGCCATCGACGTAGCTCAGGTGCTCGGCGGCGGCGTAGTTGTCCTGGCCGGTCTGGTTGATGATGCTGCTGTTGTTGCTGCCACCAAAGGTCTGCTCGATGAAGGCCTCGTTGCGCTGGCCGGATTGCCAGGTGGTGGCCTTGCTGCCTTCCTGGCTGTCCTGCCACACGGTCGAGGTGTTTTCGGCGCCTTGCTGGGTTTGCAGCGACTGGTTGCCCATGCCCAGCGACTGGCTGACGAAGGCATCGTTGTAGCTGCCGCTGGCGTGCTGGGTGACCTGGCTGCCGTTCTCGAACAGTTGGTCGGCGTAGCCGGCGTTGTACTGGCCGTTGGCGCTCTGCTGGATATCGCTGGTGCTCTCGGATTGCACCGCCAGGTGGTTGTTGCCCTTGCCGGTCTGGGTCTGGGTGGCCGAGGCGAATGGCGCCAGGGACTGGCTGACTTCGGCGATGTTTTCCTTGCCGTCCTGGGTCTGGGACGAGGTGCTGTCAGCAGCCATGGCCTGACCTGCAAGGGCCAGGACGATAGCGGCACTTAACGGAGCGAGCTTGTACATGGGGGTGCCTCCAGGTCTATCGGTATTGGGTGATCTGAACGTGCTGGCCATTGCCGGCCTGGGTCACGGAGCTGTTGAGGCCAGTGCCGGACTGCACGATGCTGGCGCTGTTGTCGTTGCCGATCTGCTCGATGGTCGCGCTGTTGCTGCTGCCGCTCTGGCGGATCGACGCGCTGTTGCCATTTCCCTGTTGGCTGATGATCGCCATCAGGTCACTACCTTCCTGCAAGATGTACGCTTCCTGCGCGCCACCGGCCTGGACGATGCGGCCCAGCAGGGCCTGGCCGTTCTGGTCGAGTGCGGCGCGGTTGCCCGCGCCTTGCTGCTCGATCACCGCAGCCTGGCCGGCGCCGGCCGGCAGCAGGCGGATGATCACCGGGTCGCCGAGGTCGTTGCCGGGCGCGAGGTCGGCATTGTCCAGCAGGTCCTCGGCCCAGCAGGCCTGGCCCACCAGGGCCAGGCCGAGCAGCAGGGGGTACAGGCGTTTCATTGCAACCTCCGGCCTTTACTGCACGGTTACGTTGACGGTGCGTGTGGTGCCCTGGCTGGTGGTGATCGTCGCCGTCGGTGCCGCAGTCGGGATGATCGTGGTGCTATTGCTCACCGCCAGGCGCCAGCGGCCGGTCAGCGCTACCGTTGCGGTGCCAAGGGTTTGCACGCCGGTAGTGGTGGTAACCCGCACGGTGACGGTGTTGCCGGTGGTGACCGACGAGGTACCGCTGAGGTCCCAGTTGTAACGGTTGTTGGAGCGTGCCGTGACCGTGGCAGCCGTGACCGTGAAGGTTTCGGCGGCGGGCCGTGGCGACACGTTGACGGTGACGGTGCTGGGGTTGGACAGCGCCCCCAGCGAGTCACGAGCCTGGTAGGTGAAGGTGGTGGTGAAGGCGGTGGTCACCGTGGCCGGTGGGGTGTAGGTCACCGTGGTGCCGTTGGTGCTGACGGTGCCCCGGCCGACAGCCGGCTGGGTGAGGGAAGCAGCAGGGACAGTCAGCGGCACGTTGCCTTCCGGATCGGTGTCGTTGGCCAGCACGTTGATGGTCAATGGCACGCCCAGGGTGGCGACGGTTTCCGGGTTGGCGGTTGGTGCCCGGTTGGGCGCGACGTTGATGGTGACAGTAGCCGGTTCCGACTTCAGGCCCTTGGCGTCCACCGCCCGGTAGCTGAAGGTGGCCACCACGGGTTGCGTGGCCCCGGCTGGCGGGGTGTAGGTGACCGAGGTGGTGCCGTTCATCACCACGCCGCCAAGGCCGGTACCGGGCTGGGTCAGGTCGCTGATGGTCAGCGGCACGTTGCCGTCCGGGTCGCTGTCGTTCTGCAGCAGGTTGAGGGTGATCGGGATACCGACGCTGGTGCTGCCGATATCGGCCTGGGCCAGCGGTGGCTGGTTGGCCGCCTCGACCGGTGCGTTGCCGACCACGACCACCGGTTCGACATCGCTGCCGCCACGTGCCGACTTGACCGTGATGGTGGCCGGTGGCTGCGGTACGTCGTTGACGGTCAGGCTCTGCAGCGTGCCTGCCTTGGACAGGCGACCGTAGCCCTGGGCGAGCAGGTCGGGGATCGCCACCTCATCACTGGAACTGGCCTCGATCAGCAGGCGCTTGTTGGCCCAGTCGTAGCGTGCGGTGCTGACCTTGACCACGTCGGTGAGCTTGCTCGACAGCGCGGTCGGCTGTGTGCCGCCGGCGCTGTTGCTGGCGGTGACCACCACCACTGCAGGCGGTGCCTCCTGGCCGAACTGCTGGTGGAAGAACAGCCCGTTGTTGTCGGCGGTGAGGGTGTACTGGCACGGCGAAGGCGGGGTGCCGACCAGGGCGATGCCATTGCGCATGCACAGGCTGGCTGCGCTGGGCGCCTTGGCGAACACTTCCGTGCGGGTGCCGGTGGCATTGCGCGAGTAGGTGGCGCGTTCCAGGCTGACCGGGGTCTGGGCCCGTTGGTCCAGTACCTTGCCTGAAACAGTGAAGGTGTTGGTCTGGATGGTGCCAGCGGGGCCTTGAATGCGCACGAAGTTGGTATTGAAGGGGCTGCCGGTCACCGCCTCGGTGATGTTGGGGTCGCCGATGTAGGTTTCGATGGCGCCGGTATCGGGGTTGACCGCGGTGTAAGGCCCGCCAACACCCTTCAGCCAAGGGCCGATCGCCCCCGCCAGCGCTCCCCGGAAGTTGCCAGGAGCACCAATGCCTATGTCCCGGGTGATGTTGATCGCGCGGCGCCCAGCCGTGGTGACGTTGACCGTCTCCACCCCGTAAGGGTGGGTGATGGTGTAGGTACCGGTACTTGGGACCGAAGCACGGATGCGGATCCGGGCGAAGCTTTGCTGGTCACCATCGACCGGGTTTTCGGCGGCGAAGGCTGCCTCCACCCCGGCTACATAGACCTCCAGCTCGTAGCCGCTGTTGCCGACCTGCGGAATGTCGGTTTCAGCCAGGAACCAGAACATCTCTGGCGGCCAGTTGTCCGGGAACACCAACGGCAGGGCATCGTCATAGATGCCGGGCTCGGGCAACAAGGTACACATGTAGGCGGGTGCCCCTGGCGCGCCGGGTGCTCGCGTACTGGTGGCACGGGACTGGCACAGCTCCAGGGACTGGTCGAGGCTGTCCTTGTACCACATCGGATAGCCACCGGTGGCGAAGGTGTAGGGCCCCGGGTCGACATCGGACAGCGCGGCAAACGCGGCGCTGGTAACGGTAAGGGAGAAACCGGCGGCCAACAGCGCACGGCGCGACCAAGTGTTCATGCTGCCTCCTTGAAGGCTGAGCCTTTGTCTGTTCATGGCACCAGCACCACGTCTTCGGTGTCGCTACCGCCATTGGCACTGGTGACCTGCACCTTGGCCGGCGGGATCGGCGACAGGTTGGTGCTCAGCGTTTTCACGGCGCCCGTGCCGCTCAGGTTGCCGATCAGCGCGCCGTTGCCGGTATGTGCGGTGAGCACTGGCGGCGTGGTTTCGTCGCTGGTGCTGGCCACCAGGGTCAGCTCGCCGGTGGACAGGCGGTACTGGGCCTGGGTGATGGTGACCAGGTCGGTCAGCGGCACGTTGGCGGTGGTCAGGCTGCTGGTGGGGATCGCCACGCTGTTGTCGGCGGTCAGCGTCAGGATCGTCCCGGCGGCCGGGTCGAGCACCGACTGGGCGTACCAGGCGCCGGTACCGTTGGCCTCGGTGAGGTTCAGGTTGGGGGTCTGGCTGGTCAGGATGACGCTGGCCGGAGGTGGCGGGGCCATCACGAAGATGTCCTGCTGGGCGCGCAGGTCGCCGTTCTCGGTATGCCGCGAGTAGGTAGTGCGTTGCGGCATCAGCGGGGTTGGCAGGGCCACTGCGGAAAGCTTGCCCGAAACCGCGAACAGTTCGGTGCGCAGGTCGATGCCGCCGGGGCCTTCGATGCGCACGTAGTTGGTGTTGAACGGGCTGCCGGTCACCCGTTCTTCCAGGTTAGGGTCGCCGATGAAACGCTCGCTGCCTTCGGTGTAGGGGCCGTTGACACTGCGCAGGAACGGCCCGACATCGCCTTTCAGGGCACCGGTGAAATCACCTGCGCCGGCAATGCCGATGTCGCGGGTCATGTTGATCGCCCGGCGCCCGGCCGCAGGTACGTCGAATACTTCAACGCCGTAGGGGTGAGTGACCACGTAGGTGCCGGCGGTTGGCACGTCGACCCGGATACGCACCCGGGCGAAGCTGACCTGGTCGCCGTCGACCGGTTCTTCCGCGGCAAATGCCGCTTCGATCGCGGTGCCGTAGCTGAGGTCGATGCCGCGAGTGGCGTCGACGATGGCGGCGTCGGCGGTGAACCAGAACGCCTCGTCAGGGAAGTTGGTGGGGAAGACGATGGGTTGGGTATCGTCGAACACGCCGGGGGTAGGCAGCAGCGTGCACATGTACGACGGTGCGCCGGGCGCGCCAGGCACCCGCGAGCTGACTGCCTTGGTCAGGCACAGGTCGAGGGTACGACCGTGGCTGTCCTGGTACCAGGCGGGGAAGCCGCCGTTGGCGGGCACATAGGCGCCTGGATCGACAGCGTTCAAGGCAGCCTGCGCCGGGAGCTGGAGCATGCCGGCGAAAATCGCCACTGCCAGCGGGTGGGGTATCGGTCGGTGCATGAGTCATTTCCTCCTGCAAACGGGCCCATGGACTTGGGGCGTCTGGCAGGAGATCGGCAATAGGCGTGCCAAACCGGAAAAAATGCGCTGTAGCCCTTGCAGGGCAAGGGATCCAATTCCTTTTCAACGGTATTGGTAGGCGTTTGTCGTTGGGCACCGTGCCCCCAAGGTTGGGGAGTGGGGCAGGTCGTGCCGACCCAATCGTGACATCTGTGTGAACGGAATTCCTGTGCGACTTCGCCGGTGTCTGCGAGTCAGGCCCGCGCGCCCATGCTACATTGCACCGGCCTTTCCATCCTCTCAGGCAAGACCAGCAATGCAGCCCCTCGACCACTTGTCACTGAACCTGTTCATCGTCGTCTGTGAGGAAGGCACCATCGCCCGCGCCGGCGAGCGCGCGTTCATGGCGCCGTCTGCGGTCAGCAAACGTATTTCCGACATCGAAGCACGCTTTGGCACCGCCTTGCTCAAACGCAGCAAACGCGGTGTGGAGCCGACCCCGGCAGGGCTGGCTCTGCTGCGCCATGCCCGGGAGATGGTCCGGGCCATGGAACGCCTGGACAGCGAGCTGAGCGAGTACGCCGAAGGCGCGCGCGGCCATGTGCGGGTGCTGGCCAATGTCTCGTCGATCATGGAGTTCCTGCCTGAGGAACTGTCGGCGTTCATGCTGGAACACCCGCTGATCCAGGCCGATATCGAAGAGCGCTTCAGCCCCGACGTGGTACGCGGTGTGGCTGAGGGCAGCGCAGACCTGGGCATCTGCCGCAAATCCATGGCGGTGGGCGACCTGGAGTTCGTGCCGTACCGCCAAGACCACCTGGCCGTGGTCGTCTCCGCTGACCATCCCTTGGCAGGGCGCAGCCAGATTGCCTTTGAGGAAACCCTGGGCTACGACCACCTGGGCCTGTCGGCATTCGCCACCCTTAACACCTTCATGCGTAAAAGCGCCGGACAGTCGGGCCATGAGCTGCGCTTTCGCTGTTACGTGTCGTCGTTCGACGCGGCGTACCGCCTGGTGCAGTTCGGCCTGGGCCTGGCAGTGTTCCCTCAGGAAGCCGTGGCCCGCTATGCGGCGCTGTTCGACCTGCGGGTTATACCGCTGACCGACGACTGGGCACTGGGCGAGTTCGTCATCTGCATGCGCGACCGGCACACGCTGTCGCTTTCGGCGCGGCGCCTGCTGGACCACCTGCTGCTGCGCGCACCGGCCTGGCAGGCGGCGGTCTGATCCATCGTGGCTGACGATGGATCAGGCCGTGAAACACGTCTTTTCTGCTCGCCGTCCAGCTCTTAGTCTGGCGCAACGCTTGAGACAGAGAGACCGTGATGACAACAATAACAATCAACGAAGTCGGCATGCGCGATGGTCTGCAGAGTCTGCAGGCGATCATGCCGACAGCCGCCAAGTGCCGCTGGATCGATGCCGCTTACGGCGCTGGCGTGCGCCACATGGAAGTTGCTTCGTTCGTGCCGGCACGCTTGCTGCCACAAATGGCCGATGCCCGCGAGGTAGTGGCTCACGCCCTCACATACCCGGGCCTGCAAGTCACCGCATTGGCGCCGAACCTGCGTGGGGCCAGGGACGCGCTCGAGTCCGGCGCTCATCGCATCGTTGCCCCCGTCTCCGTCAGCATGGCGCACAGCATGGCCAATGTACGGCGCACGCCCATGGAAATGGTCGAGGAGCTGGGGCGTATGTGCCAATTGCGGACCGAGATGGGCCTGCACGGCGTGCAGGTCATGGCCGGCATGTCGGTCGCCTTCGGCTGCACGCGCCAGGGGGAGGTGCCTCTGGCCGACCTATGTGCGCTGACTCACCAGGTGATCGAAGCGGGCTGCGACCTGGTCTCGCTGGGCGACACCACCGGCTACGCCAATCCGGGCCAGGTGGCGACGGTGATCCAGGCCGTGCGGGCAATTGCCGGTGAGCGGCTGAAGGCCGCGCACTTTCACGATACCCGCGGCCTGGCCCTGGCCAACAGCCTGGTTGCCGTGCAGCAGGGCATTCGCGAGCTCGACGCCTCGCTGGCCGGCCTGGGTGGTTGCCCGTTCGCCCCGGGCGCATCCGGCAACACGGTCACCGAAGACCTGGTGTTCATGCTGCAGAGTATGGGCTACGACACCGATATCGACCTGCCTGCACTGATCGAATCACGCCGGCTGCTGAGCGAAGCGCTGCCGGGCGAGCCCCTGTACGGCTGCATCGCCCGCGCCGGATTGCCGCTGAACTTCCCTGGCGCTGCCCGCCACGCCTGACCTGCTCGAACGAGGAGTAGCACGATGTCCAGACTTCCCTTGGACGGCATCCGTGTCGTCGAGATTTCGCACATGGTCATGGGGCCTACCTGCGGCATGATCCTCGGTGACCTTGGCGCCGAAGTGATCAAGATCGAACCCGTGCGCGGTGACGGCACGCGCCGCTTGCTGGGCGCGGGGGCGGGCTTCTTCCGCACCTTCAACCGCAACAAGCAATGCATCGCCGTCGATGTCGAAACGGCGGAAGGCCGCGCCGCCGTGCTGCAACTGGTCGACACCGCCGACGTGTTCATCGAGAACTTCAAGCCTGGGCGTATGCACAAGCTGGGCCTGGACTACGCAACGCTGCGCCAGCGCAACCCGCGGCTGATCTATGCCTCGCACAAGGGCTTCCTCAGCGGCCCCTACGACAACCGCCTGGCGTTGGACGAGGTGGTGCAGATGATGGCCGGCCTGGCGTACATGACCGGGCCAGTGGGCCGCCCGCTGCGCGCGGGCAGCTCGGTGAACGACATCATGGGTGGCATGTTCGGTGCCATTGGCGTGCTGGCTGCGCTCAACGAGCGCCACACCACTGGTACCGGCCGCGAGGTGCAAAGCGCCCTGTACGAGAACTGCGTCCTGCTCGCGGCCCAGCACATGCAGCAGTACGTCGTCACCGGCGAGGCTGCAGCGCCGATGCCCAATCGCATCAGCGCCTGGGCCATCTATGACGTGTTCACCTTTGCTGGCGGCGAGCAGATGTTCGTCGCTGCCACCGGAGAAGGGCAGTGGCATGCCTTGTGCCAGGTTCTGGGGCAGATGGCCTTGCTCGATGACCCGACGCTGGCCAGCAACAACGACCGCGTGTTGCAACGGCCACGGCTGTTGGCGCACCTGGCCGAGGTGTTCGCGCCATTGGACGCGGGGCAACTGGCGCTGCAACTGGAAGCCAACGGTATTCCTTTTGCACCGATCCGCCGCCCGGAAGAACTGTTCGACGACCTGCACCTGCAGCAGAGCGGCGGAATGGCCGACTTGCAACTGGAAGACGGCAGCCACACGCCGATGCCCTTGCTGCCGCTGTCACTGGACGGCCAGCGCCTGCAGCCACGCCGGGCGATCGCTCGCATTGGCGAGCACACCCGTCAGGTGATGCGCGACCTGGGCTACAGCGATGCGCACATTGCCGAGCTGTGCGCAGCCGGTGTGCTGAAAACCGACGACGCGGCCTGAGGCGGGGTTGAAATGGCGATCTACCAATACGACAGGCTCACGCCCAACCTGCACCCGGACACCTTCGTCGCCGAAGATGCCAGCGTGATTGGCGACGTTACCCTCGAGCAGGGCGTCAGTGTATGGCCGCAGGCGGTGCTGCGTGGGGATAACGAACCGATCCGCATCGGCCAGCACAGCAACGTGCAGGAAGGCGCGGTGCTGCATGCCGACCCGGGCTTTGCGCTGACCGTGGGGCAGGGTGTGACCATCGGCCACCAGGCGATGCTGCATGGCTGCAGCATTGGCGATGGGGCGCTGATCGGTATCCAGGCGGTGGTGCTCAATGGCGCGGTCATCGGCAAGAATTGCCTGGTCGGGGCCGGCGCCATCGTCACCGAGGGCAAGGTATTCCCCGACAACTCGCTGATTCTGGGAGCCCCTGCCAAGGTGGTGCGTGAACTGAGCCCTGAGGCCATCGCCGGCATGCAGCGCAACGCCGCCGAGTACGTCGGCAAAGGCCAGGCCTTCAAGGAAAAACTGGTCCGCATCAGCTGAAAAACCTGCAAGCGGCGCCGGCAGAGGCGTCGCTGCTCTCCAATAATTACAAGAATGGAGATCCACCATGGTTGCCATGACCGGCCAACTGGCGCGTGAGCGCAACGACAGCCACATCAATGAACTGCTGCTGTACCGTCGCGTGGCCTGGCGCATCATGCCGCTGGCCATCATCTGCTTCCTGTTCTCTTATTTCGACCGCATCAACATCAGTTTCGCCAAGGCCCAGATGCAGCAGGAACTAGGCCTTGGCGATGCCGCCTATGGCCTGGCCGCGAGCATGTTCTTCGTTGGTTACGTACTCTTCGAAGTGCCCAGCAGCCTGGGGCTGAAACGCTATGGAGCTCCGGCATGGATCTGCCGGATCATGGTGTCCTGGGGCCTGGCGACGGCTGCGCTGGTCTTTGCCTATACCCAGTACACCCTCTACTTCCTGCGCTTTCTGATCGGCGTGATGGAGGCCGGCTTCGGGCCGGCGATCCTGTTCTACCTGGCCTGCTGGTTTCCCCGCAAGCACCTGGCGAAGATGAATGGCCTGTGGTTCCTGGCCGTACCGTTGGCTGGCGCGGTGGGTGGCCCGGCGGCGGGTTTCCTGCTGGGGACGATGGACGGCGTGCTGGGCCTGGCCGGCTGGCACTGGTTGTTCCTGATGTCCGGCCTGCCGTGCGTGGTGCTGGGCCTGCTGGTGCTGTGGAAGCTGGACCGCGACATTGAAACCGCGAAATGGCTGAGCCGCGACGAGAAGGACTTGCTGGCGGAAAACCTGGCCCAGGACAAACGTACCGAAAAGCCTGTGCTCGGCTCGATCTGGCGGGTGCTGCTGACCCGTGAAGTGGCGATCATGGCGTTCATCTACTACGTGGTCAAAACCGCGTCCTATGGCCTGAACTTCTGGATGCCGCACCTGATCAAGTCCTCGGGGGTGCAGGACATGCTCTGGGTCGGCGTGCTGTCGGCATTGCCCTACGCGGTGGCCTGCATCGGCATGGTGTTGCTGACGCGTCGCTCCGACCGCACCGGCGAACGCAAGCGCTACCTGGTGTACTGCCTGTTCGCCGCTGCCGTTGGCTATCTGCTGGCGTGCCTGTATTCCGATTCGTCCCTGGCAATGATGGCTGCGCTGGTGCTGGCCACCGCTGGCACCTTCATTGCCATCCCGATCTTCTGGACCATCCCGCAGTCGACCTTCTCGGGCCTTGCGATAGCCACCGGTACTGCGGCAATCAACTCGGTCGGGCAACTGAGCGGCATCGTCGCACCGGTGATGGTGGGCAAGATCAACGATGTCACCGGCAGCACCTACATGGGCATGCTGTCCATCGCACCGCTGATCCTGATCGCCTGCCTGGTGGTGATGCGCTACGTGCGCAACCCCAGAAGCTGATTGGCGCTGAGTCTTCGAACAACAAAAAGAACAAGGCACACCCATGATAATTCTCTCCCGGCGAGCATCGCTGATGCTCGCGGCGCTTTGCTGCGCCTGGCAATCCGCTCAGGCTGCCTTTATCGATGACGGCAGCGGCAGCCTGGAACTGCGCAATTTCTATTTCGACCGCGACTTTCACGGCGCCAGCGCCACGCAATCCCGGCGTGGCGAATGGGCCCAGGGCTTCATGCTGCGCGTACAGTCCGGTTATACCGAGGGGGTGATCGGGCTCGGTCTGGATGCGGCCGGCATGCTGGGGCTCAAGCTCGATTCTTCGCCGGACCGTAGCGGCACCGGCCTGTTGCCGCGCGGCAGCGACAAACGTGCTGCGGATGCCTACGCCAAGGCCGTGGCCACCTTCAAGGCCAGGCTGGCGCAGACCGAGTTGAAAGTGGGTAGCCTGAGCCCGCAGTTGCCGTTGCTGGCGTCCAACAACAGCCGCCTGTTTCCCCAGTGGTTCAACGGCGCGCACCTGGCCAGCAAGGATCTGGACCGGTTTACGTTCACCCTGATGCAGGTGGATGCCACCAAGCTGCGCGATTCCACCGACTATGAGGACCTGACCGCCATGGCGCAACAGGGGGCCTATTCGGCAACGGTCACCAGTGACCGGTTGTACTACGCCGGGGTCGATTATCAGCTGTTGGCCAACCTGACGCTGAGCTTGCACGCCAGTGAACTCGAGGACCTGTTCCACCGCGACTTTGCAGGGTTCAAGTTCAAGGCCGCCCTGGGGCTTGGGGAAGTATTCAGCGAGTGGCGATGGTTCAATGCACGCGAGCAGGGACGTGCATTGCTTGGCGAGGTCGACAACCAGACGCTCAGCACCAACTTCGGTTATACCGTTCAGGGCCACACGTTCAGTGGTGGTTATCAGAAGGGCCGCGGCGATACGGCGTATGCCTACGTGGGTGGCACCGATACCTACCTGTTCAGCGAGCAGCAGGTCAGCACCTTCGCCCTGGCCAAGGAACGGGCCTGGATGCTGCGCTATGACTACAACTTCGCCGCTTTGGGCATCCCCGGGCTTACCTTCAACGTGCGATATGTGAAGGGCGACCAGGTAGATCCGCAGCGCATCGCCAGCGCCAAGGGCAGGGCGCTGGCAGCCCAAGGTGGGGAAGGGCAGGAATGGGAGCGGACCACGGATATCGCCTACGTGGTGCAGTCGGGCCCATTGAGGAATGTGTCGCTGCGCTGGCGCAACGCGAGCATGCGTTCGAACTTTGCCGATGTGGCGGATGAAAACCGGGTGATCGTGGGTTACACGTTCGAATTCTGAGGTTTTGCACAAGCGGGCATGCTCGCGAGCACCGGCGAAGCCGGTGCCATACACCGCGCTGGATTCTTCGCGGGCATGCCCGCTCCCACAGGCGCTTGCAAAGCGATGCGCCCATAGAAGAATAATGCTGTTATCCAGGTGGTAAACCAGACAAAAATACCGGCCCAGAACGTATGGGACATGTAGTGCCAGCCCTGCAACACCCGGGTAGTGCCGTATACGAACCCGATCAGCAGAATCGCCACCAGTAGCTTGCGGGCATGTGCCCAGCGATAACGCAATGCCACGAAATACAGCGCCAACAAGGTAAACCCGCTGGAAGCATGACCACCCGGCCAGCAGCGGCCATCACCGGCCTTGCCCCACCAGGAGAAGTTTTCGAACCATTCGACCTGGGCCTGCGTACCGCCATACAGCGTGGTTTCCACCGGGCAATACACACTGGTATGGCTTTTAAGGTAGTGAATCACCGTGGTGCTCAGGGCGAACGCCACCACCACGAACAGCAGGTCGCGGCGGTGGTTGGTGGTAAAGCGTAGGGCCGGTGCGATTCGGGCATTTTCCAGAAACCGTGTCAGGCCCGGTTGCGGACGGTTGGCCAAGCGAGGCCAGATGAACGACAGCAAGCTGCCGATGACCGCCAGTTCACCGGTCCAATCCGGCAGTATCCGTGGCCACTTGTGGGTGACTTTCTCGAACCACTGGTTGTGCAACAGCGGGAACTGGCCGGTGGCCGGGTCCAGTAGCAGGTTGCTGATCCAGCGATCGAGCTCTGTGAGGTCGAAAGCCATGAACACGATAGCGGCCAGCAACAGAGGCAGCAGCAGGTTGTTGCGGTAGTAGGCGGTACGGGGCGGCATGTTCAGAGTTCCATGGCGTCGACGAGTTTGCTCCATTCACTGGCAGCCATCTGGCCTAGCAGCTTCTCTTTGCCATCGCTGCCCTGAGTGATGAACAGGGCGCTGGCATCGCCGTTCGAGCGCGCGCTACCAGGCACATCAAGCGTGCGCTCCAGCTGTTCCATGCACCCACTATGGCTGACCAGCACCAGGTTGTGGCCGTTTCGCTTGTGGGCAAAGGCGGTCTCGGCAAACTGGCCATCACACTGCTTGAGCCAGCCCTGCGTGGTGATGGTTTTGCCGAACATGGCATGTGCGGTTTGCTGGGTACGCACCTCGGGGCTGGCCCATACATCGGCTTTGCCCAGGCCAAGGCGTTGCAGGCCGCGACCTACATCGGCGGCCACCCGGCTGCCCGCGACCGTTATACCGGTTGGGTCACCCAGACAGGCTCCGCGGGAGCGGTCACAGCGCTCGGCATGGCGAAGCACGACAATCACCGAACCTTTCGACCAGTTGGCCTGGAGTTCGCTGTGTTGCGGATGGTGTGTGTTGCCAAGATTGGGGGTGGCAAAGCGGGCATGGGCCCAGGCCGCCGTCACGGTCACTGCCAACAGCATGCACAGTGCTGCGATCAGGACGCCGCGCGAAGGCAGGCGAAAGGTTTGGTACAGCCTCAGGGCCGGGGTTTTGTCGATGATGCCTTGCAGCATGTTGCCACTCCAGTCAGCTCGTTCCATTCGCGAGCGTCGGCACTTTAGGGAGCGGGATGTCAGCGCAGAGTGACCTGGATGTGAAAATTGCCTTGGCCGGATGCGATTTACCGCAGTGGTTCGGTCTGGCTTACGGTAGAGCCGTCAAGCATGAAACCGGTTTCAAAACATTTCTGAACACGCTAAATTATTCGGCTGTTTTCTTGATGGCCTATCAAGACCACCCTCCCTATTGAAAATCAGATGGCGCTTTTCAAGGCCGCACACAGCCGATGAGGATTCGCAATGCCTGACCATGCCCCAGACAACCCGCGCAGGGACTTTTTGCGCAAGACCTTGACCTTGATCCCTGTGGTCACCGTGGCCAGCACGGGGCTTGGCGTGGGTGCCAGTCAGCTGCTTGCGGCCCCGCAACACGAGCCAAAAGTGCCGGCCACACCGCCAGCGGGCAACTACCAGCCGACGTTCTTCACTGCCGAGGAGTGGGCCTTCGTGCAGGCCGCCGTCTCGCGCATCATTCCGGCCGACGAGCTTGGCCCTGGTGCACTTGAAGCCGGCGCTGCCGAATTCATCGACCGGCAGATGAACACCCCCTACGCAACCGGCGCGCAGTGGTACATGCAGGGCCCGTTCAAGGCCGACGCCGCGCCCGAACTGGGTTACCAGCTGCAACTCAGCCCGCAACAGATCTACCGCCTGGGCATCGCCGCCGTGGACGGCTGGTGCAAGGCCAATTCCGGGCAAGTTTTTGCTGCGCAAGATAGCGCTACCCGGGACCACGTTCTCAGCAAGGTCGAGTCTGGAGAGCTGGTTTTCGACACCGTGCCGGCCAAGGTGTTCTTCAGCTTGCTGGTGCAGAACACCCGTGAAGGGTTCTTCTGCGACCCGATCCATGGCGGCAACAAAGGCATGGTCGGCTGGACCCAGATCGGCTTCCCCGGCGCCCGCGCCGATTTCATGGATTGGGTCGAGCGCAACGAGCCTTACCCGTTCCCGGCTGTTTCGATCCGTGGCGAGAGGGCCTGAGGCATGGCGACCGTGATGAAGAAAGTGGATGCGGTAATCGTGGGCTTCGGCTGGGCCGGCGCGATCATGGCCAAGGAACTGACCGAGGCGGGGCTGCAGGTGGTGGCCCTGGAGCGGGGGCCGATGCAGGACACCTACCCGGAAGGCAGCTACCCGCAGGTGATCGACGAGCTGACCTACAGCGTGCGCAAGAAGCTGTTCGTCGATGTGTCGAAAGAAACCGTCACCATCCGCCACGGCATGAACGACGTGGCACTGCCCAATCGCCAGCTCGGTGCCTTCCTGCCGGGCAAAGGTGTAGGTGGCGCAGGCCTGCACTGGTCTGGCGTGCACTTCCGGGTAGACCCGATGGAGCTGCGCATGCGCAGCCACTACGAAGAACGCTACGGGCGCAAGTTCATCCCCGAAGACATGACTATCCAGGACTTCGGGGTCAGCTACGAAGAACTGGAACCGCACTTCGACTTTGCCGAAAAGGTATTCGGTACCTCTGGCCAGGCCTGGACCGTCAACGGCCAGGTCGTTGGCGAAGGGAAGGGCGGCAACCCCTATGCGCCGGACCGTTCCAGCCCGTTCCCGCTGCCTTCGCAGAAAAACGTGGTGTCGGCCAGGCTGTTCGAAAAGGCGGCGGCCAGCCTGGGCTACAAGCCCTACAACCTGCCCTCGGCCAACACCTCCGGCTCGTACACCAACCCGTACGGGGCGCAGATGGGGCCGTGCAACTTCTGCGGTTTCTGCAGCGGCTACGTGTGCTACATGTACTCCAAGGCCTCGCCCAACGTGAACATCCTGCCGGCGCTGCGCCAGGTGCCGAACTTCGAATTGCGGCCCAATGCCCATGTGCTGCGGGTGAACCTGGACGACAGCAAGCGCAAGGCCACCGGGGTGACCTACATCGACGCCCAGGGGCGGGAAGTGGAGCAGCCGGCGGACCTGGTGATCCTGGCGGCGTTCCAGTTCAACAACGTGCGCCTGATGCTGTTGTCCGGCATCGGCAAACCGTACGACCCCATCAAGAACGAAGGCGTGGTCGGGCGTAACTTCGCCTACCAGAACATGGGCACGGTCAAGGCGTTCTTCGACAAGGACACCTACACCAACAACTTCATCGGTGCCGGTGGCAACGGCATTGCCATCGATGACTTCAACGCCGACAACTTCGACCATGGCCCGCACGGCTTCGTCGGTGGCTCGCCGATGTGGGTGAACCAGGCCGGTACACGGCCGATTGCCGGCGGCGCCACCCCGCCTGGCACACCGGCCTGGGGCAGCGCCTGGAAGAAGGCCACCGCCGATTACTACACCCACCAGGTGTCGATGGACGCCCACGGCGCCCACCAGTCCTACCGTGGCAATTACCTGGACCTCGACCCGACCTACCGCGACGCCTACGGCCAACCACTGCTGCGCATGACCTTCGACTGGCAGGAAAACGACATCAGGATGAACCAGTTTATGGTCGACAAGCTGAGCAAGATCGCCCAGGCGATGAACCCCAAGACCATTGCGGTGCTGGGCAAGAAGGTCAAGGACCACTTCAACACCGCCAGCTACCAGACCACCCACCTGAACGGCGGCGCGATCATGGGCACCGACCCGAAAACCAGTGCGTTGAATCGCTACCTGCAAAGCTGGGACGTGCACAACGTGTTCGTTCCGGGGGCTTCGGCGTTCCCCCAGGGGCTGGGCTACAACCCGACCGGGCTGGTGGCTGCGCTGACCTACTGGTCGGCCCGCGCCATCCGCGAGCAGTACCTGAAAAACCCTGGCCCGCTGGTCCAGGCTTGAGGAGCGATGCGCATGAAGACAATGTTGATCGCAACCCTGCTGGGTGCCAGCGTGGCTGCACAGGCTGCGCCGAATGACGATGCGCAGGTGCGCCAGGGCGAGTACCTGGCCCGCGCCGGCGACTGCGTCGCCTGCCATACCGCCAAGGGCGGCAAGCCGTTCGCCGGTGGGCTGCCGATGGAGACACCGATCGGCACGGTGTACTCCACCAACATCACCCCGGCGGCCAGTGGTATAGGCCAGTACAGCTTCGAAGACTTCGACCAGGCGGTGCGCAAGGGCATCGGCAAGGACGGCAGCACCCTGTATCCGGCCATGCCATACCCGTCCTATGCGCGCGTCAGCGAGCAGGACATGCAGGCGCTGTATGCCTACTTCATGAAGGGCGTGGAGCCGGTCGAGCAGCCGAACAAGGCCACCGACATCCCCTGGCCGCTGAGCATGCGCTGGCCGCTGGCGGTCTGGCGCGGGTTGTTCGCGCCAGAGGCCAAGCCCTGGCAGGCATCGGCGGCGGCCGACCCGGTGGTCAACCGCGGTGCCTACCTGGTCGAGGGCCTGGGGCACTGTGGTGCGTGCCATACGCCTCGGGCGCTGACCATGCAGGAAAAGGCACTGAGCCCACAGGATGGCGAGCAGTTCCTGGCTGGCAGTGCACCGCTGGAAGGCTGGATTGCCAAGAACCTGCGTGGCGACCACAAGGACGGCCTGGGTAGCTGGAGCGAAGAGCAACTGGTGCAGTTTCTCAAGACTGGCCGTAGCGACCGCAGCGCCGTGTTCGGTGGCATGAGCGACGTGGTCGAGCACAGCATGCAACACATGAGCGACGCCGACCTGACCGCTATCGCCCGCTACCTGAAGACGTTGCCGCCGAGCAACCCTGACGACCAGCCGCACGTGTACGACAAACAGGTGGCGGATGCGCTGTGGAAGGGCGACGACAGCAAGCCCGGGGCGGCGGTGTACATCGACAACTGCGCGGCCTGCCACCGTACCGATGGCCAGGGCTATACCCGCGTGTTCCCGGCCCTGGCCGGCAACCCGGTGGTGCAGACGGCGGATGCCACATCGCTGATCCACGTGGTCTTGGCGGGGGGCACAGTGCCGGCGACGCACGCGGCACCGTCGAACTTCACCATGCCGGCGTTCGGTTGGCGCCTGAGTGACCAGGAGGTTGCCGAGGTGGTGAACTTCATTCGCACCAGTTGGGGTAACCAAGGGGATGCCGTCACCGCCAGTGACGTGAAAGCCCTCCGCTGACTGCAACCAGGCCCGGAGGTTTGCCGGGTTTACCTTGTGGGAGCGGGCGCGCCCGCGAAGCAGGCGACACGGTGGATGGCACCGGCTTCGCCGGTGTTCGCGGGCATGCCCGCTCCCACAGACGTCAACAGAAATATATCTATATATCAAGGACTTATTAGATATTTATGATGTTGTATAACACCTTTTTGTAGCAAAGCCGACCAACGGCATGTTGACGAACGCGTGCGATTTTGCTGTATTGAAACCGGTTTCATCGCTATCACAACAATCATAAGGACAGCCCATGACCGACGCGCCTGCCCATGCCCGCGAACGGGTCACCATCAGCGAAGTAGCGCGTGTCGCTGGCGTTTCCAAGGCCACCGTCTCCCGTTACATCGGCGGTGACCGGCAGTTGCTCGCCGAAGCCACCGCCAAGCGCCTGGAAGAGGTCATCGAGCGCCTCGGTTACCGCCCCAACCAGATGGCCCGTGGCCTGAAGCGCGGCCAGACGCGCCTGATCGGCATGCTGGTGGCCGATATCCTCAACCCCTATTCAGTGGCCGTGATGCATGGCGTGGAAACTGCCTGCCGCCAGCACGGCTACAGCCTGGTGGTGTGCAACACCAACCGCGACGACGAGCAGGAGCGTCACCACCTGGTGGCCCTGCAGTCCTACAACGTCGAAGGGCTGATCGTGAACACGCTTGGCCATCACCCCGGCGAATTGCTCAACCTGCAGCGCGACATCCCCATGGTGCTGGTCGACCGCCAGTTGCCCGAACTGAATGTCGACCTGGTGGGCCTGGACAATGCCGACGCGGTCGAGCAGGCCCTGGACCACCTGCAGGCGCAAGGCTACCGCGACATCCTGGCGGTAACCGAACGCCTCGATGGCACCAGCTCGCGGCTGGAGCGGGTGCAAGCGTTCGGCACATCGATCAGCCGGCGCCCCGGCATGCGCCAGCAGGTGCTGGAAATCGGCGCCGGGCTGGATGACCAGCTGGCTTCGTTCCTCGCCGGCAGCGGCCATGGCCCGCAGGCGATCTTCACCTTCAACGGTGTCGCCACCCTGGCCGTGACCCGAGCCCTGCACGAAGCAGGGCGCAATCTGTTCGCGGACGTCGGGCTGATCGCCCTCGACGACCTCGACTGGTACCCCTTGGTCGGCAGCGGCATCACTGCACTGGCCCAGCCCACCGGGCGAATCGGCGTGGCAGCATTCGAGAGCCTGCTTGGCCGCCTGCGCGGCGACAGCGGGGCAGCCCGGCGCATCGACTTCAAGGCCGAGCTGATCATCCGAGGTTCAACCCAGCCACAGTAATCACAGGCAGGCACCCGCGTGCCTGCCGTCATCAAAAAATGAAACCGGTTTCATAAGGACAACAACAATGCACTCGAGCCCCGTTTCCATCAGCCTCTCCAGCTACGGTGCCGACTTTGTCCGGCAACGTGGCCAGGAGCAGTTCCTTGACCTGCTGGCTGCCGCTGGCGTTACCCGCGTGGAACTGCGCGAAGAACTGTTCACTTGTGCGCCGGACACTGCAGCGCTGGCTGCAGCCATTGCCGCGCTGCGCCTTGAGTGCCTGTACTCCACACCCCTGGAACTGTGGACCGCACAAGGCGAGCTTGACCCGCAATTGGCGCAAAAGCTGGAAACCGCCCGCGCCCTTGGCGCGGTTGCGCTCAAGGTTTCCCTGGGCCACTACCTTGCGGACTGTGACGTCGCGGCCTTGGCGACGCTGTTGCCGGCGCACGGGCCGTTGCTGCTGGTGGAGAATGACCAGACCGCGCAAGGTGGACGAATCGAACCCCTGCAGCAGTTTTTCCAGCGCGCCGACGAACTCGGGCTGAGCCTTGGCATGACCTTCGATATCGGTAACTGGCAGTGGCAGGGCGAGCCTGCCCGGCACGCCGCACGCCAGCTTGGCCGCTGGGTGCGCTATGTGCACTGCAAGGCCGTGCAGCGCCGGGCCGATGGCCGCCTGGTAGCCGTCCCGCCAGAGACTGCGGACCTGCAGGAGTGGGCCGAGCTGATGGCCGAGTTCACCCCCGGCGTGGTGCGTGCTGTCGAGTACCCGCTGGTGAGCGACGATCTGCTGGCGCTGACCCGTGCCCAGGTGCGCGACCTGGCGGCGCTGGGGCAGGGCGTATCGAGTGAGGAGCTGAGCCATGCATGAGCATGACGTGCTGTGTTTCGGCGAGACCATGGCCATGTTCGTCGCCGAGCAGGCCGGCGACCTGGCCAGTGTCGGCCAGTTCGGCAAGCGCATCGCCGGCGCCGACAGCAACGTGGCCATCGGCCTGGCGCGGCTGGGCTTCAAGGTCCGCTGGCTGAGCCGGGTGGGCGACGATTCGCTGGGCCGCTTCGTGCTCGACAGCCTGCGCCGCGAAGGCCTGGACTGCTCCGGCGTAGAGGTGGATGCCAGCTACCCCACCGGCTTCCAGCTCAAGGCCCGCTGCGATGACGGCAGCGACCCGGCGGTGGAGTACTTCCGCCGTGGCTCGGCGGCCAGCCGGCTGTCGCCGGCGTTGCTGCGCCCGGGCTCTTTGCAGGCCCGCCACCTGCACGCCACCGGCATCCCGCCGGCGCTGTCGGAGGGCTGCCGGGCGCTGTCGCATGCGTTGATGGACGCCATGCGTGCCGCCGGGCGCAGCATCTCGTTCGACCCCAACCTGCGCCCCTCGCTGTGGCCTGACCAAAGCAGCATGGTGCGCGAAGTCAATGCCCTGGCGGCCAAGGCCGACTGGGTTCTGCCAGGCCTGGAGGAGGGCCGCTTGCTGACCGGCCAGCACACCCCGGCAGACATCGCCGCGTTCTACCTCGACCAAGGGGTGGAACTGGTGGTGATCAAGCTGGGCGATGCCGGTGCCTACTTCCGCAGCGCCAAGGGCGAAGGCCAGGTGGCGCCGGTGCCGGTCAGCCATGTGGTGGACACCGTTGGCGCCGGCGATGCCTTTGCCGTCGGCGTGCTCAGTGCGCTGCTGGAGGGCCACCCGGTAGCCGAGGCAGTGGCGCGTGGCAACTGGTGCGGCAGCCGCGCCGTGCAGTCGCGTGGCGACATGGAAGGGCTGCCGCTGCGCCATGAGCTGCAAGCCCACGACCTGCGCAGAAGCGCGTGAACACTTGACCCCGAAACACCTGTTGCAACAAAAACAACAAGCTCAGGAGAAACGAACCATGCAAAGCCAAAGCCTGGCACCTCGCCGCTGGTGGTACATCATCCCGATCGTGTTCTTCACCTATAGCCTGGCGTACCTGGACCGCGCCAACTACGGGTTCGCCGCCGCTTCCGGCATGGCTGAAGACCTGCACATCACCCCCGCACTGTCTTCGCTGCTGGGGGCACTGTTCTTCCTTGGTTACTTCTTCTTCCAGGTGCCTGGCGCCATCTACGCGGAAAAGCGCAGCGTGAAGAAGCTGATCTTTGTCTGCCTGATCCTCTGGGGTGGCCTTGCCACGCTCACTGGCGTGGTCAGCAACGTCTACATGCTGATCGGCATCCGCTTCCTGCTCGGGGTGGTGGAGGCGGCGGTGATGCCGGCCATGCTGGTGTACCTGTGCCACTGGTTCACCCGCGCCGAGCGTTCGCGCGCCAATACCTTCCTGATCCTCGGCAACCCGGTGACCATCCTGTGGATGTCGGTGGTGTCGGGCTACCTGGTCAAGCATTACGACTGGCGCTGGATGTTCATCATCGAAGGCCTGCCCGCGGTCATCTGGGCGTTCTTCTGGTGGCGCCTGGTGGATGACCGCCCGGCCCAGGTGAACTGGCTGAGCGAGCAGGAAAAGGCCGCCCTGGAACAGGCGCTGGCTGCCGAGCAGCAAGGTATCAAGCCGGTGAAGAACTACCGCGAGGCGTTCCGCTCGCCGCAGGTGATCATCCTTTCGCTGCAGTACTTCTGCTGGAGCATCGGTGTGTATGGCTTCGTGCTGTGGTTGCCGTCGATCCTCAAGCAGGCGGCCAACCTCGACATCGTGCAGGCCGGCTGGCTGTCGTCGGTACCTTACCTGGCGGCGGTGCTGGGCATGGTCGGTGTGTCGTGGGCGTCCGACCGCCTGCAGAAGCGCAAGCGCTTCGTCTGGCCGCCACTGTTGATCGCCGCCGTCGCGTTCTATGGCTCGTATGCCCTGGGCAGCGAGCACTTCTGGCTGTCGTACGCGTTGTTGGTGATCGCCGGCGCCTGCATGTACGCACCCTATGGCCCGTTCTTCGCGATCGTGCCCGAGATCCTGCCGGCCAACGTTGCGGGCGGTGCCATGGCGCTGATCAACAGCATGGGCGCGCTGGGCTCGTTCGGTGGCTCGTGGCTGGTGGGTTACCTCAATGGCGTCACGGGCGGGCCCGGTGCCTCCTACCTGTTCATGTGCGGTGCGCTGCTGGCCGCAGTGGCGCTTACCGCCGCACTCAATACTTCCCAGACATCTGGCCGGGCCAAGCGCGGCAACTCGCGCCTGGCCATGAACCATTAGGAACCTGTGCAATGAAGAAGCGAATCGTCCTGTACAAACGCCTGTCCGACGACTTGATGGCACGCCTGCAAGAGCGCGTCGAGGTGACCTGGGTGGACACCTCCGGGCCCGATGGCCTGGCGCGCCTGCGCGATGCCTTGCCGGGGGCGCACGGGCTGCTGGGGGCCAGCCTGCGCCTGGACGCCAGCCTGCTCGACCTGGCGCCACAGCTTGAAGTGGTGTCCAGCGTTTCGGTCGGCGTGGACAACTACGACATCGCCGAGCTCAGCCGGCGTGGCGTGATGTTGACCAACACCCCCGACGTGCTGACCGAAACCACCGCCGACACGGGCTTTGCCTTGATCCTGGCCACCGCCAGGCGGGTGGTGGAGCTGGCGAACTGGGTGCGAGACGGGAACTGGCAGGCCAACCTCGGCCCGGCGCATTTCGGCAGCGATGTGCACGGCAAGACGCTGGGCATCGTCGGCATGGGCCGCATCGGCGAGGCCCTGGCCCGGCGTGCCGCGGCCGGCTTCGGCATGCGTGTGCTGTATCACAGTCAGCGTGCCAAGCCTGAGGTTGAGGCGCGCCATGCGGCGCGCCGATGCAGCCTGGATGAGCTGTTGCAGCAGGCGGATTTCGTTTGCCTGACCGTGCCGCTGAGTGCCAGCACCGAAGGCCTGATCGGCGCGCGGGAGCTGGCGCTGATGAAGCCGCAGGCAATCCTGGTGAACATTTCCCGCGGGCGCGTGGTGGATGAGCCGGCGCTGATCGACGCGTTGCGTGCCCGGCGCATACGCGGCGCCGGCCTGGATGTATTCGTGCAGGAGCCGTTGCCGGCGCAGTCGCCGTTGTTGCAGCTGGACAACGTGGTGGCGACCCCGCATATCGGCTCGGCGACCGAGGAAACCCGCCAGGCCATGGCGCGCTGTGCGGTGGACAACCTGCTCAGTGCGCTGGCTGGTGAGCGCCCGGCCAACCTGGTGAATGGCTAAAGCCAGATCCACAAACCTGCGCGGCCCCTGTGGGAGCGGGCATGCCCGCGAAGCAGGCAATGCGGTGGATGGCACCGGCTGCGCCGGTGTTCGCGGGTAAACCCGCTCCCACAGGTACAGCGCATTCTTTCGGCAGGTGGGTCCCTGTGGGAGCGGGCATGCCCGCGAAGCAGGCGACGCGGTGGATGGCACCGGCTACGCCGGTGTTCGCGGGCGCGCCCGCTCCTACAGGTACGGCGCATTCCTTCAGCTGGTGGGCACCCTGTGGGAGCGGCCTTGTGTCGCGAAAGGGCTGCAGGGCAGCCCCCGGAGTCAATGCGATTCTGAACGCTGCGCCTGCGCTGGCGCAGCACTCTCCACCGGCTCCAGCGGCGGGTGCTCCTGCGCCGCATGCATCAGGTCTTCGGTCACCCGCAACTCGGCACCGGTCGGCGAGAAGGTGGTCGAAGCGGTGAACGGGGCCGGGTGCTCTGCCGCCGGGCGCTTGCCACGGCGCCACATGAAGAAGCACACCATGGCCAGGTTGACCACGGCAAAGGCCCAGAACAACCCGGCCTCGCCAAACTCGGTCATCATCGGCGAAATCGCCACCGGCGCCATGGCCGAACCCAGCGAGTTGATCAGCAGCAGGCCCTGGATCATCGGCACCAGTGCATCCGATGGCGCCCGGTCGGCCGCATGGCTGACCGCCACCGGGTACAGGGTGAACACGCCACCACCCAGCAGGAACAGCATCGCCGGCAGCAGGATCGAATCCGACGGCAGGAACACCGTGACCAGCGACAGCAGCACGCACAGCGCGGCCAGGGCGATCAGCACATCCTGGCGGTCCTTGCGGTCGGACCAGCGTCCGACCGGGTATTGCAGCAGCATGGCACCAAGAATTACCCAGGCCATCATGTTGCCGACCTCGCCCACATCCAGGCCGATGCGCTGCAGGTACAGCGGCAGCAAGGCATAGATGCCGGCAATGGCCACACCCGAACCGAAGCAGCCGACCAGGCCCGACGGCGCAACGCCCAGCAACTGGCGTGGCTTGAGCGGTTCGACCTGGTCCAGCAGCGGCGACACCCGCGGCAGGATCACGATAGGCAGTACCGACAGGGCGGCGAGCACGCCGGCCAGCATGAACGGTGCGGTGTCACCCATGTGGGTGATTTCGCCAAGGCCGGCCTGGGCGATGACCCCGGCGCCGTAGAAGGCGATCATGTACAGCGCCAGCAGGCGGCCGCGGATCTTGGCGTCACCGGCCAGCAGCAGCCAGCTTTCGATCACCAGGAACACGCCCACCGCCGCCCAGCCGTTGATCAGGCGCAGCACCGACCACCACGTGACGTCGTAGAACAGGCCTTGCAGCAGGATGGTCACGGCGATCAGCGAGGCGAAGCTGGTGTAGGCGCGGATATGGCCGATGCGCAGGATCAGCCGGTCGTTGAAGATGGCACCCAGGGTCAGGCCGATGAAGTAGGTCGAGGAAACCACACCGATGGTGGTGGCCGACTCGCCGGCAGCGCCCAGGCGCAGGGTGGTAAGGGAAGACATGAAGCCGTTGCCCAGGGCAATGATGAACAGCCCGAGCAGGGGCGCCAGCGCCATGGCCAGCAAACGCGGAGACATACGTACCTCTAGTTGGATGAGCGGAATGAGCGCCTTTTCGGACGCGCACACCGGCTCGACCCGAACGGGGCCGAGGGGCTGCACGGATGTGCCTGGGCTGGATGCGACGCTGCCGGTTGCCACCGTTCAAGGCGACGGGCGAAAAGGAAGCGCGATTCTACGGGCTTGCGCGGTTTTGCCCAAGGGGCTTGGGTGTGCGACGAGACGCCGCAGTCTGTGGGCGACACGAATGCGTCTTGGGCGGACATCCCGGGGCCGCCTTGCGGCCCAATCGCCGGCAAGCCAGCTCCCACCTCGACTGCATCGACCTCAAGCATTGTGCAGTACCTATGGGAGCCGGCTTGCCGGCGATGAGGCCAGAACAGGTAACACAAGACAGTTACTCCCGCATGGTGGTGATACCTCAAGGCTTGGCGCTGTACCTGTGGGAGCCGGCTTGCCGGCGATGGGGCCAGAACAGACAACACAAGACTGTTACTCCTGCATGGTGGTGATACCTCAAGGCTTGGCGCTGTACCTGTGGGAGCCGGCTTGCCGGCGATGGGGCCAGAACAGACAACACAAGACTGTTACTCCTGCATGGTGGTGATACCTCAAGGCTTGGCGCTGTACCTGTGGGAGCCGGCTTGCCGGCGATGGGGCCAGAACAGACAACACAAGACTGTTACTCCTGCATGGTGGTGATACCTCAAGGCTTGGCGCTGTACCTGTGGGAGCCGGCTTGCCGGCGATTGGGCTGCAAAGCAGCCCCGGCAATCCCGCAGACTGCGGCATAATGCGGGGCTCACCCCCAAGGAAGGCCCCCATGTTCGCTTCGCTGTTCGCCGTCCTGGCCCCGGTTTTCATCGTCGCCGGCATCGGCTATGCCTGGGCCCGCAAGGGCCTGGACTACCCCACCGAATTCATCGCCCGGGTGGTGATGACCGTCGGCACCCCGTCGCTGGTGCTGTCCACGCTCAGCCGCACCGAACTGGACCCGACCGCCTTCACCAGCATGGCCATGGCCTGCCTGCTGTGCACCCTGGGCATGGCCCTGGCCGGCTTGCTGGTGTGCCGCGCTTCGGGCATGCACTGGCGTGTGCTGTTGCCGGCGTTCATGTTCCCCAACACCGGCAACATGGGCCTGCCGATCAGCCTGTACGCCTTTGGCGAACACGGCCTGGCCCTGGCAGTGGCGTTCTTCCTGACCCTGTCGATCGTGCAGTTCACCCTCGGCATGGCCATTTCCGGTACTGCGGCTTCGCTCAAGGCACTGCTGCGCAACCCCATCGTGATCAGCCTGGCCGGCGCCATGCCGATCATCTTTCTCGATTTCGAGTTGCCGCGCTGGCTGGCCAATACCGCAAACCTGCTGGGCGGCATGACCATCCCGCTGATGTTGCTGACACTGGGCGTGTCGCTGGCCAGCATTCGCCTGCGCCATGTGGGCAGCGGCATGCTGCTGGGCGGTTTGCGCATTGGCCTGGGGGCTGCCGTGGGCTGGGCGGTAGGTGCGGCGCTGGGCATGGGCAGCCTGGAGCGTGCGGTGCTGGTGGTGCAGTCGGCGATGCCGGTGGCGGTGTTCAACTACCTGATGGCGGTGCGCGCCAACCGCGAACCGGAGCAGGTGGCGAACCTGGTGATGTGTTCCACGGTGCTGTCGTTTGCCTGGTTGCCGGTGGTGCTGGCTTGGTGGATGTAAGTCTGTACCGGCTCTTTCGCGGGTAAACCCGCTCCCACAGGTACTGCGCAGGTCTCAAGGCCTGTGATGGACCTGTGGGAGCGGGTTTACCCGCGAAGAGGCCGGCACGGCAAACGGCTATTTCTCCTGCAACCGCCACCCCTGGCTGGTCAGCACCATCGCCCGGGTTTCCTTGAGCGGCGTGTCATTGCTGGCCACCGCCTTGCCCAGTTCGGCAATGCTGGCCTTGACCCCATCATCCCCGGCCCACGCCGGTAACCCAGTGATCTTGTAGGCATAGGTCACATTCGACATCTTCTGCCCAGTCACCTCGCTCGGCTCACTGAACTGCTCGATGGCGGTGACCTGCGCCTTGCCGAAGCACAGCCCGTTATCCGCCTTGTAGTACTTGCGGCCTTCGTCGGTGAGGTCATAGGCGTAGTAGATGTCCGTGCGTGCCGCTTGCCACAGGCGGGCGGGCACCTCGGTGCGCGAGATCTCCTTTTCGCTGACCACACCTACCTGGGCCAGGGCATGCAACGCCTTGTTGGTGCCATGGAGGTCGAAGTCCTGGGTCTTGGTCGGGAATGAAGTGATGACGAAGCAGTGCGGGTACTGGGTATCGAGGTAGGCCTGGGCGGCCTTCTGGAAACTGGCCTCGCTGGTGTCCTCGCTGTTCGAGCAACCGGCCAGGGTTGCCAACAGCGCCAGCGGCACGATCTTCCTGTACATGGTGACACTTCCTTGAGTGACAAAGGCAAACGGGTCGTGCGCGATTAGAACCTACGGGCTAGAGCGGCGCAATCATGGCAAGACGGCATCTCTGCATGATCTTCGCTGGCCCAATCGCCGGCAAGCCAGCTCCCACAGGTACACCACAGGCCTGAGAGCTGCACCGTAACTGTGGGAGCCGGCAAGCTAGCTCCCACAGATACACCACAGGCCTTGAGAGCTGCACCGTAAGTGTGGGAGCCGGCTTGCCGGCGATTGGGCCGGTAAAGGCAACATCACTGTTCGCCACGAGTATCGATACTGACCACCACCGACATCCCCGGCCGCAAGCGCCGAGCCTCCGGCTGGTCGGCATCCACGGTGATCCGCACTGGTATGCGCTGGGCAATCTTGACGAAGTTGCCGGTGGCATTGTCCGCCTGCAGCAAGGCGAACTCCGAGCCGGTGGCCGGTGAGATCTGCTGCACGTGCCCATGCAGCCTCAGGTGGTTCAGCGCATCCACGGTAAAACTCACCGGCTGGCCGATGCGCACATCGGCCATCTGGGTTTCCTTCATGTTGGCGATCACCCACAGAGTGTCGGGCACCAGCGCCATCAACTGCGCACCGGAATTGACATAGGCCCCCAGGCGCGTGCCGATCTGCCCCAGCTGGCCGTCGCGCGGGGCGGTGACGCGGGTGTTGTCGAGGTCGATGCGGGCCAGCTCCACGGCGGCTTTGGCGTTTTCCACCGAGGCCTCCAGCGCGGCCCGGTTGACTACCACGGTTTCGCGGTCCTGGCGGGCGATTTCCAGTGCCGCCTTGGCCTGGGCCAGGCTGGCGACCGCAGCGGCTTCGCTGGCCCGGGCCAGGTCCAGATCGCGCCGCGACACCGAGCCATCGCTGACCAGCGCCTGGTTGCGGCTGAGGTCGGCCCTGGCCTTGGTTGCCTGGGCAGCGGCATCGCCGATGGCCGCCTGGCGCTGGGCAATGGTGGCTTCGGCACTGTTGCGCTGCTGCAGGTTGTTGGCCAGGGCCGCCTGTTGCTGCTGCAGCTGGGCGATGGCCTGGGCCAGGCGTTGCTTGTAGATGCGGTCGTCCAGTTGCACCAGCAGGTCGCCGGCCTTGACGAACTGGAAGTCATGCACCGGCACATCGACGATATAGCCGCTCAGCTGCGGCCCGATGATGGTCACCTGGCCGCGCACCAGGGCGTTCTCGGTGCTTTCGATGGCGCTGCTGAATGGCGGCAGGCGCCAGGCATACAACACCAGCAGGATGCCGGCCAGGGCCACGCAGGCGAAGCTGATCGACGACAGGATACGCACCCGACGCGAACGCACCGGGCTGGTCGGCTCGCTGGGCGGCGTGGCGCCTTCCGGGGTTTCGGCGATGGCAGTGGTGGTCGTGGTGCGGGTGTCGTCGGTCATCGGGTGGGCGCGCCGGGGGTGGAGTCAGGGGAAATGGCCCGGCGTTTGGTGTGCCAGAGCCAGGTGCTACGGATGCAGATCCAGATCATGGTCAGAATAGCGATGCTGCCGATCAGCACGAACACATCGTTGTAAGCCATGATGTTCGCCTCGCGGGTGGCGGCACTGGCCAGCAGGCGCATGCCGGCTTCGCTGCGCAGGGCCGGGTCGGCGATGATGCCGCCGTAGCCGGCACCGCCACTTTGCACGCGGGCCGTGACCAAGGGTTCCAGGTAGCTGAGGCGGTCCATCAGGTGGCTGGAGTGGAATTTTTCCCGCCAGGTCTGGAAGGCGCCCAGCAGTGCCGCGCCAATCAGGCCGCCGAGGTTGTTGCAGATGCCGAACAGCACCGAGAAACTCACCAGATTGCGCGGGTTGGCGCGCACATGGCTGATGCCAAGGGCCATGGACGGGCCGAGGAAGAAGGTGCTGCCGAACGCCAGCAGGAACTGGCTGAGGTACATCTGTGCCGGGCGGGTGAGGTTGCTCGAACTGCTGTCCATGAAGGCGCCGGTGGCCATGGCCAGCAGCGAGATGAACAGCGGGATCACCAGGTGGTTGGGGTTGATGGTGAAGGCACTGCTGGCCAGGCCGGCCACCGCACCCAGCAGCATGACCGCGTACAACGTGCGCATCTGCTCGCTGCCCAGGTTCAGCGCCTGCAGGAAGCCGACTGCCCCGGTGGACTGCTCCGAGGTGACCATGCGAATCAGCACCACGCACAGGGCCAGGCGAATGATCGCGCCGCTGCCCAGCCAGCGGGTCATCAGCAGCGGGTTCTGGCGGTTGTGCTCGATGGCCAGGCCGCTGAAGATCAGCGCGATCGAGGCCGCCAGGGCCATGCCGATCCAGGGCGCCTCCAGCCACCAGTCGATACGCCCGAGTGACAGCACGGCGCACAGCAGCGCGGTGCCGCTGGCCATCAGCGAGAAGGTGAGAAAGTCCAGCGGCTCGAAGGTCTTGAAGCGGTCACCGGGGGGCAGCTTGAGCATCAGCACGCAGCCCAGCGCGGCCAGCGCCAGGCCCAGTTCGAACAGGTACAGGCCGCGCCATTCGGCGATCTGCAGCAGGTCTTCGGAGAAGATCCGCGCCAGCGGCAACGCCAGTTGCGAGGCGCCCAGGCCAAGCACCATCGCCTTCAGCCGCCATTGCGCCGGGAACGCCTGGATCATGTAGTACAGCCCCAGCGAGCTGAGCGCGGCACCGACCATGCCATGGGCCGCCCGCACGGCGATGGCCGAGTTGAGGTCGTTGACCAGCAGGTGGGCGAAGGTGACCAGGGCATAGAGCACCAGGAACACCTCGGTGAACGCGCGCAGGCCGAATTGCTGGCGGAACTTCACCAGCAGCAGGTTGATGGACACGTTGGTCATTACATAGGCGGCCGGCAGCCAGGCCATTTCCGCCGTGGTTGCGCCCAGCGCTCCTTGCAGGAACACCAGGTTGGCGGTGACTAGCGCGTTACCCAGGCCACCGGTGATCGCCACTAGCAGCCCGACCACGCCGTAGGCCAGACGTTTGGCGGGCGTGTGCAGGGGCGTGGAGGGGGAGCCCGGCAGGCTGGGTTTTTCGTGGGGGAGCCACTGGCGGGGGGCGTATTTGTCCATGGGGCAGACTGTACTTGAGGGTGCCGAGGGATGAAAACAGTCTATCTCCTATGCCGGCCTCTTCGCGGGCTTGCCCGCTCCCACAGGTACTGCACAGCTTGCACGACTGTGGTGAACCTGTGGGAGCGGGCAAGCCCGCGAAGAGGCCGGAGCAGGCGCTACAAGGCCTTGGCCAGAAACTCCGCAGTGCGGCTTTCAGCACACCCGGCCACCACCTGTGGCGTGCCGCTGACCACCACCTGGCCCCCGGCATCCCCGGCCCCAGGCCCGATGTCGATCACCCAGTCGCTCTGCGCCACCACTCGCATGTCATGCTCGACCACCACCACGCTGTGCCCGCCATCGACCAGGCGGTTGAGCTGCACCAGCAGCCGGTCGATGTCCTGCGGGTGCAAGCCGTTGGTGGGTTCGTCCAGTACATACAACGTCGCCCCGCGGGCCATGCGTTGCAGCTCGGTGGCCAGCTTGATGCGCTGCGCCTCGCCGCCGGACAGTTCGGTGGCCGGCTGGCCCAGGCGCAGATAGCCCAGGCCGATGTCCTGCAGCACCTGCAGGCAGCGCCGCGCCGCTGGCTGTTCGGCGAACACCAGCAAGGCCTGGTCGACCGTCAACTGCAGCACCTGCGCAATGTTCATGCCCTGCCAGCTCACCGCCAGGGTTTCCGGGTTGTAGCGGGCGCCATGGCAGGTCGGGCAGGGCGCATAGACGCTGGGCATGAACAGCAACTCGACGCTGACGAAGCCTTCGCCCTCGCAGTTCTCGCAGCGCCCCTTGGCAACGTTGAAGGAGAAACGCCCGGCATCGAAGCCTTTTGCCTTGGCCTGTTCGGTGGCGGCGAACAGCTTGCGCACATGGTCGAACAGGCCGGTGTAGGTGGCCAGGTTGGAGCGGGGCGTACGGCCGATCGGCTTCTGGTCGACCTGCACCAGGCGCCTGATGCTGCCAAGGCCCGCGCTCACATGCCCGCCGCTGGCCTGTTCTGGTTCATCTTCCAGGCTCTGCTCTTCGGGCTCGTTGCGTTGGGCGGCATGGCCCAGGTGCGCACCCACCAGCTCCAGCAGCGCCTGGCTGACCAGGCTCGACTTGCCCGAACCGGAAATACCGGTAACGGCGGTAAAGCAGCCCAGCGGGAATTGCGCACTGAGGTTGTTCAGGTTGTTGCGGCTGATGCCTTCGAGCTTCAGCCAGTCGTGGGCCTGGCGTGGTGTGCGCGTGGTCTGGGCCGGTGCACTGAACAGGTAGGCCCGGGTGCTCGACTGCTCGACCTGGGCCAGGCCCGTGGGCGGCCCGCTGTAGAGGATGGTGCCGCCATGCTCGCCAGCGGCAGGCCCTACATCCACCAGCCAGTCGGCGCGGCGCATGGTGTCCAGGTCGTGTTCCACCACATAGACCGAGTTGCCCGCGTGCTTAAGGCGCTGCAGCGCCTCGAACAGGGCTTCGCTGTCGGCCGGGTGCAAACCGGCCGAAGGCTCGTCGAGCACGTAGATCACGCCAAACAACTGCGAGTTCAGCTGGGTGGCCAGGCGCAGGCGTTGCAGCTCGCCAGAGGACAGGGTCGGGGTGCTGCGCTCCAGGGCCAGGTAGCCCAGGCCCAGGTCGAGCAGGGTGTCGATGCGTTCGAGCAGTTCGTTGGCGATGCGTTGGGCAGCCAGGCGCTTTTCCAGGGTCAGGTCGTCCTGCTGTTGTGCCAGGTAGTCTGCTGCCGCCACCTTGCGGAACACCTCGGCCAGCGCCTGCAGCGACAGGCGCGACAGCTCGGCGATATCCAGGCCGGCGAAGGTCACGCCCAGGGCCTCGCGCTTCAGGCGCTTGCCCTGGCACAGCGGGCACGGGCTGGGGCGCATGAACTGGGCAACGCGCTTGCGCATCTGCGCGCTTTGCGAGTGCATGAAGGTGTGCAGCACGTAACGCCGGGCACCCATGAACGTGCCCTGGTAGCTGGGCTCTAGCTTGCGCTTGAGGGCGGCGCGGGTCTGCGCCGGGGTCAGTCCGGCATACACCGGCGCGGTGGGTGTTTCTTCGGTGAACAGGATCCAGTCGCGCTGCGCCTGTGGCAGGTCGCGCCAGGGGGTATCGACGTCGTAGCCCAGCGTCACCAGGATGTCGCGCAGGTTCTGGCCCTGCCAGGCCATCGGCCAGGCCGCCACGGCGCGCTCGCGGATGGTCAGCGACGGGTCGGGGACCATGGTCGCTTCGTTCACTTCGTAGACCCGGCCCATGCCATGGCATTCCGGGCAGGCGCCCTGCGGCGTGTTGGGCGAGAAATCCTCGGCATACAGCATCGCCTGGCCGGCCGGGTAGTGGCCGGCGCGGGAGTAGAGCATGCGGATCGAACTGGACAGGGTGGTCACGCTGCCCACCGAGGAACGTGCACTCGGCGTGCCGCGTTGCTGCTGCAGGGCCACGGCCGGGGGCAGGCCTTCGATGGCGTCGACGTCCGGCACGCCGACCTGGTCGATCAGGCGCCGGGCATAGGGCGCGACCGATTCGAAGTAGCGGCGCTGGGCTTCGGCGTAGAGGGTGGAGAAGGCCAGCGAGGACTTGCCCGAGCCGGACACGCCGGTGAACACCACCAGAGCGTCACGGGGGATATCGACATCGATGTTCTTGAGGTTGTGCTCGCGGGCGCCACGGACGCGGATGAAACCGGTGGGGGTGGTGGGGCGTGGGGGCATGACGCAGTCCTTGGCTTTGGCTGAACAGTGCGTTCAAGGTAACAGCAAAGGCACGACTTTGTGTTCCACCGTGTGAAACCAGATTCGATTGTGCTCCCAGCTTCCTCGCGCTTATCTGTCAGCCAAGCACGACCTGCCTTACCCGTCGTGACCTCAAGGCGAACAACAAGAACGGGAATCCACCCGCGCGAGGAGACTCTACATGTCCCGACATCAGCACATCCTGGCCTGGCTGAACGATGTGGCCAGCGACCTGCACGCAATCCGTCACGATATCCACGCTCACCCGGAACTGGGCTTCGAAGAAAGCCGCACTTCGGCGCTGGTTGCCCGACTGCTCGAAGAATGGGGCTATGAAGTGCACACCGGTATCGGCAAGACCGGCGTGGTCGGCGTACTGCGCAATGGCAGCAGCCCACGCCGCCTGGGCCTGCGCGCCGACATGGACGCGCTGCCCATCCACGAGGCTACCGGCGCCGCGTACAGCAGCCAGCACCAGGGCTGCATGCACGCCTGCGGCCACGACGGGCATACCACCATGCTGCTTGGCGCCGCGCGCTACCTGGCGGCGACCCGGCAGTTCGACGGCACGCTGACGTTGATCTTCCAGCCGGCCGAGGAGGGCCAGGGTGGCGCCGAGGCGATGCTGGCTGACGGCCTGCTGGAGCGCTTCCCTTGCGATGCACTGTTCGGCATGCACAACATGCCCGGGCTGCCGGCGGGGCACCTGGGCTTCCGCGAAGGGCCGATGATGGCCTCGCAAGACCTGCTCACGGTGACCCTCGACGGGGTTGGCGGCCATGGCTCGATGCCGCACCTGACCGTCGACCCGCTGGTGGCGGCGGCCAGTGTGGTGATGGCCCTGCAAACCGTGGTGGCGCGCAATATCGATGCGCAGGAGGCGGCCGTGGTTACCGTCGGCGCCTTGCAGGCCGGCGAAGCGGCCAACGTGATCCCGCAGCAGGCACTGCTGCGCCTGAGCCTGCGCGCGCTGAACGCCGAGGTGCGGGCGCAGACCCTGGAGCGGGTGCGGGCCATTATCGTCAGCCAGGCCGAGAGCTTTGGCTGCCGCGCCACGCTCGAACACCGCCCGGCCTACCCGGTGTTGGTCAACCATGCCGCGGAAAATGCCTTCGCCCGGCAGGTGGGGGTGGAATTGCTCGGTGCCGAGGCAGTGGATGGCAACACCCGCAAGCTGATGGGCAGCGAAGACTTCGCCTGGATGCTGCAACGCTGCCCGGGCGCCTACCTGTTCATCGGCAATGGCGTATCGCGGCCGATGGTGCACAACCCGGCCTACGACTTCAACGACGACATCCTGCTGACCGGTGCCGCCTACTGGGGCGCGCTGGCAGAGCGCTGGCTCGCGCCCGCCTGACCTTTCCTTTTGACGACTGCCGCTGGAACCCGGGCGCGACCGCGCCTGGGCGATCACCCAATCATTGTGTGGAGTGTTTCCTATGCAGACTTCGAGCACCGGCGTGTCGCGTACCCGGCAAGTGGTCGCCGCCGTCATCGGCAACGCCCTGGAGTGGTATGACTTTATCGTGTACGGCTTTCTGGCCAGCATCATCGCCCGGCAGTTCTTCCCCTCCGACGACGAATACGCCTCGCTGCTGATGGCCCTGGCCACCTTCGGCGTCGGCTTTTTCATGCGCCCGGTGGGCGGCGTGCTGCTGGGCATGTATTCCGACCGCAAGGGCCGCAAGGCGGCGATGCAGATGATCATCCGGCTGATGACCGTGTCCATTGCCATGATCGCCTTCGCCCCCGACTACCTGGCCATCGGCATGGCCGCGCCGATGCTGATCGTGGTGGCGCGCATGCTGCAAGGTTTTGCCACCGGCGGCGAGTACGCCAGCGCCACGGCCTTCCTGGTGGAGAGCGCGCCGGCCCACCGCAAGGGCCTGTATGGCTCGTGGCAGCTGGTGGGGCAGTGCCTGGCGGTGTTCTCCGGGGCGGCGATGGTGGCCCTGGTCACCCACTTGTGCACGCCAGCGGCGCTGGACAGCTGGGGCTGGCGTATCCCGTTCGTGCTCGGCCTGCTGATCGGCCCGGTGGGGCTGTGGATTCGCAAGCACATGGAAGAGCCCGAGGAATTCATCGAGGCGCGCCGCCAGGCCAAGGGCCAGTCGCCCAGCCTGTGGCAGGTGCTGCGTGAGCATCGGCGCAGCCTGTTGGTATCGATGGGCCTGGCCTGTGGCGCGACGGTGTCGTTCTACGTGGTGCTGGTGAACATGCCGACCTTCGCCCACAAGAACCTCGGCCTGCCGCTGGACCAGGTGCTGCTGGTGCAGATGCTTGCGGTTGGGCTGATGACCGTGGTGATCCCGCTGTCCGGCGCGTTGTCTGACCGGCTGGGGCGGCGCCCGGTGCTGATGGCCTTCACCCTGGCGTTCTTCGTCATGGTCTACCCGTTGTATGTATGGGTGGCTGCCGCGCCGTCGCTGGAGCGCCTGCTGGTGATGCAACTGCTGTTGTGCACCGCCATCGGTGGCTTCTTCGGGCCGGCGCCCACGGCCCTGGCCGAACAGTTCCCGGTCGAGGTGCGTTCTACCGGTGTGTCGGTGGCCTATAACGTGGCGGTGATGGTGTTCGGCGGCTTCGCCCCGTTGATCGTCACCTGGCTGAGCAAGGCGCTCGGTACCCCGGTGGCGCCGTCGTTCTATGTGCTGTTCGCCTGCCTGCTGACACTGCTGGGCACCTATTGCCTGAAAGAAGCCCCACGCGCGGGCAAGCCTGCCGCTTTCAACCTTGGAGTGAAACCGTGATGCCGCTAGCCATCGACCCCATCGTTGCCCTCGATGCCGAGGCATTGTCCCGGGCCATCCATGCCCGCCAGATGTCGTGCCGGGAGGTGATGCAGGCTTATCTGGCGCATATCGAACGCTTCAACCCGCAGGTCAATGCGCTGGTGTCGCTGCGCCCGGCCGAGGCACTGCTGGCCGAGGCCGATGAGCGTGACCGCGAGCTGGCCCGTGGCCATTCGCGCGGCTGGATGCATGGCATGCCCCAGGCGATCAAGGACCTCGCCGCTACTGCCGGGCTGCGCACCACCCTGGGCTCGCCGCTGTTCGCCGAGCAGGTGCCCGAGCAGGACGCGATCAGTGTGGCGCGGGTGCGGGCCAGTGGTGCGCTGATCATAGGCAAGAGCAATGTGCCGGAATTCGGCCTTGGTTCGCAGACCTACAACACCCTGTTCGGCACCACCACCAACGCCTACGACCCGGGCAAGGTGGCCGGGGGCAGCAGCGGTGGGGCGGCGGCGGCGCTGGCCATGCGCCTGCTGCCGGTCGCCGACGGCAGCGACATGATGGGCTCGCTGCGCAACCCGGCGGCGTTCAACAACGTTTATGGCCTGCGCCCGTCGCAGGGCCGCGTACCCCACGGGCCGGCGCCGGAACTGTTCGTGCAGCAGCTGGCCACCGAGGGGCCGATGGGCCGCAGCGTGGTGGATGTGGCGCGGCTGTTGTCGACCCTGGCGGGTTTCGATGCGCGGGCGCCGTTGTCGCTGGGCGAGGGCCGGCGCGATTTTGCCGCCGGGTTGCAGCGCGATTTCCGCGGCGTGCGGGTTGGCTGGCTGGGCGACTACGACGGCTACCTGGCGATGGATGACGGGGTGCTGAGCCTGTGCGAAGCGGCCCTGGCAGACTTCGCCGAACTGGGCTGCCGGGTCGAAGCCTGCCAACCGGCGTTCGACCTGGCGCGTTTGTGGCAATGCTGGCTGACCCATCGCCACTTCCTGGTGCACGGCAACCTCGCTGCGGCCTATGCCGACCCGGGCAAGCGCGCGCTGCTCAAGCCCGAGGCGCGGTGGGAGGTGGAGGGTGGCCTGCACCTGAGCGCGGCGGCGGTGTACCAGGCTTCGGTGGCCCGCAGCGACTGGTACCGTGCGCTGGGCCAGCTGTTCGAGCGTTACGATTACCTGCTGTTGCCATCGGCCCAGGTGTTCCCATTCGATGCACGGCAACCTTGGCCAACGGTGGTCGGAGGGCGGGCGATGGACACCTATCACCGCTGGATGGAAGTGGTGATAGGGCCGACCCTGGCCGGTTTGCCGAGCATCAGCGTACCGGTCGGTTTCAACGCTGCCGGGTTGCCCATGGGCCTGCAGATCATCGGCCCGGCCCAGGCCGACCATGCGGTGTTGCAGCTGGCCCATGCCCATGAACAGCTCACCCGTTGGGTAGCGCGGCGCCCACCCCGGAGCTTGCAAGCGCCATGAAACCGCTGGGCAGGCGCGGATCTTGCTGGCTATCCTGACCATCCAGCTACAGGGAGGTCACACTCATGGGCATCACGGCAGACAGTGGCGGCGTGCGTTCGGTGGAGCGGGCGCTGGCCATCGTCGACCTGCTTGGCGAACACCAGGCGCTGGGCCTGGAAGAACTGCATTACCTGACGGCGCTGCCCAAGGCCACGGTGTCGCGCATGCTCGCCACCTTGCAGGAGCAGGGCTGGGTCTACCGCGGCCTCAGCGACCGGCGTTACCGGCTGTGCGCGCGGCGCCTGTTCGGTGACCGCCAGCTGCGTTTCAAGCGGCGCCTGGTGGAGCACGCCGCACCCATGTTGCTGGAGTTGAGCGAGCGCACCGGGTTGGTGGTTGACCTGTCATGTTTCGACGGCGAGCGGCTGGAGGTGATGGAAAGCGCCATCCCCCAGGTATTGCGCAAACGCTACCCGCACACCTGCCAGATCGTCGGCCATCATGCCAGCCTGTTCCACTCGGCGATGGGGCGGGCATGCCTGGGTGAGTTGGCGGTCGATGAAGTGCAGCGCCTGGCGGCCCATGCGCGGGTGGGCGACGAGACGGTGCTGCGCGACATCGAGGAGGAAGCGAACAAGGGCTTCGGCCAGCGCACCGAAGGGCACTGGGAGTACCCGGTGCGCTTGCCGTTCCTGATCCGCGCGATAGCCCTGCCGGTGCATGCCGAAGGGCGCCTGGCCGGGAGCATTGCCTTGCACTGGCCGCTGGACCAGGCGCCGGTGGAGCGGGTGTTGAACCTGCACCTGAACAGCCTGGCTACAACGGTGGGCGAGGTGCAGCGGGCCTTGGTGGTTTGAGTCAGCCTGCACCGGCCTCTTCGCGGGTAAACCCGCTCCCACAGGGTAAGTGCATTGCCCGAGGTTTGCTCGGTACCTGTGGGAGCGGGTTTACCCGCGAAGAGGCCAGTGCAGCAAACAACAAAAGAGGCTGTGTTCCGAGACCCCTCAGCGCTCCAGGCTGTACATCCGGCATTCTGCCAGCAACGCCAGCAGGTTCGGCTCCCGCTCCCGCGCCTTGAGGAACACCACGCCGATATGCTGCTGCAAGCGATATTGCGGCTTCAGGGCGATCAACCTGACCCGGTTTTCGTACACCGCCGCTATACGCCCGGGCAGCAGGGCAAAGCCCACGCCCGAGCTGACCATGCTCAGCAGGGTGAAGATATCGTTCACCTGCATGGCCACCTTGGGTTCGAAGCCGGCCTGCTGGAACACCCGGGCGCCATCGCGGTGGGTGGCAAAGCCCTGGGTCAGGGTGATGAAGGTGGAGTCGGCCAGGTCGGCCAGGTCCACCTCGGCCTGCTCGGCGAAGCGCGAATCGATGGGCACGGCAAGGAAGATATCGTCGGAAAACAGCGGCAGCTGCTCGCATGCAGGGTCGCTGGCGCTTTCGTCGAGCGACACGAGGATGGCCTCCAATTCGTGGTTCTTCAGGCGCTGCAGCAGGTCGACGTTGGAGCCCAGGGTCAGGTCGATGTTGAGTTCGCTGCGGCGCAGCTTGAGGCCCATGACCAGCTTGGGCACGGTTTTCACCGTCAGCGAGTAGAGCGCGCCCAGGCGGAAGCGTTCGGCATAGAAACCGGCGGCCTCGCGGGTCTGGCGGACCATCTGCTCGGCGTCCTGGATCAGCTGGCGGGCTTTCTTTTCCAGCACGTAGGCGCTTTCCAGCGGGATCAGCTGGCGGCCTTCGTGCTTGAACAGCGGGCAGCGCAGTGCGCTTTCCAGCGAGTGGATCGCACGGTGCACGCTGACGGCGCTGGTGGTCAGCTCGGCGGCGGCGCGGCCGAGGTTGCCGGTGCGCATGAAGGCGAGGAAGGTTTCCAGCTTCTTGAGGGTCAGTTCTTCGTCGATCAGCATGGGTTGACCTGGGTGTGCACAATGGCAGGGGCATGCATATTGCCTTGAAATCCTAGGGCCGCTTCGCAGCCCATCGCCGGCAAGCCAGCTCCCACAGGGACAGCGCATGGCTTGAGGCCGATGCGATCGAGGAGGGAGCAACTGTCTTGTGCTGCCTGTTCTGGCCTGATCGCCGGCAAGCCAGCTCCCACAGGGATGGCGCATGGCTTGAGGCCGATGCGGTCGAGGTGGGAGCTGGCTTGCCGGCGATGGGGCGCGAAGCGGCCCCGTATGCTCATTGCATGGATCCGATCAAGGTCCACAACGCTGGGTCGTTGAAGTCACGGACAACCAGCTTCGCCCCCGCCGCCAGCAACCGCTCCGGCGTCTGGGTAGTGGCCACGCCCACGGTAAAGATCCCCGCGCCACTCGCTGCCGCCACCCCCGGCAGCGAATCCTCGAAGGCCAGTGCCTGCCCGGCCTCGGCACCCAGCCGCTGCAACCCGGTCAGGTAAGGCAGCGGGTCCGGCTTGGGCCGTGCAAGTTCCTCGGCCACCAGCACATGCTCGAAGCGCTGGCCCAGGCCCATGGCGTTCAACATGTGCTCGGCGTTCAGCCGCGGTGCGTTGGTCACCACGCACATGCCGATGTCACGAGCCCGGGCATGTTCCAGCAGGCGCACAAGGCCCGGCATCGGCTCGAGAGCCGGCGACATGTCGCGGAACAGCGCCTCCTTGCGGTCGGCCAGCTCCTGGCACTGCTCGGCACTGGCACCGGCAAACAGCTCGGCGAACAGCTCGCCGTTGGCGCGGCCGCTGACCTGGGCATCGAACTGCGCCTGGCTCAGCTCGCGGCCGTCATGCTCGCGCAGCAGTTGGCGAAAGGCCTGCAAGTGCAAGGTGTCAGTGTCGGTGAGGGTTCCGTCGAGGTCGAACAGCAGGGCAGTCAGCATTGGGTATCCAGGTCCAAGATCATGGGCGGGCCAGAAGGGAGATTCTTTGCCTTTGGAGTCACGTGAACTTCGCGGCTCCCTGAGTGTACTGGAGTACGCCAGCCTTGGCAGAGCTGTGCTCGAACGCGAGGTTGGCGCCGGCGCGTCGAGTCAGCAACTGCCAAAGCTGGAAAGCCAACCGAGTAACCGGCCATTGGCACGCTCCGGCTTTTGAAGTTTGGTCATCAGTTCTGGTTGGCGGAGGTGGCTGGGCGCAGGTAGCTGATCTTCTGCACCTTGCCGTCGCTGTCACGGTAGGTGAGGGTGGCGGTGTCGGCGTGGTCGGTGGCGTGGCCCGAGGCCTCCACCGCGATCACTTGGGCGATGTCCAGGTTCATGCCGTACTGGTACGGGGAGGCGGTCTGGGCGAAGGCGCCGACGCTGCTGCCAAAGGTCAGGGTGGTGATGGCGATTGCTTTGATGAAGGTCATGATCATGCTCCGTTAGCTTGGGTAGTGGGATCAGCGACTGCTTGCTGCCTGGGCTGAATATTGCGTGATAATATTTAGTGCGCAAAATATATTCCCACTATCTGGTCTATTGGAGCGCTGCATTGCCGGAAAGATTGTGTGGGTCGCGGCGAGGGCTGATATGTTTCCCGCGTACCGGTTTGCATCTAATCGACGCTGACCTATCAAGGAAGAAAAACAATGAAAACAGTGCTCGGCTTGTTGCTTTTTATCTGCCTGGACATACCTGCATTCGCTGGCTACAAGACCATTGGCTTCAAGACCTCGACATTATCGGAGAGGCAAACAGACCGTCCGCTGGAGCTGGTCGTCTGGTACCCGAGTACGACTACTGCGCCACCACAGTTGATCGCTGATACCCCGGTTTTCAGCGGTGACCTCGCTGTGCGCGATGCACCTCCAACTGCAGGCACGTATCCATTGGTGGTGCTTTCCCACGGCTTTCGCGGCAATTGGGGAAACCAGTCGTGGCTGGCCAGTGCACTGGCTCACCAAGGCTACATCGTGGCGGCGGTCAACCACCCCGGCACTACTACCCGCGATCGCAACCCTGAAGCCGCGGCACAGTTGTGGCGGCGTCCCATTGACTTGCAGCGGGCCATCGATGCGGTCATGGCCCAGGCGGATCAGTTCGGGCGGGTGGCGAAGGGCCAAGTTGCAGTGGTCGGCCACTCACTGGGCGGCTGGACCGCGCTGGAAATTGCCGGCGCCCGCTTTGATTCCAAGCGTTTTGCCCAGGACTGTTCCATCCATCCGCAGCTGTCGAGTTGCAGCGTCTACAAGCAGATCAATGCCGACAGCGCCCCGGCATCGAAAGCTCGACTGGGTGGCGATTTGCGCGACAGTCGTGTCACCGCCATCGTTACCCTGGATCTTGGCCTGTCACGTGGCCTGACCGATGAAAGCCTTGCGGCTTTGCCAGTGCCGACGTTGGTGATTGCGGCTGGCGCGCCTTCTGAAGACCTTCCCGCGCAGCTGGAATCTGCTGACCTTGCCAAGCGTCTGCCCTCGGCGACGAGTCGTTATGTCGAGATCGAGGACGCCAGCCATTTCAGCTTCTTGTCGACGTGCAAACCAGGCGCGATGGCGTTGCTCGAAGACGATGCTCCAGGGGATGGTGTCATTTGCCGGGACGGCGATAACGCCCGGTCGCGGGGGGCGATCCAGTTGCAGATCGCCTCGCTGGTGACTGAGTTCCTGGAGCAGCATTTTGGTCGTTGGTCTATGTAACGACGCAGCGATGGGGCGGAACGGTCTGCTCCGACTGGCTGTTACCGACCCACAGCGGGCATCTGTAACCGGGGCCGCTTCGCGCCCCATCGCCGGCAAGCGCGGCGCCCACAGTGTCCCTGCTGATTCAATTCGCCATGTGCAGTCAGGTTTGCCGGACCAGCCATATAGCCTTCAGCATCATTGCGGTAGTTTCGCGGTCGCAGTCATCTTAACTAAATCTTCCAATTTCTGGCTAGTCGATAATCTCGCCATTTCAATGGTTTGCATTCCTGTCAGCTCGCGGATTTTAATATTTACTTGGTGTTTTCGAGATGATGATTTAGTTGAGTTGGAGCGTTGTTACTAAAAGTTGGCGAATAAGCTTGCAGCTATGCAATAAGAATTGCTGTTTTAGGTTCTTGAGGATATATAGCTTTCTGCCGATCGGGTGTAATGACTCAAGATGGTCGTCAAGACCCTATCTATTGGTAAGTCCTGTCGATTGCGTCCTTGTTTTTGGAACTCCTTTTGAAGATGTCGAATGTGCTTTCTCCGATACTGGGGTAAGCACTGCGTGATGTCTGCTGCTGACCAGCCACAATCCAGCAGAAAAGCCAGTAATCCGTTTCTCCACACAATCCGTCCTTTTAATGCATCAGGTGTAATGCGCTTTGCTCGGGACCCGAAATAATTTTGTAGGTTGGTTGCGGGCGTGTTAGCTAGTAATTCGCCTGCTCTAATGTCTGGAAACAGGAGTCCCTCGCTAAGTTTGGAAAGTTCTAGCCAAGCGTGAGTTGCTCGCACTGGACATAGCTGAGGTAAATAGCCAATAGTCAAAAGCTGGGGCGGTGATTTAAGCGACTTTGGGGTTGGGCGAACTGTTATCTGCATTTTTTTTGGCGTCACCACCACGTCCTTTAGGCTCAGTGCGCAAGTTTCATTCATCTCCAATCCGTACCAGTAAGAAACGAGCAATATCGCTCGATTACGCACTGATTTGAGGAGTTTATGATGTATCAGGCGTGCTCTGTCATGGTTCAGAAGGGCGCGGGCTTTTTTGAGCTCGTGTCGGTGGCGAGCGATCTCGCCTTTTAACATTTTAGTCAGTTCGGAGACACAATGAAATGTAGGAGTCGTTTGTGAAGATATAGGTGCTTGTAAGCATGTTACTTTCTCGAACTCCCTGCAGAGCCTTAATACGGTGGGGCATTGGGTGGGATCTGCAAATCCGAGTGTTCGATGATAGCGAGAGAGCGCTGTTAGGATCCGACCGATTTTGGTAGGGGTACCTCGGAAGCTATGCAACAGATAGAGGCACAATTCTTCAGCTGTACAGGGAAGGCCACCTTCATAGTAATTTTGGAAATCACGTATATAATCTATTGTTTGACGGTCAAATAGGGAGGGTGTGAGACCTGGCATGGATAACGTTTTCATCGCGTCGCTTCCTCTATGCTTGTGATTCCGTAGCGGCTTATTATCTTTCTTACGCTATGCGGTACCTTTTATTTCCAATAGGCATCATGGATGTGGGGCAACTGTGCGATTATCACATTGTGGAATCCGCCCCCATTCGTCATAGAAGACCTCCGCGAGGGGTTGGCATATCTACCTAAGCATGAAGTCTATGTTGAGGGTGTAGATATGTCTAAAAAAAGTACGAAGCAAGCGACGCCCAGCAATGCCTTGATAGCTCAGATGCGTAATCGCGGATCTGTACGCAGCAGTATTTGGCATGTTTATAGTTTGAAAGCCAATAATAATCTGATTCTAGAAAGCCATCGTGAAGTCGCGCACTGGCTAATCTATCTTGAGTTTGATCCATCAATAGTAGCTTTCTGGAAGCCCCAAGGCGAAGAATTCAATGCAGACCAGCGAGGCGGGCGCAAGGTAAAACTTGATGCGATTGCGACGAATGTCGAGGGCCTTATCGAGTGGCATGAGGTGAAGCCGGGATACATTGATGATCTAGAGGCGCATGAGCAGCTGAAGGTTCAGAAGGAGTTGGCACAGGCTGCCGGTGCTCTTTACCGACTCTTCGATGAGTCAACACGCGACGCCCGTCATTATCAAGTTATGCCCTTGCTAAGATTGGCAAGTTTCGTAGCGTTGACGCGTTGGAGTGTGGATATCAACGCAACGGAAGCGCTTCTTTTTCAAACCGTCGGGCTAAATAGAATCGGTACCATTGGCAGCTTGGCGCAAATACTACCCAACCTAGACATGACGGAGTTGGTCGGCGGACTCAGCCGTTTGGCAATCAAAGGGCAGGTAGAGTTAACCATTGATGCTTTCACCCCAAACCTGCAGACCACATGGTCTTGCAAAGTTGAACGGCCATGAAGCGGGTTGTGATCCCCCAGACCGTGCAAGCCGGGAACTGGCCGAGACTACCAGCCTCGGCAGTCCCCGAGGAACACTGGCAGCTGTTCTGTCGGCGTCGCACCGCAGTGCAGATGTACATTGAAGGTCACGCTTTGCGCGCAATCGAGCAGAGGACCCACCTAAAAGGGTGGGAAGTTAATCGATTAGCGTCCCGCTTTCTGACTTTGGATGACCAAGGCCAGTGTATTGGCGAAAGGGCGCTGCTTCCCCATATTCATCTCAAACCCTACGAACGACGCAAACCATCGGGCAATAAATACAGTGGCCAGCAGGGGGGGATGTCAGGCTGCCTTCAGCAGTTACTCGAGACATACCCCGAAATTGAAGAGCGGATGATCGCAGTTCTTAAAGACTCTGCACAGACGCTCGATGATCATAGGAACGCTATAGCGTTCCTCACCAAAAAGTTCATGCAGGTTTTGCACGCCATAGCCCCCGATCATCGTGGTTGGCCTTATTCCACTAAATATCAGGGACGCGTGAGCATACGCCGCTATATTCTCGCTCTGCGCAACCAATTTCCGGGTTCGTACATAAATGCGCATGGCAGTTCCGAGGCGAGAGCGCATATTGTCACTGGTACCGGGCACCGGCCTTACCTCGTCGCGCAGCGCCCGTTCGACATTGTTGAGTTGGATGGGCATTTTATCAGTGCTTTTTTTGTTTTGTTGGTGGAGCAAGTAGATGGCTTGATGTTACCGATTCCGTTAGATCGCATGTGGTTACTCGCTGCTATTGATCAATATTCCCATGCCCTGCTTGCCTACAAATTGGTCTTGCGAAGCCAGCCTGGGGCCAGCGATGTTCGCGAAGTGCTTGTGCGGGCAAGCTTGGGGGGGTGGAAGGCGCAAACACTGGAAAAAACCAATTTTTCATACAAAGTCGATGCGGGCTTTCCTTCAAGCGTGATTGAGGAGTGTTGCGGTGTCACGTTCAGTGTGCTTAGTGTTGACTCGCATCTGTCCAATATTGCTAAGAAAATTACGCTCCAAGCTCGGCAGGATTTCGGCTTTCACCATTATTTGGGCCCAACCGGGCGTTTTGAAACGCGCGCAAAGATCGAGCGACTTTTTGCGGAGGTGGTACGACACACAGCTTTATTACCGTCGACAACCGGTAGTCACCCTCGCCATGGTAGAGCGGATGGCGCACAGGAAAAAGCCGTTGAGTATCAGTTGGATCTGACACGATTTATCCAAGCATTGGACGTCGCGCTAGCCAATTATAATGCGGAGCCTTCGGAAGGGATTGGCATGTTTTCGCCGTTGGGCTTGATTCGACAGTATATGAATCAAGCCGCCATACTACCACGTATTGCTGTTGAACGCCGTGAACGGCTACAAGTCGACTTGATTACTAAGTATGTGACGGTGCGCGGAAGCTTGGCAGAAGGGCGACGGCCATACATCATGCTGGATCGGGTCAGGTATACCAGTGAGCATTTGGCGGCCAACTTTGATCTGATCGGGCTCAAATTGTGTGTGGAAATTGACGAGCATGATTATCGCGCTGTCAACGCTTTTCTACCCAATGGTGCAGCAATAGGTGTACTCCACGCCTGCGGTTGGTGGGCGACCTTTAGGCATACACCGTACATTAGACGGTTGGTCAATTCATTGATTGGTCAACGAGCGTTGACCATCACAGAGGATCTTCCACCCAGTCAGCAGATCTGCGACTATTTTATTCGCCACAACCAACCCAACCGGGCGCTGCTGGTTAAGCAGGCCGAGGATCCGAGCCTGTCGACACTGCCACGCGCCGTCGTACCTGTGAAGAAGCCAGTTAAAGACTACTTGCTTCAGCCGGATCATGAATATCCTGGTCTTCCCGCAGCAGGACAAGCCGATAATCGGGGGGGATCATGAATATAACGCATCCCTTAATCAGCAAGCAGGCGCGGATCATCACGCCCGCGTTAAATTGGGCGGTGCGGTTGTGCCTTGATCGGGTTGCAATGAGGCGTTCCGCAGTGATGTTTCGTGGGCAATCACGGGTTGGCAAAAGTCGTTGCGCCGTGTTTGTGGCCGAGCAGCTAAAAAAACAGTTTCCTGAATGTCATGTCGCTTTTTATATAGCGCTGAAACGTAAGACACGGCATCCTAATAATCTTTGTCGTGAGCTTTGCTATACTGAAAATATTCATCCAAAGGAGCGCGTGGATCTGCGTTATCATTTGGTAGCCCATGTGGAATCATTGTTGGTCGGGCAGCAGGCCGGGCAGTATCTTTTGGTTATTGATGAGGTTCAAAGATTATTGCCGGTGGATTACTTCGACTTGGCGGATCTCTACAATCTGTTACAGGCGAAGAGCATCTGCATGACGCTGATTGCCTTTGCTCAGCCGGACATTGACGCACAAATCACGATGATCAAGGCGACACGTGAGCAGCAGTTGACAGCGCGGTTTTTAACCGAAGTATTGACTTTTCCTGGTTGTCGCGGGGTGGATGAGCTCGGTGTGATTTTGAATGCCTACGATACGGGCTCCGAGTTCCCCTCGGGTTCCGGGACGAGCTATACCGCGCATTTCATACCCAAGGCCTTCTCGGCAGGTTTTCGTTTAGCGCGTGTTACTGAGCCGCTTTGGCTCGAGTTGTCGTCCAGTACCTCCGGGCCTTATATGAACAACATCCCCATGGAGCATCTGTGTGAGTCGATACTCAATCTATTGCTCAGCCTCGCAGCCAAGGACAGTACCTCAATGGAGCTTGATCCTCGCTGGGTGAGTGAGGCAGTGCAAAAAAGCAACCTACGGGCTTTTTGTGATGCATTATAACCATGGCTATTTCTTTCCCGATGGGTTTCCCACGCCCTTTGAAGCGGCCTTTGCTACTGTGCAAAGAGCTGCGGTCATCAACGGGGTACCGGCACGCGCTTTGTTGCTGGCATTCAGTCCTGGCGAAGGCGACCATCGGTGGCGTCACGGCAGCGTGGCCAGCGCAACGATTCAAGGGTTATACGCGCCCGGGCGTCCCTACCTGGCAAATACGCATTTCATTGGCAGCGTTGCACAATTTTTTGCCCCGCGTGCCTTGGATAAAATGCAGTACTGCCCACTGTGTGCCGCTGACTCAGGTTACCTCTCGCTCTTTTTCCATTTGCGATGCGTCCGATGGTGCCCATGGCATCGGGTTGAACTCAAATCTTTGTGCGCGCAATGTGCTGATGCCGCGGCTTTTTGTCCTGATCGAAACAATCAGCCATGTGCCACCTGCGGTTATGCCGTGCCCAGCTTGAAAGTGATCCTCGACAGCTTGCGCTCGGGTCTCTGTGCTCAGCGTGCCGCTCATAGTTTGCGGCTATTTAGCACCTTGGCGCGTCTTCAGCGTCTGGGAATTTTAGACACCATGCGGTTGGGGGAGGGTCCTATAGATCCTCCCGTTCTGATTCAACCTCACAGTTTTTATGACGCGTTCGAAGAAGACTTGACCCTACGACGATACCGGGTGGCATTAGACATGAGAGGGGGCGAGGGTAGCCTGACACAACCGCGGCAGGTGGATGTTGTCTATCGACGGTTTGTGTCATTCTGGAAATCGAGGCTACTTCGGCGCCATCGTCATTGCCTGCATAACGCCAACAGTTCCCTGGGGATCCGCGAACGGGGATCCTGCGTGTTCGCGCTCACGCTGATGCTGTTTCGGCAGAAATTTGAAACATTGCCTATTTCAAATACTCGCATTTGCATGTCTGACAGGGCTCTGGAGTGCCTAAGTGAGTTGGGCTTCACGCGTAGTAGCCTACGCAATTATTTCAAAGTAATGTTTTATCAGTTGCTTTCCCGGCTGTGGTATCGCTGCGCCCATAGCAACGGTTTTTCTGTCCGTGTGGATTCTCGTTTTTTCTTCACGCCCTTTCTGGGCAGAGCGCCATCACTTAGCGACTACCTCGGTGAGACCATCCGAGGACGGGTCCATGAAATCATCATCGACTTGCCTGCCGGACTGCCGATGCTGCGCAAGCTCATGGGCCACGGGCGCACCGATGCGTTGCTGCGGATTTCCCATGCTGCCGGCACCGTTTCAGTTCATACCGACGCCCAGCCAAAGTTCTTGTTCGGTTTCGAAATCCTGGCGAGCGCCTTTGTATTTTGAGTTCAGTGCACTGTGCGGGATGACGGATGTCACTGCTCAAGGCGATTATTCATCGGAGGGCGCGCTGGCATTCGCTTGAGGTGTGAGGGCCTGGCCAAGTAGCTTGGTTGCACCACTGCCCAGCAGGGTGCCGGCCTGGAAATAGCCCATCACCGTAGTGATGCTGCGGTGCTCGGTCATCGCCATCACCTCTCCTAGGGGCACTCCTTGACGCCCGGCCTCGGTGACAAAGCCCGAGCGCAGGCTGTGCGCTGCCCAATCCCCTTCAAGGCCGGCCAATTGCGCTCGACGCTTGACGATACGCGCCACCTGATCGCCTGATAGTCCGTTGCTACTGACCAGGCCGCCTCTGTACAGCCGACGGAACAGTGGTCCGGTCTGCGCGGGCGCCGCCTCCAGCCACGCCTGCAGCGCGTGGGCCGCAGGTCCTTGCAGGGGCTTTTCCCGCCGTTCGCCACCGGTATCAGTCTTCGTCGCCCCCAAGGCGTAGAGCCAAGTGTCTGCGTCCAAGCGACGGAGGTCCTGAACCTGCAGGCCAATCACTTCTGAACGCCTGCGTCCGCCGCCACTCCACGCCAACAGCAACAGTGCACGGTCGCGGAGGCCGCGAATACCGTCAGTACAGGTAGCAAGCATCGCCTGCAGCGGTTCCAGCACCACGGCGGTTTTCTTGCGAACCGAGACGCCGTGGCGAGCCTGGGCCTTACGGGCTTCACGCAACAGGGTTTTTACGACCTGACTCTCCGCCGGGTTTTCCCACTGCTGCAGGCGATGCCACTTGGCCAGGACGGCCAGGCGGTGGCTGACCGTGCTGAACGCCAACGGGCCTGGTTTGCCCTTTACGCCAGCCGTAACCAGCGCAGCATCGAGGTTCGCTGGCAGCAGGTGGCTCCAGCCGCCCGCACCGTCGGGTCGGGCAAGGTGGTCGACAATGAACTGCACCGCCACCTCCGGGGGCAAGGCGCCATCACCGAGTGCGCGTCGGTAGCGCAGTTGCAGCCAGGCGGACCAATAGGCGAGGGCGCTCTGGTAGCTGCGCACGGTGTTGGCCGCGGTACCGGCGGCGATGAATGCGTCGGCGGCGGCACGGGTGCTGGCGGCCAGTTCCGCCAACACTAAAGGCGAGGAGGAGGGCATCGCTATCGGTTCTGTCAACGTCTTCTCGCTCAACGGTGCAATAGGTTCGGATAACCTGTGGCTTATCAGACCCAATATAACGAAGACAGGGCGCAACGTGACAGGCGGATTTAAGTCGACGAGTGCCGCATAGCTCAGATTCCTCGTTTAACGAGAGGAGCGAAGTCTTCGCCATAAAGTGGTTCGACTGATCCCGAGGCGACGGGCAGCTTCATCTAGATTGCCTTGGCAGCTTTCCAGCGTTTCTTGAACATGACGTAGCTGCGCGGCCCTGCCGATCATGTTCAAGTCGGTTTCGCGCGATGGCGCTTCTCGTGCAGGCGGCTGCTGCGGCTGCGGATCCTCACACAGCTCAGGCAGCACACGGGTCAGGTACTGCTCGTCTAAACCGTGCTCGCGTAGAAGTTCGCCTGCCGAGAGCATCGCGCGCTCGATCACGTTCTCCAGCTCCCGGACATTGCCCGGCCAGACATGTCGTACCAAGTAGGGTTGCAAGGCGATCACTATATCTGCGGCCCCTGGCGGTTGGCCCTGAACCAGCAGGCGTTGGCTGATGCCGCGACAGATCATAGCGATGTCCTCTGGCCGCTCACGTAGGGGCGTGGTCTGCAGGCGCAGGATGTTGAGCCGGTAATACAGGTCGGTACGAAACGCACCATCTTCCATAGCCGCACGCAGGTCTTGATGGGTGGCGGCGATGATGCGCACGTCGATGGTTATCGGCTCGGTGCCGCCCAGGCGGAGTACCTCGCGCTCTTGCAGAACACGCAACAGGCGTGTTTGCAGCGATACCGGCATGTCGCCAATCTCGTCAAGGAACAGCGTGCCGCGGTGTGCTGCTTCGATCAGGCCCGGCTTGCCGCCTTTGCGCGAGCCGCTAAAGGCACCTTCCTCGTAGCCGAACAGCTCGCTTTCGAGCAGCGACTCTGGAAACGCTGCGCAATTGATAGCGACAAAAGGCCCTTGTCGGCGTGGGCTCTCATTATGGATACCCTGGGCGAGCAGCTCTTTGCCAGTTCCGCTTTCACCAGTAATCAGGATGGTCGAATGGCTGGTGGCAAAACGCCTGGCCAACTGCAGCATTTCGCGATTGGCCGTGCTGTTGCCTTCCAGCTGGTCGAGCCTGTAACGAGCAGTGAACGCACCGGGGCGACGGGTGGAGCGGATGCGCTGGTCGGCACGCTGCACAGCGGTGATGTCCTGGCAGGTCAACACCAGACCAGTGCGTTCGCCGTTCTCCAGGATAGGCAGTAAATTGCTGACCACAGCGTGCGAGCCGAGTCGCATCACACGGTTTTCTTCGCCGGTACCATCCTGCAAAGCCTGCTGTAGGTCCAGGTCCGGGCATAGTTGCTGCAGCGGTCGACCCAATGCTGCGCTAACAGGCATCTCCAGCAACTGTGCAAGCGCGGGGTTGAGCGACTGCACCACACCTTGGTTGTCGACGGCCGCTACACCGGCGGGAATGTGCTGCAGTACGGCATTCAGGTGCCTCCGCTTGGCGATCTCAATACGTTGGCTGTCAAGAATACCCAAGGCTTCCTCAAGGGCCTTTCGCACCGTGTCCTCACTCAGCGACAGCACACCATGCAGCCCCGCCTGCTCTGCCAGTTCCACCACCGTCGACGATCCGATAATGCTGCGACAGCCAAGCTCGGCCACCTGCTCGACGGCTTGTCGAGCCCCTTCCAGCGACGTGTAAGCGGCCTGCTGAACCTGAACGGTGAAGAGTGCGGCCATGGCTTGCAGGTCATGGTTGATATGGTTGTAGCTGAGCACGGCTACCTGCGAAGAATGCTCACGAGCCTGCCCCAATGCGCGGAGCAAGTCGCCGCTCCCAACACGCATCGCCAGTACCGGGCGCGTCAAGTGTTTGCGCAGGTAGGCGGCGGTGGCTCCGGCACAGACGAAAACATCAACCTTGCCGGCCTGCTCCAGCTCGCGAGCGGTCTGAAGCGCTTCGACCACTGAGGTGTCGAGGACCTCAATATGGGTGTCGGGATAGTCAGCTGTAAGTCCTTTCACCACTTGGGCGAGACGGCTCCGTTGGCTGGGGCGCTGCAAGTGGCTTATCAGCACTACGACTTGGGAGGCGAAAGCGTCCATGGCGGAACCTGTTCAAGGTTGAAATGTTTCGATATTGAATTACCGCGTTTCAATCATGCAACAAAATATAAGTCTTCCGCCCGAAGGCACTTTCTCTAAGCCCACGCAGCACGTGGGCTGCAGTTGATTCTCCAGTATTTGGCCCAGGCTTTGCTCTTAGGGTTCTGCCAACTCTGAAACCAAAGGCAGGGCACACAGACCCATGAGCAGTTCTCCAACGATTTCTCAGGCCAGCGATACGTTCGTGGCCACGACTGACGATCAACACCTGGTTGAATTCATCCGTAAGCAGGCCTCGGCAGCGCGGGTAGTCATCCGAACGCGTAAGCGCCTGAGCGGCGGCGCCATTCAGGAAAACTGGTTGCTGGACTTGCTGATTGAAGGCGGCGTTTGGGCCGGCGACCGTCGTTGGGTGTTGCGTAGTGATGCGATTTCCGCGCTGCCCGCCAGCCTAAACCGTGAACAAGAGTTCGCCGTGTTGCAGGTGGCTTATCAGGCCGGTGTGAAGGTGCCGCGCCCGCTGTGGCTGTGTGGCGATATCACCGTTCTTGGGCGGTCCTTTTTCCTGATGGAGTATGTGCCGGGTGTCGCCGCCGGGCGGTTACTCAGCGCCGGGGCAGGAACCCAGGGTAACGCACGTCTGGCTGAACAGCTGGGTGCCAATCTGGCGCGTCTGCATCAGATCCGCCCGCCGTGCGCCGCGCTGGATTTCTTATCCATTCCGCAAAGGCCGCCCGCCTTGGCGACCATCAACGCCTACCGTCGATATCTGGACACCCTCGCCGACGCCTATCCGGTGCTGGAGTGGGGCCTGCGCTGGTGCGAGTTGCACGCGCCGCGCAACAGCACCCTATGCCTGCTGCACCGTGACTACCGTACCGGCAACTATCTGGCCAGCGAGCAGGGGCTGGAAGCCGTGCTCGACTGGGAGTTCACCGGCTGGGGCGACCTTCACGAGGATCTCGGCTGGTTCACTGCCCCCTGCTGGCGTTTCACTCGCCCAGACCTGGAGGCCGGTGGCATCGGGAAGTTGGAGGACTTCCTGCGTGGCTACCAAGAGGTGTCTTCGCTGTGTATCGAGCGCAGCCAGCTCCACTACTGGCAGGTCATGGCCACTTTACGCTGGGCGGTGATTGCACTGCAGCAAGGGCAGCGTCACCTGTCCGGTGAAGAACCTTCCCTGGAACTGGCACTGACAGCACGCCTGTTGCCGGAGCTTGAACTCGACATCCTGCACATGACCGGAGCCGAAGCGCCATGACCCAGCCCAATGCCCATGACCTGCTCGAGATAGCCCGCGCGACGCTTCTGGAACAGCTGCTGCCAGCGCTGCCCGGTGAGCTGCGTTACCCGGCGCTGATGATCGCCAATGCCATGACCATCGCAGCTCGCGAAAGCCGCCAGGGAGCTCAGGCCGAGGATCAAGAGCAGGCGCAGCTGGCCGCCTTGGTCGAAGAAGCGCCGTCGACATTGCCCGAGATGCGTCGCCAACTGGCCAGCGCTATTCGCCAAGGCAGCCATGACGCCCCGCAAAGCCGCCGCATCCTGGTCGAAGCATTGCGCCAGGTCACCCTCGCTCGATTGGCTATCAGCAACCCCAAGGCTTTGCCCTGAGCGGCGTCAGCCATCCAACGACAGACAAGAACAAAGAAAGGACAGTCATGAATTTCACCCTCCCAACCGAATTGCTCGACTTGCAGGCCAAGACCCGGGACTTCATTGCCGAACAGGTTATCCCGTTGGAGAACGACCCACGCCAGAACAGCCACGGCCCCAGCGACGCGTTGCGCCAAGAGCTGGTGGCCCGCGCCCGCAGCGCTGGCTTGCTGACGCCTCATGCGAGCCGTGAAATGGGCGGCCTGGAACTGAGCCATGTGGCCAAGGCGATCGTCTTCGAAGAAGCCGGCTATTCGCCGCTGGGCCCGGTGGCGCTGAATATTCATGCGCCGGACGAAGGTAATATCCACCTGATGGACGTGGTCGCCACCGAGGCGCAGAAGGACCGCTGGTTGCGCCCGCTGGTTCAAGGCCATACTCGTTCATGCTTCGCCATGACAGAGCCTGCACCGGGCTCCGGCTCGGACCCGTCAATGCTGCGCACTACCGCCACCCGCGATGGCGACGACTACCTGATTAATGGCCGCAAATGGCTGATCACCGGGGCCGAAGGCGCCGACTTTGGCATCATCATGGCGCGCATGGAGGACGGTACAGCGACCATGTTCCTGACCGACATGAAGCGCGATGGCATCATCCACGAGCGCCAACTGGACTCGCTTGACAGCTGTTTTACCGGCGGCCACGGGCAGTTGCGTTTCGACAATCTGCGCGTTCCGGCGAGCGATGTGCTCGGTGAGATCGGCAAGGGATTCCGTTATGCCCAGGTGCGCCTGGCGCCCGCACGCTTGACCCACTGCATGCGCTGGCTCGGCGCCGCGCGCCGCGCTCACGACATCGCCTGCGACTATGCGCGCACCCGCGATGCCTTCGGCAAGCCGCTGGGCGAGCACCAGGGCGTAGGCTTCATGCTGGCCGACAACATGATGGACTTGCACATTGTGCGACTGTCGGTCTGGCACTGTGCCTGGGTGCTCGACCAGGGCCATCGCGCCAATGTCGATTCGAGCATGGCAAAGGTGATCAGTGCCGAGGCGCTGTGGCGGGTGGTTGATCGCTGTGTCCAGGTCCTGGGCGGGCGTGGGGTGACTGGAGATACTGTTGTGGAGCGGATCTTCCGCGATATTCGCCCGTTCCGTATCTACGACGGCCCGAGCGAAGTGCACCGCATGAGCTTGGCGAAGAAGCTTCTGGACCAGCGATTGGAGGCCCGCTGATGCAACCGGACCTGACCCGACTGTTCGCCCTCGATGGGCGCCGTGCCCTGGTGACCGGTGCCTCCAGCGGCCTGGGCCGCCACTTCGCCATGACTCTGGCCGCTGCAGGCGCCGAGGTGGTGGTGACCGCCAGGCGCCAGACGCCGCTGCATGCGCTGGTAGAAGACATCGAAATGGCGGGAGGGCAGGCGCAAGCCTTTGCCCTCGATGTAACCAGCCGTGAGGACATCTGCCGAGTACTCGACGCCGCCGGCCCGCTGGATGTCCTGATCAATAATGCGGGGGTAAGCGACAGCCAACCTTTGCTGGCCTGCGACGACCTAGACTGGGACCGTGTGCTCGACACCAATCTCAAAGGCGCTTGGGCCGTGGCTCAGGAAAGCGCCCGGCGGATGGTCGCCGCAGGGAAGGGCGGCAGCGTGATTAACGTCACCTCTATCCTCGCGAGCCGTGTCGCCGGCGCCGTGAGCCCTTATCTGGCGGCCAAGGCTGGCCTGGCTCACCTGACCCGGGCCATGGCGCTGGAATTGGCGCGCCATGGCATTCGGGTGAATGCCCTGGCGCCCGGCTACGTGATGACCGACCTGAACGAGGCCTTTCTGGCCAGCGAGGCGGGGGACAAGCTGCGCTCACGAATCCCGACTCGCCGCTTCAGCGTGCCGGCCGATCTCGACGGCGCCCTGCTGCTACTTGCCAGTGATGCCGGGCGGGCCATGAGCGGCACTGAGATCGTGGTCGACGGTGGCCATTTGTGCAGCAGCCTGTAACGCGTCTTGACCTAATAACAACAAGAAACAGGAGGTATGTATGTGCGTGCAATGCCTGAGTAATGTGTCGATGAGGTGCCTGCCATGATGGTTCCAACCCTCGAACACGAGCTTGCTCCCAACGACGCCAACCATGTGCCGCTGTCGCCGCTGTCGTTTCTCAAGCGCGCCGCGCAGGTATATCCGCAGCGAGATGCGGTGGTTTATGGTACGCGGCGCTACAACTATCGTCAGCTGCACGAGCGCAGCCGTGCTCTAGCCAGTGCCCTGGAGCGGGTTGGTGTGCAACCGGGCGAACGGGTGGCGATACTGGCCCCGAACATCCCGGAAATGCTCGAAGCACACTATGGCGTGCCCGGTGCCGGTGCCGTGCTGGTGTGCATCAATATTCGGCTAGAGGCGCGCAGCATCGCCTTCATCTTGCGTCACTCCGCGGCCAAGGTACTGATCTGTGACCGGGAGTTCGGTGCCGTGGCACACCAGGCACTGGCCATGCTCGATACACCACCGTTGCTGGTGGGCATCAATGATGAACACGCCGAGCGCGCCGATCTAACCGATGACCTGGACTACGAAGCGTTTCTGGCCAAGGGCGATCCCGGGCGGCCGCTGAGTGCGCCGCAGAACGAATGGCAGTCGATCGCCGTCAATTACACCTCCGGAACCACGGGTGACCCCAAGGGCGTGGTCCTGCATCACCGCGGTGCCTATCTCAACGCCTGCGCCGGGTCGCTGATTTTCCAACTGGGGCCACGTAGCGTCTACCTGTGGACCTTGCCAATGTTCCATTGCAACGGCTGGAGTCATACCTGGGCGGTGACGCTCTCTGGTGGAACGCACGTATGTCTGCGCAAGGTCCAGCCTGAAGCGATCCATGCCGCTATCACCGAGCATGCAGTGACCCACCTAAGCGCCGCACCGGTAGTAATGTCGATGTTGATCCATGCCGAGCATTCCTGTGCCCCTCCCGGGCCAGTGTCCGTGATCACCGGCGGCGCGGCGCCGCCCAGCGCAGTTATCGCCGCGATGGAAGCACGCGGCTTCAGCATTACCCACGCCTACGGCATGACAGAAAGTTACGGCCCCAGCACGCTGTGTCTGTGGCAGCCGGGTGTCGACGAATTGCCGCTGGAGGCCCGGGCCCGCTTCATGAGCCGCCAGGGGGTCGCCCATCCGATGCTCGAGGAGGCTACGGTGCTGGATACCGATACCGGCTGCCCAGTCCCTGCTGACGGCCTTACCCTTGGCGAGCTGGTGGTACGCGGAAATACGGTGATGAAAGGCTACCTGCACAACCCCGAAGCCACCCGCGCCGCGCTGGCCAACGGCTGGCTGCACACCGGCGACCTAGCCGTGTTGCACCCGGACGGCTACGTCGAAATCAAGGACCGGACCAAGGACATCATCATTTCTGGCGGCGAAAACATCAGCTCACTGGAAATCGAGGAGGTGCTCTACCAGCACCCGGAAGTGGTCGAGGCCGCAGTGGTGGCGCGCCCGGATTCACGCTGGGGGGAAACGCCCCACGCTTTCGTGACTTTGCGCGTAGATGCGCAAGCAATGGTTACGGAAGATGACTTGATCCGTTGGTGCCGTGAGCGTCTGGCGCACTTCAAGGCGCCGCGGCATGTGTCACTCACGGAGTTGCCGAAAACCGCAACCGGCAAGATCCAGAAGTTCATTTTGCGCGAGTGGGCACGGCAACAGGAGGTAAAGACCGCCAACGCCGAACACTGATCGAGTTGCAGCACCCGTGCTCCCCATAACAACAAGTACATTGACCGAGGTGTCTCATGTCCAGCCCGTTATACGCGCGTGTTCGCGCCAGTGCCCGCTTCCAGCAACTGGTGGCACGCAGGAACCGTTTTACCCTGAGCCTTTTCCTGCTGGTTCTGGCCACGTTCTATGGCTACATGGCATTGGTATCGTTCTGGCCCGAGTTGATTGCCAGGCGGCTGGTCGAGGGGTCGAACATGACCGTCGGCGTCGCAGCCGGCGCCTTCCTGTTCGTGTTCTTCGGTGCGCTGTCGGCGTTCTACGTGTACCGCGCCAATGGCGAGTTCGATCGCCTGACGCAGGCGCTGGTCGCCGGGCTGGACGAGGAGCAGGGCGCATGAAGAAACTCATGAAGAAACTATTGCCTTTGGCCCTGTTGCTGCACTCTGGCCTGTCGTTGGCGACCCCCGCGCTAGATGCTGGCCAGCGTCAGCCACTGAACTTGCATGCCATCGGCATGTTCATGGTGTTCGTGCTGTTCACCTTGTGCATCACTTGGTGGGCGGCGCGGCGCACCCGCTCGACGGCGGATTTCTACAGCGCCGGTGGCGGTATCCTGGGCTGGCAGAATGGTTTGGCGCTGGCCGGGGACTATATGTCCGCCTCGACGCTGCTGGGGATCACCGCGCTCATCTACACCTCCGGCATGGATGGCTACATCTACCTCATTGCCTTTTTCGCCGGCTGGCCGGTGTTGCTGCTGTTGATGACTGAGCGGCTACGCAATCTGGGCCGCTTCACCTTCGCTGACATCACTTCCTACCGCCTCGATCAAGGCAAGGTGCGCACCATGGCCGCTATCGGCTCGCTGACGGTGGTGTGCTTCTACCTAGTGGCGCAAATGGTGGGAGCCGGGCAGTTGATCAGACTGCTGTTTGGCCTGGACTACCACATCGCCTTGGTGATCGTCGGCGTGTTGATGATGCTGTATGTCACCTTTGGCGGCATGGTGGCGACTACCTGGGTGCAGATCATCAAGGCATTCCTGCTGTTGGTCGGCGGCTCGCTGGTACTGTACCTGGCGATGCGCGAGTTCGACTTCAGTTATGACACGCTGGTCAGCAAGGCCATGAACACGCATGCCCTGGGCCAACGCCTGCTGGCACCTGGCAGCCTGCTGGCCGATCCGTTGACTGCGCTGTCGCTGAGCCTGGGGCTGGTTTTCGGCACCGCCGGGCTGCCGCATATCCTCATGCGCTTCTTCACTGTCAGCGATGCCCGGGAGGCGCGCAAGTCGGTGCTCTACGCCACCGGGTTCATTGGCTATTTCTTCAACGTCATCTTCCTGCTGGGCCTGGCGTCGATCGTTATCGTTAGCCAGCAGCCGCAATTCTTCGAGGGTGGGGAGCTGGGTGGCAAGCTGCTGGGCGGGGGCAACATGGTGGTCATGCATCTGGCGCAGGCCGTTGGCGGCAACCTGTTACTGGGGTTCTTGTCGGCGGTCACCTTCGCCACCATTCTGGCCGTGGTTTCGGGTTTGGCCCTTGCCGGGGCATCCGCCATCGCCCATGACCTGTATGCGCGGGTGATCATGAAAGGCGGAGCGAGCGAGGCGCAGGAGCTGCGGGTAACCAAGCTGGCCACACTGAGCCTTGGCCTGATAGCGATAGCCCTGGGTATCGTGTTCGAAAACGTCAACGTGGCCTTCATGGTCGCGCTGGCCTTTGGCATCGCGGCTTCGGCCAACTTCCCGGTACTGTTCCTGTCGATGTTCTGGTCGGGGCTGACCACCCGTGGCGCGTTGGCTGGTGGCTACTCAGGTCTGCTCAGTGCGATGGGGTTTGTTATGTTTTCCAAGCTGGTATGGGTGGATGTGTTGCACTTCGCCGAGCCGTTGTTCCCTTACACACAGCCTGCGCTGTTCTCCATGCCGTTGGCGTTTCTGGTCGCGTATGCCGTTTCCCGACTGGACCGGACTGCCCGGGCCAGGTTGGAACGGGCGGCGTTCGCCGATCAGTTCGTACGGGGCCAGACGGGACTCGGCGCCAGCGGTGCAATCGATCACTGAGTTGCCAGCGGCCGTTAGCGGATGAGTGCCAACGGCCGCCCGACACTTTCCTAATAACCTCTGAAGATGTCTCCGATGCCGGTGACGGGATGCCCCATGCGCTGCGCCGTCCCGCGATTGACGAGAGGTGGTCTTGGGGCAAGCAGTACGCTCAGAAAAATTGCCAGCGTCAACACGGCCAGTAACACACTCAATCGGCGCATATGATCCTCCAGCGGTTCGGGCCTATGTAGCCCCGCACGGGTATCGATACGGGGCGCAGGGCAGTTCTCTGCGGTTACCGGTTCAGCGCTGCGGCGACCGATTCACCGAAGGCCCTCAGGCCTTCTTCGAGCTGGTCAGTTGGGGTATTGATCGGTGGCATCAGCTTGATGATTTCACCATTCGGACCGCAGCGGTCGACCAGCACACCCGCTTGCAGCGTTCGCTGCTGGGCATCTTTGGCGACCGCGACGTTGCCGCGGCCAAAGTCGATGCCGGCGATCATGCCGCGACAGCGCGCCGACGCGACGCCTGGAAGCTCTGCGAAACCGGCAACCGCACGCTCCATGGCCGCGCAATTGACAGCCAGCAGTTTCAGGAACTGCTCGTCGTGCCAGTAGCTGAGTGCAATCTGTGCCGTAAGAAATGCCAGCTGATTGCCTCGGAACGTGCCGATGTGATCGCCGGGTTGCCAGACATCGAGCCCGGCACGAATCAACACGATCGCCATCGGCAGACCAAAGCCACCGATCGATTTCGCGCAGGTGATCAGGTCCGGTACGATCCCGCAGCGCTCGAAGCCGAAGAAGTCGCCAGTTCGGCCACAGCCGGCCTGGATCTCGTCGCAGATGAGCAGCACGCCGTGATCGCTTGTCCACTTGCGCAATCGCTGCAGCCAGCCATTGGACGCCGGGTAGACACCTGCCTGAATCTGCACCGACTCGACGATCACTGCTGCGGGAAGTTCCGAGCCACTACCTTGGTCGTCGGCCAGGCGCTCGAGGAAGCCAATGCTGTCGAATTCGCCGTAGGGACTGTTTTCGTACGGCACGAACACCACGTCGGTGCAAAGCCCCGGGCCGCGACGGGTGCGGTTGCCGGTGACGGCGAGGGCGCCGGCCGTCATGCCGTGGTAAGCCCCATAGAACGATATGATTTTGGTGCGCCCGGTTGCCTTGCGCGCCAGCTTCAACGCCGCCTCGACGGCGTCGGCACCGGTCGGGCCAGTGAACTGGACCTTGTAATCCCAGCCGCGTGGTTTGAACAGGTCACGCTCGAGCGCCTCCAGGAACTGGCGCTTGGTGGTGGTGTGCAAGTCGAGGGCATGGGCCACGCCGTTGGACGACAGGTACCCGATCAGGGCATCGCGCATGCGCGGGTCATTGTGGCCGTAGTTCAGGGCGCCGGCGCCAGCGAAGAAATCCAGGTATTCGCGACCATCTTCACCGCGGATTTTGCTGCCTTGGGCGGTATCGAACACCAGCGGCAAGTCACGACAGTACATCCGCACGTTAGACTCGAGCCTCTCGAACGTTTCGATGTTGTTCATGCATAACCTCCTAGAAATGATGTGGGTAACCTGGTTTGCGGAAAGGTCAGTGCTTGAACATCACGTGCCGCACCACGGTGTAGTCTTCCAAGCCGTACATGGACAGGTCCTTGCCGTAGCCGGAAAGCTTCACCCCGCCGTGGGGCATCTCGCTCACCAGCATGAAGTGGGTGTTGACCCATGTGCAGCCGTACTGCAAGCGGGCCGCCAGGCGATGGGCGCGCCCCACATCGGCGGTCCACACCGACGAGGCCAGGCCGTAGTCCGAGTCGTTGGCCCATGCCAGTACCTGGGCTTCGTCGTCGAACGACGACACCGTCACTACCGGACCGAAGATCTCACGGCACACCACCTCATCTTCCTGCGTAGCGCCCGCGAGGACCGTAGGCTCGAAGAAGAATCCATCCCCTGCGGCGCGCTTGCCGCCGGTAACCACCTCGATATGAGGCAGCTCCTTGGCACGGTTCACGAAGCCCTCGACGCGCTCCAGGTGCTCCTTGGTGATCAGCGGCCCCATCTCGGTTGTCGGGTCATCCTGCAGCCCGCATTTGATGCTGGAGACAGCATCGCCGAGCTTGCGCACGAACTCCGGGTAGACCGACTTCTGCACATAGAGACGACAGGCAGCGGTGCAATCCTGGCCGGCGTTGTAGAAGCCGAAGGCGCGGATGCCTTCGACGGCGGCGTCGATGTCGGCATCATCGAAGATCAGCACCGGGGCCTTGCCGCCGAGCTCCATGTGCATGCGTTTGACACTATCGGCGGTGCCTTCGATGATCTGGCTGCCGGTGCGCACGGAGCCGGTCAGCGACACCATGCGCACTTGGGCATGGCTGGTCAGCGGCTCACCCACCGAGGCACCGCGGCCGTGGACGATGTTGACTACACCGGCAGGGAAGATCTCGGCGAGCAATTCGCCCAGTTTCAGGGTACTCATCGGCGTGTGTTCCGACGGCTTCAGCACGACGGTGTTGCCGCCGGCCAATGCCGGGCCGAGCTTCCACGCGGCCATCAGCAGCGGGTAGTTCCACGGCGCGATGGAGGCGACCACGCCCACCGGGTCGCGGCGGATCATTGAGGTGTGGCCTGGGACGTATTCCCCCGCCGCAGAGCCTTGCAGGCAGCGCACGGCGCCGGCGAAGAAACGGAACACGTCAGATACGGCGGGCAGTTCGTCCTGCAGCACGGCGCTGAACGGCTTGCCGCAGTTGTCCGCTTCCAGGCGGGCGAACACCGAGGCCTGGGCATCGATGCTGTCAGCGAGCTTGAGCAGCAGTGCTGCGCGGTCTTTGGGCGGTGTTTGCGACCAGGTCTCGAAGGCCGCATCCGCGCTCTGGACTGCGGCATGGACCTGGAGGCGGCTGGCCTCAGTAGTCTGCACCAGGACGCTGCCCAGGGATGGGTTGTAGACGGCGAGCGCTTCGCCTTCGCCGGCCACCAGGGCACCATTGATCAGAAGTTTTGTTTGCATGTCGATTGTCCCCGTTGAATGGCAAGACCAAGGCCTTGCCTTTGTGGTTGTTGTCAGAGCATTCGAAGGAAACCGGGTGCTATGTCAGAGCGTCAGGCACCGGGGTGCGGAAAAAGCTGGTCCGACAGGCAAGGTAAAGCGCGCCGAGGGCGAGCCAGCTACAGCCCATGATCAGCGCGTCATTGTCCAGGCTGGCTAGCATCCAGGCCGCGGTCACCAGGCCGATGAGAGGGAAAAGCACCCCACGCAGCAGGCCAGCCCCGTCCCTGACCCGTGCATCGAAGGTGAGCCGCAACGCGCACAAGTTGACTGCGGTGAAAGCCAGAAACGCGCCGAAATTGACCAGGGACGTCGCGGTGGCGATCGTCAAGCCAAAACCCGCAGTGCCGAAAATGCCGCACAGCAAGATGTTGAAGGCGGGGGTCTTGTAGTGCGGGTGCAGGGCACCGAACAGCTTGCGCGGCAGCTGGTTGTCTCGGCCCAAGGCGTAGAGCAGGCGGCCCACGCTGGCTTGGAACGACATGCCTGCGGCGAAGTGGGCGATGATGATCCCCGCCAATACCACGGCGAAGAACAGATCACCCCCGATCATGCGAGCGATCTCGAAAGCAGCCCCGTCCACAAGCTCGAACGTGGGGGAGGGGTGCGCCAGGTACATGAAGTACGAAGAGCTGACGTAGACCGAACCGCCGATCAACGCAACCAGCAGAATGGCGCGCGGCAGCGTGCGGTCCGGGTCGCGGGTTTCCTCGCTGAGGGTGGATAGCGCGTCAAAGCCCAGGAACGAATAAGCGGCGATGGCTGCGCCGGCCATGCTGGTAGCGAACGGCACGTCCTGGTTGAAAAACGGCTTGGCAGACAGTAGCCCGCCAGAGCCGTTGGCCGCCACGATGTAGTGCACGCACAGACCGATGAACACGACGATGATGGCCAGTTGCGCGATCATCAACAGCACGTTGAAGCGGTTCGCGACCTGGATGCCCAGTACATTCAACAGCGAAGTGGAGACGATGAAGCCGGTAATCCACACCCACTGCGGCACGTCTGGAAAGGCCATGCTGAGGTAGCTGGCGCCGAGTAGCCAGATCAGCATCGGAATGAAGAAGTAATCGAGCAGGGCGGCCCAGCCCACCATGAATCCTAGGTTCGCGCTCAGCATCTTGCGGGTATAGGTGTAGGCCGAGCCGGCCACCGGGAACACCTTGACCAGTCTGCCGTAGCTCAGCGCCGTGAACACCACGCCGGTTGCGGCGATCAGATAGGCCATCGCCGTGGTGTTACCGCTGGCCTGAGTGATCACGCCGTATGTGCCGAACACGATCAACGGCGCGAGGAACGCCAAGCCGAACAAAAGCACTGAAAACGGACCCAAGGTGCGCTTCAACGAAGCGCCAGAGGTTGATTGGCTCATGACTGACATCCCTCACGCTACGAAGTGATACGCAGTGGTGACGATTTCGCGGTAGGTCTCCACGGTCATCTGCTTGGCATTGCTGCCGTCGGAAAAGTTCTTCTTCGACTTTTCAGCGATGGCCTGGAAGTCTTCCTCGCGTACGCCTTTCACTTCCGCAAAGCGTGGGATGCCCAAGTCCTTGCTCATCTGGAACAGGTAACCGACCGCAGCTTGTGCGGCATCGACTGGTGAGAGGTTGGAATCAATTCCCAGTGCATAGGCAACTTGGGCGTGGCGTGTGATGTCTGCATCGCGGTTGTGGCCGAACACGAACGGCAGGAAGATCGCGTTACCTACACCGTGCGGTGTGTCATACATGCCGCCGATGGCTTCGGAGATGCAATGCACACTGGCAACATCCGCGTTACCGAAGGCCATACCGGCAATGAGGCTGGCCACCAGCATCTGCTCGCGGGCATGCAGGTTGTCCGGTTCCAGCACCGCAGGCCTCAGGTATTGGCTGATCAGGCGGATCGCATGCAGCGCCAAGCCGTCGCTGATCGGGTTCGACACGCGGCAGGTGTAGGCTTCGATGGCGTGGGTGAGCGCATCCATACCAGTAGCGGCGGCAATCGACGCAGGCAGCGTGTCGAGGATGTTGGAGTCGAGCAGTGCGAGTACTGGCCCGACCCGGTAATCATGGACGCTCATTTTGTAATGGCGGGTTGTATCGGTAATCACTGAGAAACAGGTCACTTCGCTGCCGGTGCCCGCGGTGGTCGGAATGGCGACGATAGGGGGGATGGGACGGGTGAGCATAAACGACCCTTCGTAGTCCTCGATCCGGCCCTCATGGGTGAGCAGCACGCTGATGGCCTTGGCCGCATCCATTGCACTGCCACCGCCGACGGCCAGTAAGCCATCGATGCCTTGCCCACGATACTGCTGCGCGATCTGGTTGATGTCTTCGCTGCGCGGATTGGCCTTGATGTCCGACACTTCCTCGAAGGCGATATCTGCGGTGTCCAAGCTGGCGTAGACGCTATCCAGCAAGCCCGCCGCCTTGACTCCAGGATCGGTCACGATGAGCACGCGGGCCAGGCCGAGTGCCCGCAAGTGTTCACCGGTGCGTTCGCGAAGACCGGGTTCCACCACGACTTTGCAGGGGAGTAAAAACTTGAATTCCATACATACCTCTTGCTCAATTGTTGTCATTGTTGGAAAGGGCAGTAGAGGAGCCATCGCATGAGGCCGTGGATAACAGCTCAAGCGTGTGATGTGTGGCTTGGCTTATCGTGCAAGCCAGCATTTTGTTGTTTTGGGTTCTGCTGAAGCGGCTGGTAAAAGGCCTCCCTCGTGATAAAAAGAGGGGCTGCCAAGCTGCACTCCCCTAAAAGGTTGATTGCACTACCGCATGTGACCTGTCAGCAGGGACAGCAGTGTGCTGGAGAGGCAACGCGGAAGGTCGTGCCCCATGCCGGGCAGCAGCACCAGGCTGGAACCACGGATTGCTGTTGCCGTGGCGTACCCGCCGCTAGTGGCGACCATGAGGTCTTTATCGCCATGGATGACCAAGGTCCGGCACCGTATCCGCTGCAGTTCCTGAGTCCGATCGCCTGAATTGATGATCGCGCCGATCTGCCTGGCAGTGCCGATGTTGCTGGCCTCGCCACCCCCTCGCTCCCAAGCCAGCAGGGCATAGTCATGAAAGGCGCGCTCATTCCACTCGAGGGTCGAGCCGATCAAGCGCATGATGTCCAGGTAGTCGCGAATGCTTTCCTGCTCAGTGCGCGGCGGGCGGCGTAGCAGCTGCCGAATTGTCTGCCACGCTGGCTGGCCTACGCGCAGTGAACCGGTAGTCGAGAATATCGAAGTGAGCGTCCGTACTCGTTCCGGATAACGCGCGGCGAGGGTTTGGGCGATCATGCCGCCCATCGACATCCCTACCACATGGGCCGTTTCCAGTTTCAAGCCGTTCATTAGCCCAATCACATCGTTGGCCATGTCACCCAGGTCATAGCCGGCAGTGCGCGTGCGCAGGAACTGCTGCAGGGGTGTAGGCGGCGTTACGTCGGTGAAGAACGACCTGCCCGAATCACGATTGTCAAAAATGATAACGCGCAATCCCTGCTCGACCAGGCCTGCAATGAGCTCTTGCGGCCAGTAAGTCAATTGCAGACCAAGACCGACGATGAGAAGAACTGCCGGGGCAGCCTCATGGCCGTAGCTGCGATAGCAGAGCTTGCCTTTGCCCGGCAACTCGTAGAAGTGATCGCGGCTCATCTACGGCTACCTTGCCGTTGCAGCTCGACGCTGGCATGCAAAGGCTCGTTGGGCACTGTACTGAAGGAGAGGCACTTGTCTGCCACTTTGCCGCGGCGTAGCAACTTGACATCGCGGAAGTAGTCCATTGACATCACCCACGGCTCGCAAGGCCCCTGCCGTGGCATGCTGTCCAGTGCGCGCTGCACATAGCCGGCACCGAAGTCCAGCAACGGTCGGGTTTTGATTCCGGCCGGCGCTTTTGGCTCGCAGACGTTGTAACCCTCTTTTGCCATGAAGCCAAGCAAGCGACAGAAGTGGTCGCACAAAAGGCAGACTTTCAAGGTCCAAGACGAGTTGGTGTAACCGACTGCGAAAGCGAAATTGGGCACGCCGGAGAGCATCATGCCCTTATAGGCGAGGGTCTCGCTGAGCACCACCGGTTTGCCATCCTTGTGCAGGGTGATGCCGCCGAAGAGCTGTACATTCAGCCCGGTCGCCGTGACGATGATGTCGGCCTCCAGCGTCTTGCCCGATTTGAGCAATACGCCGGACTCGGTGAACCGCGCGATATGATCGGTGACGATATCTGCTTTGCCAGCGCTGATGGCTTTGAACAAGTCGCCCTCGGGCACCGAGCACAGACGCTGATCCCATGGGTTGTAGGGCGGGTTGAAGTGCACGTCGACGGGGTAGTCTTTCGGCAATTCCTTGCGCGTCAGCCAGAGCAGCAGTTTTTTCGAAAGTTTAGGGAAGCGCTGGCAGAAGCCCCAGAAGGCCAGGGTGATCTTGGCGTTCTTGTAGCGCGTGAGGTTATACGCAGTCTGTTCTGGCAGGAGTTTGCGCAGAAATGCTGCCACGCTATCACTGGCGGGCTGATTGATGATGTAGGAGGGCGTGCGCTGCAGCATGGTGATGCTTGTGACTTTGTCAGCCATTGCTGGGATCAGGGTCACTGCGGTTGCGCCACTGCCGATGACGACTACGCGTTTGCCGGTGTAGTCCAGATTTTCTGGCCAGTGTTGCGGATGGATAATTTGACCCTTGAACTGCTCAGTTCCCTCGAAGCGAGGGGTGAAACCCTGGTCATAGCGATAGTAGCCGCCTGCGCTGAAAAGCCAGCGGCATTCGATCGTGCGGATTTGAGCGGCCTGGCCGTCTTCGATACGCACCGTCCATAGGCCCCTGTCGCTTTGCCAGTCGGCCGAGACGACTTTCTGCTGGTACTGGATGAATGGGCCCAGCTCATACTCGTCGATGGCTTCGCGCAGGTACTCGAGAATATCCGCGGCGTCCGCCAGAGACTTGGCCTTGGTCCAAGGTTTGAAGTCGAAACCGAAGGTGTAGAGATCCGAGTCAGAGCGAATGCCAGGATATCGAAAGAGATCCCAGGTCCCACCCATGCGTTCGCGCGACTCAAGAATCGCAAAGGTCTTGTTCGGTTGGTGACGCCGCAAGTAGGCCGCCGCGCCGATGCCAGACACACCGGCTCCCATGATCAGAATGTCCAGCGGCTCAACCGGAAGAGCAGTGTGTGAGGACATATCGCCTCCTATTTTAGTGTTATAGAGACTGATCTATTGACTTGATCATTTGACCAGAATAGGGCGACAAGTCGAGTGGAGCAAGGTGCAAAATGCACCGGCTAGCTAATGTTTTGGGATGATTTGCACCTTCTTCATGCGCCGATCAGTGATCTGGCTGGCTTCAGCGGTCTAGCCAATGAGGATGAGGGCAGGGGATATATGCCGGCGACCGGCTCACTTACTGAGCGCGGATTGCCGCGGCTCAGCGCGGCAATCCGAACGACATCTCAGTAAGTTGCTACCAGCAGCTTGACTGCCTGGCAGGCCGTCTCGGTCTCTGTTTCCAGGCGTGCACGGTCGCCGTGTGCGGACCATGCGAGCATCAAGCCGTCGAAGAGGTTTATCAGCAAACGGCTAATGGTGGTCAGCGCAGCGTGATCCAGCGTCGAGTCGGTGACCTTCGCTATGGCCTGCTGGGTCGCATCGATGGACACAGCGTAAATTTTCGACGCCATCTCAGGGTTGTTCCGCAGGTTCCAGCAAAACAATTCAAACTGCGTGGTGGCCATTTCCGGGTGGGCTGTGAACCAGTTGACCAGTTGGCGCAGCATTTCGCTTACCGATTCGGCTGCTGTGGCACCTGCCGGCACATGCTGCAGCGATTGCTGCGGCATGTTGATCAGCGATTCGTAGACGGCATAGAACAGCTCGTCCTTGGTGTGAAAGACATAGTGCAACGAAGCCAGCGGAGAATCTGCTGCCGCTGCGATACGCCGGGTCGTAGCATTAGCCACGCCGTGCTCCGCGATCACCTTCACGGTGGCCTCGATAAAGTCTTGTCTGCGCTCTTCAGCGCCAATCCGAGCCATTGAGCGTTCTCCCTTTGAGGTGTTGTCGCCGGCTCATTCGTCCAGCGTCGACGGTGTCGAATGCTATCGCAAGGTCACGCCGCGATCCATGAGTCGATGCGATCCCATCTTTTCTGGCCAAGCAGCGCTGAAAAATAGTTTAGTCACACGACTTGATCAAATGACCATGTTGGGTAATTATGAATTTGCATCTCGGCACCGCTGCATCGCGCAAGCGCAACTGGAGAGATGCTGTGGTCGGCACTGATGGGTTGAGCCGAGTTCCCCAGCTTCGCTGGATAAAACAATGACAAAACCAGACAGGTACAAAGCAGATGGATACACGCAAACTCTCGACGCTCAGCAATGAAACTCCCATCGAGCAGGTGGTTGAGGTTATCCGCCGGGACGGTGGGGTCATTATTTCCGACCTGATCTCCCCAGCCACACTGCAGTCCCTCAGCGATGAACTCGACGTTTACCTCAATGCCACCCCTTGCGGCGTGGACCCGTATTTCGCGGGCACGCAAACCCGGCGTGTGGCCCGGATTATCGGGCGAAGCGACACGGCTGTAGAGGTCGCTATGAACCCGCTGTTCCTCGGAACAGCCAGGCAGATCCTGCAAACGCCTACCCACGTCTGGGTAGGCAGTGACCGCATCGAGATGGCGCCAGATATACAACTGAGCATCACTCAGGCGATTCAGATCGGGCCGGGCCAAGGACTGCAGCCCTTGCACCGTGACGATGCCACGTCGCTTTGGCGTCATCCCCAATACGGGCGTGAGGCCCGGTTGCAAATGATGTTGGCAATCTCGGATTTCACCGAAGAGAACGGTGCAACACGGGTCATTCCCGGCAGTCATCTTTGGGATGACGAGCGCATGCCAACCCAGGAAGAAACCGTTGCGGCAGAGATGAAGGCGGGTTCTGCATTGCTGTGGATGGGCTCGGTGTATCACGGTGGAGGGGCGAACATCTCAGCGCACGCCCGCACCGGTCTTACCATGGCCTATGACTTGGCTTTCCTGCGTCTGGAAGAAAACCACTTCCTGTCCCTTCCTATCGAACGGGTTCGCCAACTGCCGGCCGAAATGCAGCGCCTGTTGGGCTGGAGTGCCAGTTCCACACTGCTTGGTTGGGTGGAAATTGATGGCCAGATGCGTGATCCGCAAGAGCTTCTGGGCATGCCCGCTTTCTCCGAGCCGGGCAAAGGGTTCTGACAATCCCGAGCCGCCATGGGGTGACCTGTGGTGATAACGGGGGCGGTATTCTGGGAGTGTATGAATGAACGCGTTGAACAACCCGGGCCAAGGTGACGCGGCACCGTTCAGATTTCGCACCCTGGGCGGCTGGGTGGAACGGCCAAGCGACCTGCAGCCAATGCTCGAAGGTCATGAAAAGGCTGATGTGATCATTGTCGGTGCCGGCTTCGCTGGCTTGTCCACAGCGTTGGAGCTGAAGGCGCTCGGGGCGGATGTCATCATACTGGAGCAGGAGTTCGGCGGTTTCGGTGCAAGCGGCCGCAATGCTGGGTACCTGCTGGGCAGCATGGGCATCGAGTACGATATGTTCGTCAAGCGCGTGGGGGTGGAACAGGCTACCCAGTTCGTCAGGTTCTATGACGAGGCTGTGCCTTATGTGGAGGGCCGGTTGAAGGCGTTGGCAATCGACTGTGATTACAACCCTTCGGGCGTGCTGCGTGCAGGTATTCATCCCTGCCAGGAAAAGCGCTTGCGGCAGAACATGGCGCTGGGCCAGAAGCTGGGAGCGGTGTCCCGTTTCGTGGGTGCGGCCGAGATGCGCACGCGGGGGATTCCACCGGCCTTTCTGTTCGGCACCGAGCAGTGCGGCGGTACCCTTAACCCCGGCAAATACGTCGGTGGTCTACGGCGTGCGGCCATCGCGGCGGGCGTGAAACTCTATGAACGCACGCCCTTGCTTTCATTCAGCGAGGGATCGGTCATCACCTGCAAGACTGCGCACGGCAGCGCGACTGCACCAGTCATGGTCCTGGCTACCAATGCCTACACTCCTCAACTGGGGGTGTTGCGCAACAAGGTCGCGGCGATTCGGGTGTCGGCAATCGAAACGCAACCGCTTTCCCCCCAGCAGCTCGCTGACTTGGGGTGGCAGGCGCGGGAAGGGATCATCACGCCGCACTACACCATGGAAAGCCATCGCCTGACGGCGCACGGCACCCTGCTGTTGACCGTCAAGAGACTGGGCTACGCCTATGGTTCGAAGACGCCTAACGTTCCCGACCAAGGCGCCTACCGGGCATTGGCACAGGTACTGCGCGAGCGTTATCCCGTCTTGCAGGGTCTTGCCGTGCAGCACTGCTGGAGTGGCTATGTCAGTGGCGCCTATGACTTCCTGCCGATGATCGGTGCAATGGGCGCGAAGCAGAATATTTTCTATACCACCGGCTGCTCAGGTCATGGGCTGGCCACACAATCGCTCGTAGGATCGCTTTTTGCCGCGCAAATCAACGGCAAGGCGCCTGAATTGCTGGCCGCGCTTCAGCACAAGACGCCCTCCATGCTGCCCGAGCCGTTGCAATGGTGCGCTGTTCATTCTGCCTTTGCGGCGGCAAGTTTGCTGGATGCTTGGACCGATAGGAAAGTACGCAGAGCCAGGGCCAGGAAAAGCTGAATTCAAACTATACCATTGGCAAGTGTTCGTATAAAAAACGGCACTGCCAGATGACAGAGGCTGTTAACGTGGAACTAATAGATGTCATTGCGTTGGTCTCATGCCTGTTGTTGGTCGTGTGCGGACTGAGTTATGGTGCAGCACTCGTCAAGCGTAAGAATTATCTACTTGGGGTGGAATTTTTGATTGTGGGTATTTCCGCAACGAATTTCACGACCTTCATTGCCACCGGTTGGCAGGCTAACTACAGCATTGCCATTTTTCTTGATGCGTTTTCCCGTGGAGTTGGCGTGCCGATCATCGGGGTGCTCGGTTTGATGGCCGTCACTCATAATTACAAGCCATCGCCGGCCAAGGATTTCATCTTATTCTTAGCAGCATTTACTGTCGCAGCGATCTATTTTTTGTCGAACACATTCAAAGTAGTGCTGCCTTACTTTTACCTAGTGATGTGGGCGTTCTATACGGTGTACTTGCTCTATTTTACTTGGCGATTGCTACGGGTTGGCGAAAGTTTGCACGCGCTAGCCACGCTTGTCGGCGCGGCGGCAGGGCTGACGATTGCGCTGCGCTATGACTTTTTCCCGATACCGGGGGATGACACCAAGATGATCTTTATGACCTGCGCCTTCCTGACCTGGTCTTATACAATCGCGCAGTTGTTCTATGCCTATGGTGCACTTCAGCGTTCAAAAAATGTCTCTGCTTCTGCAATGCCGGTTCGTTGAAGCTTTGATGTCCACGTAAAATTCATGCCCGGCGGGCTAATGATTAAATCTTGGTAGTTGTTTACTCCATGGCGGGCCGCTGGCCTGCTTTTTTGCCGCCCTTAGGGGCGGTTTTTTTATGGGCGCGCTTCACGTGCTTAGTTGCAGGCAGACTTTATGGGTATGCTCAACTTAATTTGCGCTACCGATTAAGTGTTGCGCCCAAAAAGAGCCTCTTTGGGTAACACGTGTTTCCTTAGTTCCCAAATTGGTGCAGGCGTTTGGTGTATAAGAGCTCGCCATGCAGTTCTAAATTGCTGATTTCTTTGGTGCAAACCGCAAATCATGGGATCTGGCATACAGCTTGCCTTATGATCAGATGACATGGTCAAGTGACCATGTCTAGTGACCAAGATGTGGCAGGCCACCGATTTTCCCAGACGGGACATCGCGCGGCCGGTCCAGGCCCAACGTTTGAGGATCTCCCCAATGAAAGAAGTCACAGCACGGACGGAAGGCGAAATGTCCGCTCGCCGTATGTTCAGGCAGCTGCTGGTTACCCTTGCGGCTTCGACCGCGATCTGCACGGCTCAGGCCGCATCCCAGGGGGCCGAGGCGCTGGGTACCAAGCTGACACCGCTGGGCGGTGAGATCGCCGCCAGCTCAAGCGGGGAAATTCCGGCTTGGGCTGCCCCGGGCCCGCAAGGATCGGGCTGGAGCTATGGTCAAGTGCGAGGCGAGCACTGGAAGTTCAAGGGTGATAAACCTCTGTACAGCATCGACGCGGGCAACGTGGCGCAGCATGCGAGCAAACTGTCTCCCGCTCAGTTGGAACTGTTCAAGAAGATTCCAGGCTACCGAATGGATGTCTATCCAACCCGCCGTACCTGCGGCGTGCCGGAATTCGTGGCCGAGAACACACGGCAAAACGTTGGCTTTGCCAAGCTGGATGCCAGCGGGTTGGCCCTCGAAGAAGCCCATCTACCCGGTGCCCCATTCCCTATGCCGAGCAATGGTGCAGAGGTGATGTGGAACATGAAGATGCGCTATCGCGGCGTTGGCGTCGAAATCCCGAAAAGCATTTCAGGTATTTCGCCTCGTAAAGGTGGGGAGTGGCTGCGCCAGTCCACCGACACCTTCTTCTTCACCCCCTGGGGCAAGAAGGGGAGCACGCTCTTTTCATCAGTCGGGCGGCTGGAGAATGCCACCTTCTTCAACTACCTGGAGCCCGCGGCATTAGCCGGCCAGTCGGCGGTGCAGACGGCGGTGGCCGGTGAGCAAGCCACGACCTTCTACTACTTCCCGGGCCAACGACGCGTGCGGCGCATGCCGTCGTACTCCTACGACGCGCCGCAAATCGGCTTGGATAACCAATACACGGTCGACGAGGGCAACGTCTTCTTCGGCACCATGGACCGCTTCGACTGGAAGCTGGTTGGCAAGCAGGAACTGCTGGTGCCGTACAACGCCTTCGGTGCTTATGACACCGCTGCCAAAGTGGAAACGTTCGCCGGCAACGATTCGCTCGCGCCACAGTCGCGACGCTACGAGCTGCACCGCGTTTGGGTGGTGGAGGCTAATGTTCGGCAAGGTATGCGCCACCAGGCTCCCAAGCGCATGTTCTACATCGACGAGGACAGCTGGAACCCGTTGCTGGCCGTGGACTATGACAAGCAAGGGCAGATCTGGAAAGTGCGTGAAGGTTTCTCGATTCCTGTGTACGAAACCGGCACCTGCGATGTGCAGGCACAGGTTCAGTACAACTTGGTCGATGGCCGTTATCTGTTCGACATGACCTCGATTGGCGCCGGCAAGAACGATATCCGGTGGCTCACAGAAGACGGCAGCAGCCCACGCCTGAAACGCGATTTCTTCACTTCAGACAACCTGCGAGCCATCAGCGAGCGCTAAGAAAACGACGTCAGATCGAGAGCCAGCATGAAAAGAATAATTACCAAAGCCTCAGGCCTTGTCATCGTGTGCGCAACCCCACTGGCAATGGGGTTCACCTTCGAAACCGAAACCCTCAATGGCTCATTCGACTCCACCATCACCGCAGGCATGGGCCTGCGTACGGAGTCACGCGGTTGCAATCTGATCAACCAGGGGCCGACTGGGCACAACGTGCCCTCCGGCTGCCTGGCGCAGAGCTCCGGCGTGGCGGATCAGGGTGACCTGAACTACGATCGCGGCGATATGTTCACCAACTACCTCAAGGGTACCCATGAACTGTTGCTGAAGATGCCCGAGGACGTCACCTTCATGGCGCGTGGCACCTGGATCCGCGACTTTGCCGCAACGGATACCACAGGCACGCTGTCGTTTAACACGCCTGAAAGCGTCGGCAGCAACGGGCTCAGCGACGATGCCCGGGACGAGCTCGCCTTCAAGGCTCGCCTGCTGGACCTGTGGGTGAGCAAAGGCTTCGATGTTGGCGGGCAGCGGGTTCGCGCGCGCTTGGGTAATCAGGTGATCAACTGGGGCGAAAGCCTGTTCGTGGCTGGTGGTATCAATAACACCAACGCCTATGATTACCAAGCATTAGCGCGCCCTGGCGTGCAGCTCAAGGAAGCTGTGCTTCCGGCTCCGATGCTCAGCGTTGCCTCGGGCCTAGGCTCCGGGATCAACATCGAGGCCTACTATCAGTTCAGGTGGAACAAGAGCGAATTGCCCCCGGTGGGCAGCTACTGGTCCAACAACAATGCGCTGGGTGAAGGCAACAGGGATTACGGCTTCTCCGAAAAAGACGCCCGCGACAGCGGCCAGTGGGGTCTTTCGCTGCGCTGGCAGCCGGAGGACAGCGACATCAATTATGGCTTCTACGTGATGCGTTATCACGATAAGTTGCCGTCATTACGGGTCGCCATTCTTGACCCGAACACCTTTGCAGCAGCCCCGACCTGGGAATATCAGGAAGACCGCATGATGTATGGCATCAGTGCCAACATGCCAATTGGTGACTGGGCGGTAGGTACGGAACTGTCATATCGGCCGAAGGATTCGGTGATGCTCAACCCAGTCATCGACCTGTGCTCCAGCAATGGTGGCAAATGCTGGAAGGACGAAAAGAAATTTCAGTGGCACCTCACCGGCCTTTACAGCTTCACGCCTTCCAACTCCCCGACACTGCTCGACTTCACCGGCGCCAGCACGGGCACCTTGCTGTCCGAACTGGTGGTCATCAAATACCCAGGGCTGCATGATGAGGTCAATGGCGAGCTACTTGCCGCAGGGCTCAATACCTGGCAATTGGACCCAGCGACAGCGCCCAAGTCCCGGGGTGACAAGACCTCGTCGGGCATTAACCTCGACTTCAGTTTGACTTATGACGGCACGTTGCTGCCAGGCTGGCAGGTCACCCCAGGTGTGTTCTACTCGCGCTCGCTGGGCGGGCGAACGCCGAACCTGAGCGCGACCTTCACCGAAGACGCGAGCAGCATGAACCTGTACCTGAACTTCGTGCGAAATCCCGCCAGCTGGCAGATTTCCCTCAACTACGCGAAGTTCATGGGCGGCGAGACTCCCTACGATCAGCTTTATCGTGACCGCGATTATGTCGGCATCGCGATATCCCGCACTTTGTGAGGCCTGCCGTGAACGGTTCTGTAAAGCTATCTGAAGCCCCGGCTCGTGGCCTCCTGTCACGTGTCGAGGGTGTTCTGTTCGGGAATCGTCGGCTGGTGCTGGCGAGCCTGGCGTTATTCACGTTGCTCATGGGCTGGTTCGCCATGCAATTGCGCATGGATGCCGGTTTCGAAAAACAATTGCCGATTGGCCACGAATACATCAAGACATTCGAGGCCTACCGAAACGATCTGCTTGGGGCGAACCGACTGACTATTGTGGTCAAAGCCCGACAGGGCGACATCTGGAGCGCCCCAGGCCTGAAACGGCTGTACGACGTCACCCAGGCAGTGACTTTTCTCCCAGGTATCTCGCGTAGCAGCGTGCGTTCGATATGGACACCCAACGCCTTCGTCAACGAAATCACTGAAGAGGGCTTTCGCGCTGATCCACTGGTACCAGGGACGGTTACGCCCGAGCACCTGGATGATCAGATTATCGCGACGATCGCTAGCTCCACCGCACAGGGCGGCTTCATCGGCACGCTGGTCTCCCGAGATCAGAGTAGCGCGATGATCACGGTGGAACTCAACGAGTACGACACCCAAGGCGCCCACCTGGACTATGTCGCGTTCAACCATCGTCTGGAGAAAGAGATACGTCAGCAGTACGAAGACGGCAATTTTGAAATCCAGATCATCGGTTTCGCCAAGCAGATCGGTGACATCGCCGATGGAGCATCTGCGGTACTGGAGTTCTGCTTGCTGGCGCTACTGCTGACGGCGGGGGCGGTGTACTGGTATTGCCATTCGTTGCGCTTCACTTTGTTGGCGTTGGTTTGTTCGCTGGCTTCGTTGGTCTGGCAGTTCGGCAGCCTGCGTCTGTTAGGGTATGGGCTCGACCCGCTCGCGGTGCTGGTGCCCTTTCTGGTATTCGCCATCGGGGTTTCCCATGGCGTGCAGCAAATCAATTTCATCGTTCGCGAGATCGCGATTGGCAAGAGCGCCGAAGAGGCCGCGCGTTCGAGCTTTACCGGGTTACTCGTTCCCGGGACGCTCGCGCTGGTGACCGCACTGGTGTCCTTCGTGACACTGTTGTTGATCCCTATCCCGATGGTACGTGAGCTGGCTATCACGGCATCCCTTGGCGTGGCCTACAAGATCGTCACCAACCTGGTGATGCTGCCGTTGATAGCGTCCATGCTTCGCGTCGATGACAAATACGCTGCTGCGCAGGAATCCTCCCGGCAGCTGCGCACCCGTTGGCTACGTGGTCTCGCTCGACTCGCCGAGCCGCGCAAGGCGCAGTGGGTGCTTGGTGCGGCCTTGGTACTGTTCCTGGTGTCGATCTGGCAAAGTCACGACCGTGTGGTCGGCACGCTGCAGGCGGGCGCTCCGGAGTTGCGAGAGGACTCGCGTTTCAATCGCGATGCAGTCTCTATCGCCAGCAATTACGACATTGGCCTCGACTGGCTCAGCGTGGTTTTCGAAGTCAACAAGTCCGCTTCTGGTGAAGACGGCCAAGTGGCCTGTGAAGATGTAGCCTTGGGTCACTATCAGGATCGCTTCGTGTGGACCATGCAGGCGGTGCCGGGCGTACTCTCTGTCGCTTCCTTCTCGACCAACATGCGCCAGTTCAACGAGGGTTACAACGAAGGGAACCCGAAGATGTCAACCGTGCCCATCGACCCGATGAACTATGCGGCGCTGGCTACCGAGGTTGCTCGCACGCCCGGGCTGATGCGGACCGATTGCAGCATGTCAGCGGTACACCTTTATCTGGCCGATCACAAAGCCACGACCATCAACAAGGCGGTGGACACCGTGAAGGCGTTCCGCAGCGAGCAGCCGATGCCAGGCATTTCGGTTCGGCTCGCTTCCGGCAACGCCGGCGTTCTGGCCGCGATCAACGAGGAGGTGGAAAAAAGCGAAACTCCGATGCTCCTCTATGTCTATGCCGCCATCGCGCTGCTGGTGTTCGTCGTGTATCGCGACCTACGAGCGGTTTTGGTGTGTTGCCTGCCGTTGACCATCGGCACATTCATTGGCTACTGGTTCATGAAAGAGCTGCAGATCGGCCTGACCATCGCTACTTTGCCGGTGATGGTGCTGGCGGTGGGCATCGGCGTCGATTACGCCTTCTACATCTACAACCGCCTGCAGCTGCACCAGGCCCTCGGGCAACCAATCACCAAGGCGGTCGAACACGCGCTGCTCGAGGTGGGTGTCGCCACCATCTTTACCGCGATTACGCTGGCTGTGGGCGTGGCAACCTGGGCGTTCTCGGAGCTCAAGTTCCAGGCCGACATGGGCAAGCTGCTCGCCTTCATGTTCATCGTCAACATGGTTATGGCCATGACCGTGCTGCCTGCCTTTGCCGTCTGGTTGGAGCGGATGTTCCCGCGTAAACGCCCTGTACGCATGATCGGCACTTTGGTGCACTGAGGAGAAAAGCATGCGATTGATAGGTTTATTTACTGCGGTCATGGTCGCCGCAGCCCTGCCGTTGCTCCCGCTTCAGGCCGCGACGTTGGAAGCCGTACCGGCCACACTGTCGAGTAATGCGACGCAGGCCACCATGCTCGACGCCGCGTGGGCCGGGGCGCGTGCAGTTGCCGTTGGCGATCACGGGGTGGTGTTGTTATCAGACGATCAGGGCAAACAGTGGCGCCAAGCGCGCTCGGTACCGCTGTCCACACCGCTGACGGGGGTCTCCTTCGTAGATGCCAAGCATGGTTGGGCAGTTGGTCAGTGGGGCGCGATCCTTGCCACCGTCGATGGCGGAGAATCGTGGAAGATCCAGCGTCTGTCCACCGAAGAAGATCGGCCCCTGTTTGCCGTGCACTTCTTCAATCCCCGACAGGGTGTTGCGGTAGGCCTCTGGTCGTTGGTGCTGACGACCGAAGACGGGGGGCAGACGTGGGCCGAACAGCCGGTGCAAGCTCCCCCCGGGGCCAAGCGAGCTGACCTTAACCTGATGGGGCTTTTTGCCGACAACCGCGGCACCGTATATGCCACAGCGGAGCACGGTAAGGTGCTGCATTCTGACGATCACGGGAAAAATTGGCATTACCTGGATACCGGCTACGAAGGCACCCTGTGGTCGGGCGCGGTTTTGGCCGATGGGCGTCTGCTAGTGGGCGGCCAGCGTGGCACTCTGCTGCTGGGTTCTGTCGATGACAAGCGTTTTCGCAGAGTGCCAACGCAGGGCAAGGGTTCTGTCACTTCGGTTGCGGTAGCCGGTGCTCAGGTATTGGCAGTCGGGCTGGATGGGTTGAGAGTGCATAGCAGCAATGGAGGGGAGAGCTTCGAGGAAGCGCAGTCGGTTGATGGTGTGTCATTGACGGCTGCGCTGTTCAAATCCGACGGCAAGCCGGTTCTGTTTTCACGTCGCGGGGTAATGCCCTATCTTGAGTGAAGGGCTGGCCGGGTGTTATCAACCGGCCAACCCGCATTATGTACCTAGTGAGATGCGACTTCCATGAGCAGTACCCCATCCCCTTGGCCACGACCGTCGGAAGCTGTTCGTGAGCTCATGCGTAAAGGTGCCGAGCTCGCTCAGACACTGCCGCCGGAGTGGGTCGAGAGGCTTAATCAGGCGCTTTGCTCTTCACCGGAAGATGCCAAGCTGCTGGAGGACCCTGTGATCCTCGCAGCGTGCCGACGCGCAAACCGGGCGGAGTTGTTGCACTGGGCGAACGCGAATATGCAGCGTCCCGGAGAGCCGGTGCAACCCTACGTCTCGACCGACATGGTGGACACGGCCAGGGAGCTCGCCCGCAGAGGGATGTCCGAACTGCTGATGAATGTCGCAAGGTCGACGCAGAACACAGCCTGGGAACTGTGGATGAAAATGGCGTTCAGCCTGACGCAGGATCCCGTGGTGCTCGAAGAGTTCCTGAAGGTCTCGTCGCGGTCGATCTCGGAATTCATCGATAGCAACATGCGGGTGGTGACCCAGATCATCCTGGAAGAAAAGAGCGCCCAGTCCCATGACGACCCGATCGACAAACGCAGCCTGGTCAGTCGGTTGCTCGACGGCAGGGATATAGATGCGGAGCAGTTTGCCAGACGCCTGGGCTATAGTCTTTTACCAAAGCACTGTGCCTACCTGATCTGGAGCGAAAGCCCGGAAGCGGAGATCCGCCCCCTGGAGGATGTGGCGCGCACACTAGCTCAACTCACTGGCACGGTGGCGCCCCTGATAGTGTTCGCGGGGCCTGCTACCCTCTGGGTCTGGAGCAATGCAGCAAAACCGCTGGACTTGAGCATGCTGCAGGACATAGGTCGACAGTTTCCGAAGATCCGCGTGGCAATCGGCTCCCCGGGGACAGGTGTGAACGGCTTCCGTCGCTCACATATGGAAGCATTGACCACTCAGAGACTGATGGGCCGTTTGGCGGGAGCCCCCGCCGTTGCCACAATCGATCAGGTGCGGATGGTGTCACTGATGACCCAAGACGCCCGCGCGGCCAGGCAGTTCGTCTTGAGTACTCTGGGGCGGTTGGCCACGGAGCCTACAGTGCTGCAGCACTCGTTGCATGCTTTTCTCGCCAATGGCTGCAATATCACCCAGACCGCCGAAGTATTGGGTACTCATCGCAATACACTGCTGCGCCGGTTGGAGCGTGCCCAAGACCTGTTGCCGGTTTCTTTTGCCGACCATCGTATCCAGATTGCCGCTGCGCTTGAGCTGTTGTTCTGGAATACGCTTATGCCAAACGAATGTGATGGCTCCGTCCACCGGTAACACTACGCCATTGACGAAGGCACACGCGTCGCTAGCAAGCATGATCACCGGTCCAATCAGTTAGTAGAGTTGGCCCAAACGTCGTGTATGGCATTGAGCGGAGGGCTGCCTGCGTTGGTAATGTGCGTGCTGTTGATGGTGCAGTTACGTAGTTTTGCGAATGTTCCTGGCGCTGGTAATGGCGCCGTTCGGCTTGATGGTATGGTCATGGCGATTGTGCCGACTGGGACACCTATCCAACCGCATCACCTCAGAGTTTCAAGGGGCCTATGGCCTATGCGTTCATCGGCGAGCTTGCCATTGCAACGTTCATAACGTTGACCCTCCTACCAGTGCCTTATTGCTTTTGCTGCCGCGGGAGGATCGTCATGTTCGACGTCGACACGCTGGAAATCTAGAGGTGTTGCACAAGATGTAATAGGGTAGGCGATTGCATGGCAAATCGGCCATGTTCGTGGTGTCGCATCCAGACTGAAAGATGCCGACGCTGGCAATATCGATCACAAAGTTTCAGCCTTGGTAATAGTGTATTAGGTGCCTTTGCCAGTTTCCCGGTGCTTTATCGGGACATACCACAACACGTTTTTTTGCAGTTTCCAGAACGACACTGTCAAACCATTTCTCCATGAGTGTGCCATTCTCGAACCATTGACATAAAGCAAAGGTCGTTGTCGGAAAGCCGGAAATTGAACGTAGCTGTCTGATGTTTATGATAGTCATCAGAGGACCACCGCTTTTCATGGTGACGACGTCATTTCTAAACAAGTTTTTCATCCAGTACCTCTGTTGTGCTTGCAATTATCTGTGGGCGGCTTGCTACGCCTTGGAGAACGCAGGGGCTCAGGTCGCGACGCCTGCCGCCAAGACGTTTTAACGAGGCACGGCTGAGATCAGAAGCCGCATGGCCTTTTATGAGCCTAATGAGACATAATTGACTCATTAACGCCTCGAAGGTATCATTCGGGTCGTTTTCAATCAAGGCTGTGGTGAGTGATGGGCAAGAAACATGCGATAGGGATGAGTGGGCTGCTAGCCGCTGCGGTGGCGTTGGCCGGTTGCGGGGCGGGCGAGGAGCCACAGGCCGCCTCTGCAGCGGTTATGCCCGTGGAGACCGTGACGGTGACGACCGAACAGTTGGCGCTGGCCTCGACGTTGCCTGGCCGGGTCGAGCCGATGCGGGTAGCCGAAGTGCGTGCCCGAGTGGCCGGTATCGTCTTGCACAAACGCTTTGAAGAAGGTGCCGATGTAAAGGCCGGCGACGTGCTGTTCCAGATCGACCCTGAGCCATTCAAGGTGGCCCTGGCTCGCGCCGAAGGTGACCTGGCGCGTGCTCAGGCGGTACATCAAGAGGCTCAGGCGCGGGTCAAGCGCTACAAGCCCCTGGTCAAGATCGAAGCTGTCAGCCAGCAAGATTTCGATAGCGCCACTGCCGAGCTGCGCAGTGCCCAGGCCGCTGTGCGTACAGCACAGGCCGACGTGCAGTCCGCACGCCTGAACCTTGGCTATGCCACAGTAACCGCGCCCATTTCCGGCCGCATCGGTCGTGCCCTGACCACCGAAGGTGCGCTGGTCGGGCAGGGCGACGCCACGTTGATGGCGCGTATCCAGCAGCTTGATCCGATCTATGTCGACTTCACCCAGTCTGCCGCCGATGCCCTGCGTTTGCGTCAGGCGCTCAAGGAAGGTGCCCTGACAGGTGGCGAAGACAAGGCTCTGAGCGCCCAGGTGGAAGGCACCGACTATCAGCGCCAGGGCGCGCTGATGTTCACCGATGTGGCGGTCGACCGTGGCACCGGTCAGGTCACCTTGCGCGGGCGCTTCGACAACCGCGACGGCATCCTCCTGCCTGGCATGTATGTGCGTGTGCGCACCCCGCAGGGCACCGACCAGCAGGCCATCCTCGTGCCGCAACGGGCAGTGCAGCGTGGCAGCGACGGCATGGCACGGGTGATGGTCGTGGGGACCGACAACCTGGCCGAGGTACGCAGCGTGCGTACCGGCGTGATGCAAGGCTCGCGCTGGCAGATCAGCGAAGGCCTGCGTGCCGGTGACCAGGTCATTGTTGGCAGCCCGGCCGGATTGGCCCCTGGCATGCCCGTGGCGCCGGCTCAGGCGCAACAGGCCGCGGCGCACTAAGGCGAGGTTAGCGAGATGTCCAAGTTCTTCATCAATCGGCCGAATTTTGCCTGGGTCGTGGCGTTGTTCATTTCCCTGGCCGGCTTGCTGGTGATCCCGGCGCTGCCGGTGGCCCAGTATCCCAGCGTGGCGCCGCCACAAATTTCCATCACCGCCACCTACCCGGGTGCTTCGGCCAAGGTGCTGGTAGAGTCGGTGACCAGCATCATCGAGGAGTCGCTCAACGGCGCCAAGGGCCTGCTGTACTACGAGTCCACCAACAACTCCAACGGTGTCGCCGAGGTGATGGTGACATTTGAGCCAGGTACCCTGCCGGACATGGCCCAGGTCGATGTGCAGAACCGCCTGAAGAAGGCCGAGGCGCGCATGCCCCAGGCGGTGCTGACCCAGGGGCTGAAGGTGGAGCAGGCCAGTTCGGGCTTCCTGCTGATGTATGCCCTGACCAGTGCGACAGGTGGGCGCGACAATGTAACGGCGTTGTCAGACTATGCGGCGCGTAACATCAACAACGAACTGCTGCGCATACCCGGTGTGGGCAAGCTGCAGTTCTTTGCCTCCGAAGCGGCCATGCGCGTCTGGGTCGATCCGCAGAAACTTGTGGGCTACGGCCTTTCCATCGACGACATCGGCAATGCCATCCGTGGTCAGAACGTTCAGGTACCGGCTGGCAGCTTCGGCAGCACGCCGGGCGCCAGCGAACAGGAACTGACCGCGACCTTGGCCGTGCAAGGTACCCTGGAAACCCCGGAAGCGTTCGCCGCTATCGTCCTGCGTGCCAACCCGGACGGTTCCAGCGTACGCCTGGGTGATGTCGCGCGCATGGCCATCGGCAGCGAGAACTACAACCTGTCTGCGCGCCTGGATGGTAAACCGGCAGTGGTAGCAGCAGTGCAACTGGCGCCCGGGGCCAACGCCATCCAGACCGCGACGCTGGTCAAGGAACGCCTGGCGGAGCTTGCGCAGTTCTTCCCCGAGGGCGTCGAGTATTCGGTGCCCTACGACACCTCCCGCTTCGTCGACGTGGCCATCGAGAAGGTGATTCACACCCTGATCGAAGCCATGGTGCTGGTGTTCCTGGTGATGTTCCTGTTCCTGCAGAACGTGCGCTATACCCTGATCCCGTCGATCGTGGTACCGGTGTGCCTGCTCGGCACGCTGATGATCATGAAGCTGCTCGGGTTCTCGGTGAACATGATGACCATGTTCGGCATGGTGCTGGCTATCGGCATCCTGGTGGACGACGCCATCGTGGTTGTGGAGAACGTAGAGCGTCTGATGGCTGAGGAAGGGTTGTCGCCGGTAGACGCAACCATCAAGGCGATGGGGCAGGTATCCGGGGCGATCATCGGTATCACCATGGTGCTGGCAGCGGTGTTCCTGCCGCTGGCGTTCATGTCCGGCTCCGTGGGGGTGATCTATCAGCAGTTCTCGGTGTCGCTGGCGGTGTCGATCCTGTTCTCTGGCTTCCTGGCCCTGACCTTCACCCCGGCGTTGTGCGCCACACTGCTCAAACCGGTCGCACATGGGCATCATGAAAAGGGCGGCTTCTTTGGGGCGTTCAACCGCACATTCGCCCGCATGACCGAACGCTACTCGGTAATGAACAGTGCCCTGGTGGCCAGTGCCGGGCGTTGGATGCTGGCCTATGTCGGCATCCTTGTGGTCCTCGGTTACTCCTATGTACGAGTACCGGAGGCGTTTGTCCCCGCCGAGGACCTGGGTTATGGCATCGTCGACGTGCAGTTGCCGCCGGGTGCCAGCCGGGTGCGTACTGATCACACTGCACAGGCACTGGAAGGTTTCCTGATGTCCCGGGAAGCTGTCGCCAACACCATCGTCGTGACGGGTTTCAGCTTCTCGGGCCAGGGCGAGAATGCCGCGTTGGCATTCCCGACCTACAATGACTGGTCGTTGCGTGGCAAGGAGCAATCCGCAGCAGCTGAAACTGCCGTGGTCAATGAGCAGTTCGCCGCTAACGGCGACGGGGCCATTACCGCGGTCATGCCGCCGCCGATCGACGGCCTGGGCAACTCCGGTGGTTTCGCCCTGCGCCTGATGGACCGTGGCGGCCTGGGGCGCGAGGCGTTGCTGGCCGCCCGCGACCAACTGCTGGCCCGCGCCAATGAAAACCCGGTGATTCTCTACGCGATGATGGAAGGCCTGGCCGAGGCACCGCAGTTGCGCGTGCACATCGACCGTGAGAAGGCCCGCGCCCTGGGCGTGAACTTCGAGTCGATCAACAACACCCTGGCCACCGCCTTCGGTTCTGCGGTGATCAACGACTTCAGCAACGCCGGGCGCCAGCAGCGCGTGGTGGTGCAGGCCGAGCAGGGCGAGCGCATGACCCCGGAAAGCGTGCTGCGCCTGTATGTGCCGAACGCCCAGGGCGAGCAGGTGCCGTTCAGTGCCTTCGTCACCACCCAGTGGGAAGAAGGGCCGGTGCAACTGGTGCGCTACAACGGCTACCCGTCTATCCGTATCGCTGGCGACGCGTCGCCAGGCCACAGTACCGGCCAGGCCATGGCCGAGATGGAGCGCCTGGTCGGTGAGCTGCCGCCGGGGATCGGCTACGCCTGGACCGGCCTGTCGTACCAGGAGAAGGTCTCCAGCGGCCAGGCCGCCGGCCTGTTTGCCCTCGCCATCCTGGTGGTGTTCCTGCTGCTGGTAGCGCTGTATGAGAGTTGGGCGATCCCGCTGACGGTAATGCTGATCGTGCCGATCGGTGCGCTGGGCGCGGTGTGGGCGGTACTGCTCACCGGCCTGCCCAACGATGTGTACTTCAAGGTCGGCCTGATCACCATCATCGGCCTGGCGGCGAAGAACGCGATTCTGATCGTCGAGTTCGCCAAGGAACTATGGGAAAAGGGCTACAGCTTGAGTGCCGCCGCCATCGAGGCTGCGCGCCTGCGCTTCCGCCCGATCGTGATGACCTCCATGGCCTTCATCCTCGGCGTGGTGCCGCTGGCCATCGCCACTGGCGCTGGCGCGGCCAGCCAGCGCGCCATTGGTACCGGAGTAATCGGCGGCATGCTCAGCGCAACCTTGCTGGGCGTGGTATTCGTGCCGATCTGTTTCGTCTGGGTGCTGAAGCTGCTCAAGCGCAAGCCGGCCCCAATGCAACACGCTGTCGAGGTGGTGAATTGATGGTCATGGGTAAACTTGCAATGCCGTTGGCGCTGGCCTGTGCCCTGGTCGGCTGTTCGCTGGCGCCGACCTACCAGCGCCCCGAGGCACCGGTGCCGGCGCAGTGGGGCAATGCCACCGGGCAGCAGGGCCAGGCGGTGGCGCAGCTGGACTGGCAGGCGTTCATCCTTGACCCTACGCTGCGCCAGCTAGTCGGCACCGCACTGGGCAACAACCGCTCCCTACGCCAGGCCCTGCTCGATATCGAGCAGGCCCGCGCGCTGTATGGCATCCGTCGTGCCGATCGCGTGCCGGGGCTGAACGCCGGCGCTTCGGGCAATCGCCAGCACTTACCGTCGGACCTCTCCAGCGATGGCCGCGAAGGCGTCAACAGCACTTATCAGGTAGGGCTGTCGCTGCCGGAGTATGAAATCGACTTGTTCGGCCGCGTGAAAAGCCTGAGCGACGCAGCGCTCGAGCAGTATCTGGCAACCGAGGAAGTCAGCCGGGCTGCACACATTGCCCTGATCGCCGAGGTCAGCCAGGCTTACCTGACCCTCGATGGCGCCGAGCGTCGCCTGACGCTGACCCGCCAGACCCTTGGCAGTCGCGAAGACTCCCTGGCACTGGTCGGCCAGCGCCGCACCGTAGGCACCGCGACGGCGCTGGATCATCAGGAGGCATTGGGGCTGGTCGAGCAGTCGCGAGCGGAGCTGGAGTCCGTCCTGCGAGAGCAGCAGCAGGCGTACAACGCCTTGGTACTTCTGCTCGGTAGCGCCAACGCGGCCAAGGTGATCCCTGCCGAACGCCCCGAGGTTCCGATGCTGCTGCAGGACATCGCCCCGGGTGCGCCGTCGGCACTGATCGAGCGGCGTCCGGACATTCTTGCCGCCGAGCATCGACTGCGGGCGCGTAACGCTGATATCGGCGCGGCACGGGCGGCGTTCTTTCCACGGATTAGCCTGACCGGCAGCTTCGGTACCTCCAGTGCGCAGATGTCCGGGTTGTTCGAGGGTGGCTCGCGCAGTTGGGGCTTCATGCCACAACTGTCGTTGCCGCTGTTCGACGCCGGGCGCAACAAGGCTTCCCTGAGCCTGGCCGAGGCGCGCAAGGACTCGGCGGTTGCAGCCTACGAAGGCACGATCCAGACCGCCTTCCGGGAAGTGGCCGATGCACTTGCCGCCAGCGATACCTTGCGGCGTGAGGAGATCGCACGCGAAGCGTTGGCCGACACCAGCCGGGCGAGCCTGGCACTGGCGAAGGCTCGCTACGAGGGTGGTGTGGACAGCCATCTGCGGTATCTGGATGCGCAGCGCAACAGCTACCTGAACGAAGCGGCTGCTATCGATGCGAGTATCGAGCGGCAAAAATCTCTCATCGACCTGTTCCGCGCCCTTGGTGGTGGCTGGCCTGCGCGGGGATAGCTCATCGATCCTTTGGTTGGTCTGGCCAACCGCTTTTGCCCCTGAGTGATCAGGGGCTTTTTTTATCTGGGCATCGGTAAACTAGCGAGATGCCGCCACGGCGCCATTGAGGAACAGATTCTCGAGCGTCAATGCAGATGTCGCACTTGCCGCGCGACCGCGGCGTTCGGCATCGACAATTCCGTAGACCAGGCTCAGGAACATCTCGGTGAACACCGCAGCACTGATATCGATGCGGAAAAACCCGGCCTGCTGACCACGCAGGAAGTAGTCGTCCAGAGCGTCGGCATAGGCCCGCCAACCCTGGTTGGCTTCACTGCCGTCAAAGGTGTCCGGGCGGTACTGGAAGAGCAGGAACACCATCATTTCGCGATGCTTGAGATGCTCGGCGATCAACAGGCGCAATGCCGCCAGCGGTTCACTGTTTTCAAGATCGGCATCGGCGATCACTTGACGCAGAACTTGCTCGCCGTAACCTTCCAGCAAGCTGACCAGATTGTCTCTAGTACCGCAGAAGCGATGCAGGGTCGCCTTGCTGACACCGGCCGTTTCCGCCAACTCTTTCAGCGTGGCTCTGGGGTGGATAACAATTGCTGCGGCGAGTGCCTTGAGCAGACGTTCGTCGGTGGCTGAAAGGTTCATGGAAGATTCTCGGTACCTGAATCTGACCATTGTGCGGCAACAGAATCCAAAATGCATCATTTGAATTCTTTTGGATTCATATGGGACGGGACGCGGAACTGATAGATTATGGAGCTACAAAGGGCCGTTGGGCAGCGAACAAGAAGCATGAAGTGGAGTCCCCAATAGCTGGCGCACGGGCGGTTGTCCTTAAGGACTTATACATAAGGGGCGGCCTGATGGGGGAGCTTCCATCCTACGCTCACATGCTTTCTACTGACAGCTATCGACCCGAAGCTGTCCTTGACGAAGGGCAGAAATCGGTCATGAGTTACCTTCCGCGAAACGCGGCGCTATAACTTGATCGCCGGCTAAGCCGGTTTGGGCTTAGTCACCGGTCGACTAACCATCGTTCCAGCTTGATTCCAACGTGAAGAGGGGATAGCGTTTCGCCATTAAGCTGCAAAAGGAGTTGAGCATGGCAAACGCTGTTTCGGCCGGATGGCACGGGCATGACTATCAAGCTCGTTTTTTCTGGATTCATGCCTCCGCATTAAGAGATCCAGACCAGTCGCACGTTGTTGAGGTCTCCTATGAGGCTGATGGGCCAAAAGCGTTCGATGATGTAATTATTCGCTATGACCCTCCGCGGGCGAGCACTGGCCCCGTGCGGATCTCGGTGGATTACCATCAGATCAAATTCCATGTCACCGGCGCGGGACGATTCGGCTACGCGGATCTCATCGACCCTGCCTTCATAGGCGCCGAAACGGTGTCTCTTTTGGAAAGATTGAAGCAGGCAAAAGAGAGCGCCCCCCCGAACGCTGCTTTTCACCTCGTTACGATCGACAGTGTCAAAGACAACGATCCACTGGCTGAAATCATCTCGGCCGTGGACTATTCCCTGCGGCTAGACAAACTCTCGGTTGGGAAAACGGACGGCAGCAAAATGGGCAAGGTTCGCAAGTTGTGGCGCGAACACCTTAAGCTCGCATCGGATGATGAACTGATGAAAGTACTGGAAGGCCTACATATTGCCACCGCCCAGCGATCTCTGACCCAGCTACGCGATGACGTGAACCTTCGTTTCCGGGTAGTGGGTCTGATCAGTTGTCATGACAGTTCGGAATTTCGCTTCGACGCTGCTGCAAGGTCTCTCAAGAGCAAAGGGCTGTATCAGTTTACCCGTGAGCAGTTCGAAACTCTTTGCAAAGAGGAAGGTTGGGTTCGCTCCGAGCCACCTGAGAATCGCCTCAACGTAGCCCTTCGCTCATTCACAGATGGTCCAAACGATAGAATAGACGCGCTACCGGAAAACACTCTTTCACTCTTGCAGCACTTTGATGGCCGTCATCTCAGACCAGGCGAGGATTGGGCATCTGCGATCCAACCAGCTGTTGAGTCGTTCCTCGCGCGAATAAAGCAAGCGGAACGTCGAATTCGGCTTTTTCTGGATGTTCATACCTCGATCGCATTTCTGGCAGGACGCTGCCTCGGGTTGAAATCCGGCATGGAGGTAGAACTCGTTCAGAAGGGGCGCTCAGGTACCTCCGTTTGGAGAGCAGATGACGGCAAAGACAAGCCCGCGGCCTCTATCACGACTGAACAACTTCATGCTGGCCCAGACATTGCGCTCGTGCTGAGCATATCTCGAGATGCTGTGGACGATGTGCGGGATTACGTTGCCAAACAGCCGACGATAGGCAAGATTTTGCACATCACTCCGGCAGAGGGGCCCGGACAAAACGCAGTAGCGGGTGGAGCCCATGCCGCCCGTCTGGCTGATGATGTTGCCAGAGCAGTAGCCAAGATCCGTGTTCCATTCGGCGCTAAGATTCACGTGTTCAGCGCGGCACCGAATGCGGTTAACTTCTTCGTGGGTCAACACGTCGAAGCCATGGGCCCATGCGTTTTCTACGAGTTTGATTTCAACCGCCGTATCGACGGTAGCTACCACCCCACCTTCAAGGTTCAATGACATGGAACTCAAACCACAATTCACGGAGTTCCTTGCCGGAATTCGACCAACGATCCGGCTGCAGGAAGATTGGAAAATCGGGTCGAAAACCTTGCGCAACCGGCTCGAGGCGGATGAAAAACTCAAAGACATCGTCGTAGCTACCTTCCTGCAAGGCAGCGTTCGAAGATCAACAGCGGTCCGCCCCTTAGGAGAAAAACGCCCCGACGTTGATGTCGTGGTAGTAACGAATCTGGACTACAACCGACTGACACCGAAGGAGGCGATGGATCTGTTCGAGCCTTTTCTGGAGCGGTACTACAAAGGGAAATGGCGGCCACAGGGCCGCTCATTTGGAATTGAGCTTTCCTACGTGGATCTAGACCTAGTAATCACAGCTCTACCGAGCGACGGCTCAAGTCGTAGCCTCCTAGAACAGCTCTACCGGTCTCAATCTGTGTTGACCACCAACTCGCTCGAAGAAGAGGCCAGCTGGCGACTGAACCGCAGTTGGACACCACCTAGCGGCCTGCTTGGGAACGCCATGCTTTTCCAGGATGCACCTCAGGAGGAGTGGAAGCCTCATCCACTGTTTCTTCCTGATCGGGATGCTGGCAACTGGGGGCGTACTCACCCACTCGCGCAGATCCAATGGACTGCTGCGAAAAATCGTGCGTGCAACGGCCACTACGTAAACCTTGTACGGGCAATGAAGTGGTGGCGCCAAGAGAATGCAGAGCGTCTTCCTAAATACCCAAAAGGCTATCCCCTGGAACACATGATCGGGCATGTTCTGGCCGACGGTAGCACTTCAATGGCAACGGGCTTGGTTCAGACCTTGGAGAGCTTCATGAGCACCTGGTCTAGCTACAACCAGCTCAACATTGTCCCAACACTTGCGGACCACGGAGTACCAGAGCACAACGTTCTAGCGCGCTTGCCGATTGAGGATTTCAAGGCCTTCTACGCAGCAGTAGGGGAGGCAGCCAAGCTAGCCAGGAAAGCACTCAACAGCACAGATGCCCAAGAGAGCGGTCAGTTGTGGAGAGACTTGTTGGGGAGCAAATTCCCGTTACCGGGCCCAAGGGGTGGCGACAAGCCTAACGGCGGCTTTACCGCACCGACCCAGTCTGCCCAGCCGAACACTACTGAGCGGTTCGCGTGACCTCCCTCCAACTGATTACCCCCCCGGTCCTGCTGTTTGTTGTCGATGCCATCAACTGCGATGCACGCCTCGATACAGACAGCAGCTGGCGGCTGCACGCAGAAGGAGAATGGTCGCTACAATTTTGCGCGCGACTCTCTGTACCAGCGACCGAGTTCGTACCAAACGAATCAAGCTGGCACATGGTGGTTATGCCAACTGCCAATGGGGAGACAGCTCACATTTATCCGGATGCTGTTCACGGCATCACGTCTACATTTCCTCATCAAGACTACAATGGCAAAACATGCCCGCCGCGTCCCTGGAAACTTGGCAAACCATGTTTGGAAAAGCCTATCGCCGTTTTCAACCGTACTAGCTGGTCGAACGAGCCCCGCAACCTAGCCGAACGATTGCCCTGGTTACTACAGCGTTTGCTGAAGTGGCTTGACGCGGCTGCTAGCGGCTCTCTTAACGTTGCGGGAGACCCACTCGAACTGCCGGCACTACCTGGGCAATCCCTTTTCCCGCTATTGGGATTTCGAGAAGCCTCCGGCGGCATTTTGCAGTGGATACCACATCAGGGTAGATGGGGGTATGCAAGCATAAGCCAATTGCGGGGGGCGAATAGCACCCGGGTCATCACGAAATTCGAACGGCCCGACGGCGAAGTCATCAGGTCCATGGAATGGCCGGCCTCCATGCTGGGCAACGGGAAAAGCTGCGATGCCGTATGGCTTGTCCTACCTGAGATTCCAGTCATGCCTCCCTGGCAGGTTCCAGCATCGTGGCTGGAGTTGAGTGAATGGCTAGCCGCAAACCACATCAACCTTGGAGAGTTACTCGTTGAAATGGGGCGCGCCGTTAGACGAAATCCCCTCAAAGCCCCTCCGTCAATACTGCTACTCGGATTCCCTATCTCAGAGCAGGTTGGGCTAGCACCATCCCGAATGCACTGGTTCGCGACTAAATCACCCTCACTTTCCAATAAGAAATCACGAAGAAAGGGCTTCCGGTCCTGCGAGCACAACTACCGCTACTGGGATGCTGAGATTGCTACATCCAAAGACGCCTTGGAGTGGCAGCGAACAGCCAACTGGGCCACAGACCAGCTTCGAACAAGGGGGGCTGCCGAGAATGAGATGTGCAGACGTCGAGTTCTGCTCATAGGTGCAGGTTCCTTGGGAAGCTCAGTCGCGGAGAACCTCCTTCGAATGGGCGTTTGCGAACTAGGCATTCTGGATTTTGACTGGGTGATGATGGGCAATCTAAGTCGCCATTCGCTCTCCATGCACGCTGTCGGACACAAGAAGGCCATGGCCCTTGCCACGCACCTCAACGAGTGCATGCCCGACGCAAAGGTCCGGGCCTTTGATGCGGTGTTTCCACCTAACACCGAACAGGTGAAACAAGCAGTCAGAGGCTATGACATGGTTGTCGACTGCACAGGGGACGATGACGTACTGGATGCCTTGGCTTCGTTTGACTGGAAAAGTGAAAAGCTATTTGTGAGCCTAGCAATGACATGGCGAGCTGAAGGTCTTTTCGCGTATTCAGCCTCCGAATCAAGCTTTCCAGCTATAGATGCCAAGTCCCAATTTGCATCTTCTCCCAGCCCCACTATGAATGAACTAGACGCACAGATTGAAGGCATTGGGTGCTGGCATGCAGTTTTCCCTGCGACTGCTGATGATGTTCAGCTATGGGGGGCAATTGGTAGCAAATTCATCCGTAGAGCAGTTATGAATCCAGGACGGCGCTACGAGTATTTCCAACAGATGCCGGACGGCACAATCGAGCTAGTGAAATGAACTACCCAGCTCCATTGTCATTTGTGAGTTCTAGTGACTCATACACAGTGACCATTGAAGCCGAAGTTTTAAGCCAAATGGTGAGTGACTGCATACGAGCAGGGACACATGAAACAGGTGGCATACTAATCGGAAAATACAGTAGCGACGGAAGTATCGCCCTAATTTCGGAGATTACGTCGCATCCCAAGGACTCGATCAGTAGTTCGGTTACCTTCCAACGTGGAATCATCGGGCTTAAGGAGTTGCTTGCCGAGCGTTGGAATGAAGGATCTCACTATATTGGAGAGTGGCACTATCATCCTGGTGGCTCACCGGAGCCAAGTGCCCCCGATATACGAGCAATGCGGTCTATCGCCACAAACTCGAAATATTCGTGTCGTGAACCCATTCTAGTCATATTAGGTGGAACCCCTCCGGAAGTAGTAAAGCTGAGCGCTACAGTGTTTCCCGTCAATGGTCCAAGCGTTAAATTAAGACAGTCCATTAATATTTGAACGGTCACTCATCACTGAATCCCTACTCGCCCTGTCAATGACAGCACCTAAACCCCTCACGTCACAAGGCATGAGCGTGAATGCAAGGATGGCTGATCATGGATTAGGGAAACTATTCGCGGCTGTCCTCTTTGGGTCGAAAGCGGTCATCCTCGAAGGATGTCGTCAGTAAGGTCAATGCTCCCCCGCATGCAGGTTACTCATGGGCCACCTGCATGCGGTATCACCTAGTCAGCCGTCTATTTTCTCTCCTTGACCATGAAGCTAAGAACGATGGTCAGCACGGTAGCCAAGCAAAGCATGAATGCCATGCCCATCAAGCCGGCGCTGAAGGATCCAGTGACATCCTTGAGCCAGCCGACTGCGTAAGGTCCTACTAAGCCACCAAGGCTGCCAGTCGCGTTGATGAAAGCAATACCCCCAGCGGCGGCTTGCTTGCTCAAAAATGTCGACGGGATGCTGTAGAAACAGGTCCGCACGGAGCAGAGTCCAATCAATGCTACTGTGAGCCCGAATAGAGCTGGAAGTAAGTCACTGTAAACCACAGAGAAGATGAAGCCAGCCGCGCCCGTGCCGCATGTCAGCGCAAGATGCAAAATGTAACGTCTTTTACGGGCGAGCAGTTTGGCCCAAATCAGCATGGCTGCACTGGCGATCAAATAAGGGGCAGCGGAGATCCACCCAATCTGCATATTTGTCAAGTTATGGCTCTTGAGGATCTGTGGAAGCCAAACGCCGATGCCCAAGATACCAATGATGTAGCTGAAGAGAATTGCTGCGAGCAACCAAACCCTCGGATCCTTGAGTGACTGTTTGAAACTATGAGCGCTCTTGGATTCATGTTCGGCATCGAGAACTGCCAGTAGAGCCCGCTTCTCCTCGGGTGTAAGCCAGTGCGCGTCAGCTGGCCTGTCCGCCAGTAAGCGCAAACACAAGAGCCCCAAGAAACAGGCCGGGAGACCCTGCAAGACAAGCAACCACTGCCACCCTGCAAAGCCCCAGATACCATCCATTTCCAACATTGCGGCAGACAAGGGGCCGCCGAGCACGGAGGACATTGGAATCGCGAAAAGAAACCAAGCCATGACCTTCGTGCGGTAATGAGCGGGGAACCACAACGAAAGGAAGAAGATCACGCCAGGAAAGAAACCTGCTTCGGCAATTCCGGCAAGTAACCGAATCACGGCATAGCTGGTTGGGCCTTGTGCAAGGGAGGTGGCGGCGGCAAACAGTCCCCACGTAATCATGATTCTCGCAAGCCAGCGACGTGCACCGTATTTATAGAGTGCCAGATTACTAGGCACCTCAAATATACAGTAGCCTAAGTAGAAGATACCTGCGGCAAAGCCAAATTGCGACGCTGTGAGCCCGAGATCCTCGTTCATTGTTAGTGAAGCGAATCCTACGTTTGTACGATCCAGATAGTTGAAGAAGTAAGCAAGCGCTAGAAGCGGTATAAGTCGTATTGCGGCTTTTTTGCACGCGTGTATTTCGGCAGGATCTCTTTCCTGTGCAATGGGTAAGGTCAGGGTTGTCATTTAGGTAGCCATTATTTTTGTAGGGGCAGGGCCGCGCAGCATAGAGCAGAGAAGACGGTCAGTGCCAAAACCTTTTAGCCATGGCCTGCCATAACTTTACGGCATGCTCGCGCCATGCTTAATTGGTATCGTTACTTATGAAAACAAAGCATTTGCTGTTTTCCTTCTGTTACTTATCCTTCTGGGCTACCTTTACATGCCATGAACATAAGATATGGGTGTTTTCAAGACCAACCATGGACTGTGGTCCCCAATATCTTGAAATTCATGCTTGGGATGGAACTGAACACCAAACGCTAGGCTTCTGAAGCGCCGGGCATGTCATGGCTCTGGAACAGCCAATGGAGATGGTCGATGCCAATTCGAAATTCGCAAATCGGGCTTATGCCATCTGCTAAGTTCCGCTGAAGGGTCAGGTTTTTCCAGTACTTGGTGATGACATCTGGTTAATGCCCAGGGCTTTCTCACACCGCTTAGCTACCGTGCGGGTTTGCTAGGCGGTTTTTTTCGTCGGTTGTATAAGGATGGGCAAAGGGCAGGGCTCGCTAGCTATGCTCTCCGCTCACTCGTCCCCGGGCTGGTTGAGTGATGCTCGGATGGATTCTGCGAGCGACAGGAGGATTGGAGCATACCGATCGATGACTCCTTCGGGAGCTTCGACCGTTGAAAGGCTGATGTTCAGAGCGTGTGTCTTGTAGACCGGGTGGTTCAGTGGGGTAGCGATAGCGATGACTTCAGGCTGCCATGAAGCAACGCAATAGCCGTTGTTTTCTACATCGGTAATCGCGGCCTCGATATCTGATATGAGCTGTCCAGCTCTGGCTTCGCATCGTCTTGATCTGAACAGCTCGATCAGGGGCCGTCGTTGCGCGTCGTTCAGGATCGAGAGATAGGCTCTACCCAAGGATGTCATTTCCATGGGCAGCCGCTGGCCGGTCAGTACGTTTCGCGGAGATTTGCGTTTACTAAAACGTATCGACTCGAGGTAAATCATCTCGTCGCCGTCCGCTGCGGCTAGGCCAACATTCACTTGGTGGTCTCGCGCCACCTGGGCCATCAGAGGCGTAGCGACTTGAAGCAGAAAGCTGCCGTGGTACATGGAGTGAGCCATGCCAAGTACCGAAGGCGCTAGCCTGTAGCCTCTGGAAATACTGTCGAAATCCAGGAAGCCAGACCTTACGAGGGTCTGTGTAAGCCTGCTGACAGTGGACTTTGATAGTCCGGTGATCTCGCTCAGGTCCCCATTGGTCAGATGTTCGCTGCCAGGTCTGAAGGCGCGAAGAATATCTAGCCCGCGCTCCAGCGAGCGATTGAGCGGTGCCTTGCCTTGCCCGGGAATGTGAGGGGAGGTAAGGCCGCTCTCGCCATGTTCCAATAGGTGGAACGGTCGCGTTGTCATGAAAATCACTCTCCCTCAGATTGGAATCAAGCTTGGCTCATTGCTGGGCGGTCAATCAACCGAATAATAAGAGAGGCACCGCATGACGACTTCCCCGGAATTGTCGACTCCGATCGACCTTACCGTTGCTGACGGTATCGCAACCCTGACGCTCAACCGTCCAGAGGCACGTAACGCCATCAGCGATGAAATGCGATCGCTGCTCATCGAGCACCTTGAGCATGTCGCGGCGGACAGCAGCATCAAAGCGCTGATCCTGACCGGCGCTGGCAAAGGGTTCTGCGCCGGCGGCGACATCAAGGGCATGCAAGCCCGAATGAGTGCACCGGCCGGTTCGGTAGCTTTCAACGGCTGGAAGCGTCAGCAGCGCGTCCACCATGCAGTGTCTCTGCTCCATAACCTGCCTAAACCCACCATCGCTGCAGTCAATGGCGCGGCAACCGGACTGGGATGCGACATGGCGCTGAGCTGTGACTTCATCATCGCCTCCGAGCAAGCCTCGTTCGCTATGAGTTACATCGCGCGGGGCCTGATCCCTGATGGCGGTGGTTTGTACTTCCTTCCACGCCGTGTAGGGCTGAGTAAAGCAAAAGAGTTGATCTTCAGCGGCCGCACCGTTTCGCCACTCGAAGCACAGCAGATCGGGATGATCGATCGCGTAGCACCGCATGAGAACCTTCTCCCTGCAGCTCAGGATTGGGCTCAGCAGATCTCTGCTGGCTCGGCTACTGCTCTGGCGCTGAGCAAGTCGATCCTCAACAACACCTTTGAGCTGACTCAGAGCCAGATCTTCTCCATGGGCAGCCAAGCCCAGGGCATCTGCTACACCTCCAGCGAGCATCAGGAGTCGGTTGCCGCCTTCCTTGCTCGCAAGGCAGAGCGGAGCTAAATCATGGACCAAATTGCACGCCTCCTCAGCCCTGCCAGCGTTGCCGTCATCGGCGCATCGGGTGATGCTCGAAAAACCTCCGGCCGTCCCATCGCATTTCTTCGCAAGCACGGCTTCGAGGGCCGGCTGTACCCGGTGAACCCGCGGTACGAGGAAATTGATGGATTGCGCTGCTACCCCTCCGTGGATGCTTTGCCGGAAGTACCGGATGTCGCGATCATTCTGCTTGGTCCAGAGCGGGCGAACCAGGCTGTTGCCGATCTCGCTGCGCGCGGCTGCCCAGCAGCGATCGTACTGGCGGGTGGTTATGGTGAGACCGGCACAATCGGGGCTCAACGGCAAGAAGAGCTCAAGGCGGCTCGAGGCTCGATGAGAATCCTTGGCCCTAATACCATCGGGCTGGTTAACCTCACGGAGCGCGTGACCCTCTCTGCAAGTGGTGCATTGGACATGGACCAGTTGCTCCCCGGCCGCGTCGCTGTGGTTTCTCAGAGCGGGGGTATCCTGGGCGCGCTTCTTTCTCGCGGTGTCGCTGCTGGAATTGGCTTCTCGAAGCTCATTTCTACCAGTAACGAAGTAGATCTCGACGTTGCAGACTTCGTCGACTACCTAGCTGATGACCCAGCCACATCGGTCATTGCGCTGTACATCGAAGGACTGCGCGACAGCGAAAAATTCACTCGAGCAGCTCGCAAGGCCCGCAGTGCTGGTAAGCCAGTTGTGGTTTACAAGGTAGGACGGTCCGAGGCAGGTGCTCATGCGGCCAATTCGCACACCGGCGCACTGGCTGGCTCTGACGACCTGTACTCCGCTTACTTCAAGCAGCTTGGCGTGATCCGCGCCGAAACCTTCGCGGATTTGCTCGATATCCCCTTCGCGTTGGCAAGCGGAAGATCAATGAATGGCCGTCGAGTGGCGATCCTGACCTCGACCGGTGGAGCTGGCACACTGATCGCTGACAACCTGGGCATGAGCGGTTTCGAAACACCTGCGCCTGGGCCGGAAACTGCCGAGAAGCTGCGTAACTTGGACATCGGTGACCAAGCGGTGCTCGATCGTAATCCCATCGATTTGACCCTCGCAGGCTTGCAGCCAGAGTTGATGCGCAGCGCCATCGGCATTCTGCTCGACAGCGATGACTATGATGCTGTGGTCACCGTAGTTGGCTCATCGGGTGTCGCTCAACCTCATTTGATGGCGGACGCTATCCGCGACAGCCTAGCTAGTTCGGATAAGCCGGTCTTGGCCTACGTCAGTCCTCACGCCCCCGCAGCAGCTCAGCGTATCAACGGCTCCGGTGGTGTTGCGTTCAACGCCCCTGAGAGCTGCGCCAGCGCGCTCAAGGCTTTGGTCATGAGCGGTCAGGGGAGCTCGGCTAGTGCGGCCGATATAGCCCCGTCAGCGGCAGCAGCTAGGGTGGAAGAACTGCCAAGTGGTCCGCTTGATGAAGAGCGTAGCAAGCGCTTGTACGCGGGCTTTGGCATCACGGTCACTCGCGAACTGGTGGTGAAGAGCGGGCAGGAGGCAGCGCAGGCTGCGAGCGAACTTGGCGGGCATGTAGCCTTGAAAGTGCTCTCGGAACTGATCCCGCACAAAAGTGAAGTGGGTGGAGTAGCGTTGCATCTTACTTCGGACACCATCGGGGATCGTTTGGAGCGCATGCGCGATGAAGTCGGCGGGCATGTCGGCTTCACCCCGGAGTCGTTCCTGGTCCAAGAGATGGTCACTGGTGGACAGGAGCTGATCCTCGGCTTCCATCGGGACCCTCAGCTCGGCCCAGCGCTGCTGCTCGGAATGGGAGGCGTCACTGCGGAGCTTTTCCAGGATACGACCTTGCGTCTTCTGCCTGTGAGTGAAGACCAGGCCCGGGAAATGCTGTGTGAACTGAAAACCTACCCGCTATTGGATGGCTTCCGCGGCATGCCAAAGGCAGACGTCGACGCCGCAGCAAAATGCATCGTGGCGTTTTCGCAAATGGCCATGCAGCTCGGCGACCGATTGGTCGAGGCTGAAATCAACCCGCTCCTTGTTCGTCCTGCGGGTAGCGGGGTCATCGCTCTAGATGGCTTGACAATCATCGCGTGAAAAGAATGGCTGTTCCATTCTGTGGAACAGCCTCTTTGACCTCGTATCTCACGATTGCATAATCAAAGAACGCTTCATTTCTGACTCATAAAAATAAGTAGGTCGCTATGAACAGTCTCTATTTCGCCACTTCTCGGCGCAGCGCTCTTTCGACCGCTTCAGTTGCGACAGTCAAGATTTTTGAGCTGAACGCCACCTTCGTGCCGGGAGTATTGCCATGACCGCCGTGTTGAAAAGTGCCACTTCCCCCGAGCCTATCGGAGCAAAAGCCGTCTCACCGACGGTCATTTCGTTCAGAGAGGTTTCGAAGTCATTCACCGTGAAGGGGGTTGCCAAGCAAGCCTCCCACAGCATCAATGTCGACATCCAACAAGGCCAGGTGGTGACCATCATCGGTCCTTCGGGTTGCGGCAAGTCCACTCTTTTGAACATGGTCGCCGGGCTGTTCGCGCCTACAACAGGTGAAGTGCTGTACCGGGGCCAGGCTGTTCAAGGTATCAACGGCCGTACCGGTTACATGACCCAAAGCGACCATCTGCTGCCATGGCGTGATGTGACTGGCAATATCGCCATTCCGCTTGAAATCCAAGGTGTCCCGAAAGCCAAGCGACAGGCGCGGATTCGCGAACTGCTGTCCCTGGTTGGGCTTGAGGGGCATGAAAAGGCGTATCCCAGTCAGCTTTCCGGGGGCATGCGCAAGCGCGCTGCACTGGCTCGATTGCTCGCTTACGACCCAGAAACCTTGCTGATGGACGAGCCATTCGCTGCCCTTGATGCACAGCTGCGCATGCGCATGCAGACCGAGCTGTTCAAGCTCAGCCGTCAGCTCAACAAGACGGTGCTGTTCGTCACGCACGACCTGGATGAGGCCGTGGCATTGGGCGATCGCTGCCTGATCTTCTCTGGACGTCCGGGCACTATCGTTCGCGACGTGAGCATCCCTCTAGGTGATGACCGCAACATTCTCCAGCTACGCAAGGACCCGCGTTACCACGAGTTGTGCGGCGATCTTTGGGAGTTCATCACTCCTTCTCATGACGCCTAAGGTCCTTCTTCCGGAGAATTACGAACATGAAAATCTTCCTCGGCCGTATCGCCATTTTTGCTGTGCTCTTTCTGTCCTGGCAATTCGCTTCAGGCCCATTGATCGACCCGTTTTTCGTGAGTTCGCCATTGGAAATCGGGAGCCGTTTCATTGACCTGGTCGCCAGTGGCCGTCTGTTCTCGCATGGTTGGATCACTGTGGTTGAAACCCTCGTGGGCTTCTTCTTCGGCGCTTGCGCAGGTATATCGGTAGGCCTGATCCTCGGTCGCAATGAGCTTCTGGCTAAATTGCTCGACCCAATTCTTGTCTCGATTTACAGCCTGCCGAAAGTCGCTTTGGCTCCACTGTTCATCATGTGGTTCGGAATCGGCATAGAGATGAAAATCATCCTTACCGCCACGATCGTCTTCTTCCTGGTGTTCCTTAACACCTACAGCGGTGTTCGTGCTGTGGAGCGCGAACAGTTGGAAATTTTGCGGTTGATGGGTGCCAAAGAGCATCACCTGATTACCAAAGTCGTCCTGCCTTCGGCAATTCAGTGGGTATTTACCGGCCTCAAGATGTCGGTCCCGTACGCGCTGATCGGCGCCATCGTTGGCGAGATCATGGCCGCCAACCGAGGCTTGGGCTATCTGCTGCAGGACGCTGCCGGGCAGCTGGATACGGCAGGCGTGTTCGCAGCGCTCATTGCAATCATCTCGCTTGCGCTGATCCTCCAAGCCGCTGTGCGCAAACTGGAAGCGTCATTGATGCCTTGGAAAAAAGATCAGGAAGAACGTGAACTTTCCGTCTGATTGCAACCAACACAACAACAAGAAGAGGTCTTTGCCATGTCTATCAAGCGTCTGTTCTCTGCGCTGGGGTTGAGCGTTGCCATGAGTGCAACCAGCTTTTACGCGCAGGCTGCCGAAACGGTTAAAGTTGCTCTGGGTACGGAGGGGTTTGTTCACATGCCCTTGTTCGTAGCCTTGGACGGCGGCATGTTCAAAAAGCATGGACTAGATGTCGAGCTGGTGAAATTCAAAGGTGGCGGCGCGGCGGCCTCAGGGCTTGCCAGTCGCTCGGTCGAGTTCTGCTCGTGTGCTATCCAGAATGCGATCAACGCGAAGGTGAAGGGGGCGGACATCACCCTGCTTGGTCGTTTGGTCGGCCAATACGCAAGCAACATAGTTATCCATCAAGACCTCGCTGATCGCCTGGGCCTCACAGCAGACTCGACGGTTGAGCAACGTTTGGCTGCGTTCAAGGGGCTGCGCTTGGCAGTTAGCGGCGCCGGCGGAAGCGCAGACTTCCTCGTGCGCTTCCTAGGTAAAGAAGCGAAGTTGAATGCAGAAAAAGACTTCACACTTCTGTACCTCAACAACGGTGCGGCGATGCTTGCAGCATTTGCCCAGAACAAGATCGACGGCTTCGCGCTTTCGTCGCCGGCGTCCGATAGCGCCGTAATCGACCACAAGGGCTACACCTTGCTCGACATGTCCGAAGGAATGGTACCTGAGCTTGATGGCTACCCGTCGATTGCACTCAGTGCTCGTCGTCAGTGGGCGACCGAGAACCAGGACACAGTCAAAGCCTTCCTGGCTGCCTTGAGCGATGCCACGAAACTCATCAACGAGCAGCCTCAGGAAGCTATGAAGTCAGTTCGCAGCCGCTTCGAGGGCGTGAACGACAAGGTTTATGCAGCCGCGTGGGAGAACAATCGCAAGTCGTTCCCCCAGACGCCTTACCTCACCGATGAGGAAGTCAATCGTGCGATCAAGTTCCTGGGTGAGATTCAGAACGAGAAAATCCCTGGTAAAGCCGAAGACTACCTGACCCAGGTGCGCTGAAGCGCCTTGCAAACTCCTGCCTGATCACCGCGGTGGCGACGGACTACCGCCGCGCACGATCAACTTCTTGGTAAGCAGTAATGATGAAAAAAAATATGCCGCTCTGCGCGGCAGGGGTTGGCTTTGCCGTGTATCTGCCGCTTGCTGGTGCGCAAGGGTTCTTTGAAGACAGCAAAGCTTCCCTGGAGCTGCGCAACTTCTACATGAGCCGAGATTTTCGCGAAGGTAGTGCGCAATCCAAGCGACAGGAATGGGCCCAGGGCTTCATTCTGCGCTATGAGTCGGGCTACACGCCTGGCGTTATAGGTTTTGGCTTCGATGCAATCGGCATGCTTGGGGTCAAGCTGGACTCAGGGCCGGGTCGTTCGGGTACTGGGTTGCTGCCAGTGCAAGATGATGGTGATGTGCCGGACAACTACTCCAAAGCCGGTGGGACACTCAAGGTCAAGGTGTCCGAGAGCGAGCTCCGTGTCGGCACGTTGATACCAAAATGGCCGACCCTGGTCTCTAACAACGGACGTTTGTTGCCCCAGACATTCGACGGTGCCCAGATTCAGATCAACGAATGGAAAGCCTTGGAGTTTACCGGGGCGAAGATCCAGGGAACTGTGTATCGCGATCAATCCGGTTCCACAGGTCTGGCACTGAACAACAAGAACCGTCGGTTTAGCGGCCCTCTTGATGGTGGTGATTTCAACCTGATGGGGGTGACGTACCACGTTGCTGATAATACGGATTTGTTGGCTCAGTACGCGGTTCTCGAAGACGTCTATACCCAGCGATTCTACGGTCTGACTGATCGTAGAAAGGGCACCTGGGGCTCATTCACGAGTGATGTCCGCTTGTTCGACAGCGACGATCAGGGGCAAGCCCGCGGCGGTCCTATCGAAAACCGCGCACTCAGTGTCATGGGTACCTACAAACTCGGTGGCCACGCTTTTGGTCTCGGCTACCAGAAAATGTCCGGGGACTCGGCATTCCCCTACGTGGATGGCACTGACCCCTACCTGGTCAACTTCGTGCAGGTGGGCGATTTCGCCGAGAAGGACGAGCGCTCCTGGCAGGCCCGCTACGACTTCGATCTTGCGAACGTGGGGGTCCCAGGGTTGACCTTCATGACTCGATATCTGAAAGGCAACCAAGCTGATGTGCGCGGAGTGGATCCGGGCTCGGACGGCGAGCGCGAGCTGGATGTCGAGTTGCAGTACGTGTTGCAGAGCGGGTCCCTGAAGGGGCTGAGCATGCGTCTGCGCAGTGCCACCTACCGCGCGGACTTCGCTCGGGATGCCGATGATGTGCGGGTGATTGTCAGCTACCCGTTGTCGCTTCTGTAATCAATATCCTCACCAGGAGAGAAACGATGCACTCCCTCGTAGCGCTTCAACGCGAAGGTAATGTCGGTCTGATCATCATCAACAATCCGCCAGTAAATGCCCTCTCGCGTGAGGTCCGTGAACAGGTACTTGCGAGATTCGAGCAGGCGGCGGGTGACGCCGATATTCGGGCAGTAGTGATCGTGTGTGAGGGGCGTACCTTCATCGCCGGTGCCGATATAAAAGAGTTCGATCTGCCTTTGCAGGCTCCGCACCTGCCTGATGTATTGGCGGCAATCGAAAACTCGCCGAAGCCTGTTATCGCTGCGATGCATGGTTCGGTCCTAGGTGGCGGCCTTGAGTTTGCGCTTGCCTGCCATTACCGCATCGCAGGTCCAGGCACTCAGTTCGGGCTACCCGAAGTGGGTTTGGGCTTGATCCCCGGCGCCGGCGGAACGCAACGCCTGCCGCGCTTATGCGGGATGCTCCCGGCGCTCGATATGGTATTGGGCGGAGAGCAGGTTGGTGTAGAGCAAGCGTTGGAGATTGGTTTACTGGATCGCTTGAGTCGCTCATCCGTATTCGAGTCTGCTTTGGCGTTCGCACAGGAGACTATTGGGCAGTCGATACCGCGCTCCTGCAATCGGACCGTATCTGCATTTGATCCTGCAGTTTTCCAGCGTAGGGCTCAGGCGATTCTTCGTAAGCTTGTGGGGCAGGAGGCTCCACCTCTCGCGCTCCAAGCACTGCAGGCAGCTTGGCAGGTTCCCTTTTACGAGGGCATGGCGCTGGAGCGAGATATTTTTATTTCCCGGCGTGAAAGTGCTCAGGCACGCGCCTTACGGCATGTCTTCTTTGCCGAGCGTGATCTTGCCTCTCGCCGCCGCACATTAGCTAGACAAGCCCCAGTTCGTGCCGTTGATTCGGTCGCGGTGATCGGAGCGGGCACGATGGGGAGCGGTATCGCGTTGTGCTTGGCTAACGCGGGTATCGCGACAGTGCTGATCGATACTCAGCCTGCGGCGCTTGATCGCGGACGAGCGGCTGTCGAGCGCTACTATGTCAGCGCGCTTGAGAAAGGCCGCCTCTCCTCAGAAAAGGCGGCTGAGCATGCTGGGCATATTCGGTACGAAGGAAGTCTTGAGGCGATCGCAGGTGCAGATTTGATCATCGAGGCAGTGTTTGAAGACTTGGCCGTCAAGCAAGACGTCTTCCGAACGCTGGATCGTTTTGCCAAGCCCGGGGCGATCCTGGCAACCAATACCTCTTACCTCGATGTCGATGCGATTGCCAGTGTTACCGATCGCCCAGGAGACGTCATCGGTATGCATTTTTTCAGCCCCGCTCACGTCATGAAGCTGCTCGAGGTTGTGAAAACCGCTCACCTGCACCCCGATGTGCTGGCAACCGTGCTCCAACTGGGTGGGCGCTTGGGCAAGACCGCGGTTGCGGTAGGGAACTGCTATGGGTTTGTAGGGAATCGGTTGTTGGCCGTCCGCGAGCGCGAAGCGACATTCTTGCTTGAAGAAGGCGCGTCACCAGAGGATGTCGACCGAGTGCTACGTGGCTTCGGCTTCCCGATCGGCCCCTTTGAACTGCGTGATCTGGCTGGCGTTGATATCGCTTGGTTCAACAGGAAAGGCCGGGGGGAACACCTTGGTCAGGCTGAGCGTCAATGTAACCTGATTGAGCAGCTACACGAGGCGGGCCGTTTCGGCCAGAAGTCGGGGGCGGGGTACTACCGGTATGAAGAGGGCCAGCGCAAGGGTTCTCCTGATCCATTCGTTGCGAACATGCTTGTTGAGCACCGGCAAGCAAGAGGCCTGGAGCCGCGGGTAATCTCGGACGATGAGATCTTGCAGCGGTGTTTATTCGTAATGATCAATGAAGCCGCTTACATGTTGGAGCAAGGTATCATCGACAGCCCTAATGACATTGATCTCATCTGGATCCACGGATATGGCTTCCCACGCTACCGCGGTGGGCTTCTCTACTATGCAGATCAGATCGGGCTGACTCAGATCGGCGAAGCCCTGGAGCAGTGGGCTCTCAAGCATCCTGACCGGCAATTGAAAGTCTGCGCTTTGCTTCAATCCAGAGCAAAGGAGCGTGTTTCACTTAGCCAAAGTTAATGCTGTGGATTTACTTTGGGGCGGCCGATGACCACGACTTTGGCTGACCCTTTTTTTCCGCGGCATCTGCGGGCGCGTTTCGTAAAACCTGGCGCGCTATCACCACGCTGACCAATACTACTGAAAACAGTCTCAGCGTTTGGCTGGCGAGCACGAAGCCGGTGTCTGCGTGCGTCTCGACAGCTAGGATCGCCATGGCGTCCAGGCCGCCTGGGCTTGTGGCTAAGTACATCGAAAGAAAATCAATACCCATCAGCTCTGCAAGGAACCAGGCAGAGCCGGCACACAGTAAGATCAGGGCAGAAGCGCTCAGAACCATTGCAGGCATCTGCCGCCAGACGTATGCGACGGTTCGTCGGTCAAATCTGAGCCCGATGTAGCATCCAATCAAACCGTAGCCGAGGCTGAAGATCCAACTAGGAAGATCAATCGTTAGTGCGCCAGACAACTGTAACCCGCCTCCAAGCAGCAGTGGCACTAGCAGTGCGCCTGCCGGCAGACGCGTACCTGCTGCAACACCGACTAAAATGACCCCGAGACTCAAAGCTAGATCCAACAGGTTTGCGGTCTGGCTCATATTGGCGGCTCCAGAGGAGGGCGTGTGCGCACCTAGCACATGGCTTACCAGTGCTCCTACAACTACCACGCAAACCACCCTGACGTACTGCATGGTCGCAACCACACGTGCATCAGCTCCATAATCTTCCGACATTGCCACCATCGCCGATGCTGCACCGGGTGCTGTTCCCCAAGCTGCAGTTGCTTTAGATAGGCCACTGAATCGGATAGCTCCCAGGCCTACCAGTGCGCTCATGGCCAGTGTCAGGGCTGTGACACCCAACATCTGATACCAGGATTGTGCGAGCGTCTGGATGACTGGCCAAGTCATCGAGTGAGCCACCAACACACCCACGCAACCTTGGCCGAAGCGAAACGCATGACGATGAACACGGATTGTCACGCCCAAAAGACCACAAGCAATGCCCGCGAGCATGGGCCCGAGGAACAAACCTGCAGGGATATGCAGGAAGTGAAAAAACTGCCCCGCAGCGCCGGCTGCGAGTATCACGCATAGCCACTGCAACAGGGCGGGCTTCGAGAGTGAAGAGGGGTTTGGCACTGGAGAATCCTCGGATGCTGGGCCAGATGATTATCCGAGGGGCTGATGGGCGTGGTCCATTTGCTGTTTTTGATGAACCGATTACCGAGAGTTATGAATCATGGATCTTAGGGACCTCACTTACTTCGAGACCATTGCACGAACGGGTCATCTCGGTAAAGCTGCAGAGTTGTTGCACAAAAGTCAGCCTGCGCTCAGCAAAAGCATTCAGCGTCTCGAAGAGGCTTTAGGCGCGCAGCTTTTCAGACGAGAAGGCAGGAGAATAAGGCTCACTGAGGTTGGCGAGCTCCTTCTCCAGCGCGGGCGGCAGTTACAACTGAGCATTGCGGAGACCGAGCGCGAAGTACGAGACTTTGCGAGCGGGCAAATCGGGACTATACGCTTGGGCTGTTCCGCGAGCATGGCCGAGCACCTCCTTCCGCAGTTGGCATCCTTCTTGTTGGAGCGCGCTCCCGAGCTGCGATTGAAGCTCTCGATCGGCCAAGATGACATTCTCAGGGAGTCCCTGAGCTCCGGCCGCCTGGATGCGATTATTTGCCCTTTGAATGCTGGTGATCCCCATCTGCTCACCTTCCCGATTCTTCAAGATGAAGCTGTAGTCGTGGCCAGCGCAGATCATCCCGTCTTCTCTTCTGCTATCAGCATCGCAGCGCTATGCCAATACCGCTGGGTTCTGCCTGGCGATGCAGTTGCCTCCAGACGCTGGATCGACGAGGCATTCAGGTCACATCAGTTGCCTGCTCCTACGGTGCAGATTGAAGCAAATGCCGTTTCATTGTTGCCGAGGCTGATAGCCAAGACGCAATTACTGAGCTTTCTGGCCCGGGAAACGTTAGTGTCTGGACGTTGGCTATCCACTCTAAGAGAGATCCCCATTCAAGAGACTACGATGACTCGGACCGTCGCGGTTTCAGTGCGAGCGGAGGCCTATCTGGCACCGGCTGTGCGACTGATGGTCGAGCTGCTGAAGGCTGACGGAAAGCGATTTTTCACAGAGATCTGATTCCAGTCAGTGGAACTAGCTCATTGTCACTGCCGAAGTGCTCTCCGACACTGTGGGCGCGCGTCGATTGGCTGCGCTAACCACTCTTGTAAGGAGAGCTCTGATGAGTCGCGATGTCTTCATCTGTGATGCAGTACGCACCCCGATTGGCCGTCTGAATGGTGTACTTTCTGCAGTGAGGGCGGATGACCTTGCTGCTATCCCACTCAAAGCGTTGATTGAGCGCAATCCAGGTATCGATTGGGCCGCCGTGGACGAAGTCTTCATGGGGTGCGCCAACCAGTCAGGTGAAGACAATCGCAACGTGGCACGCATGGCGCTTTTACTCGCTGGGCTCTCTCCTTCGGTACCTGGTGTGACGTTGAATCGGCTGTGCGCATCCGGTCTGGAAGCTATTGGTGCGGCCTTCAGGGCGATTGCTAATGGTGAAATGGAATTGGCCGTTGCCGCAGGCGTTGAGTCGATGACTCGCGCGCCCTACGTGATGGGAAAAGCTGACGGCCCGTTTGGGCGTACGCAGAAACTTGAAGACACGACGCTCGGTTGGCGCTTCATCAATCCGGCAATGGAAAGCGCGTACGGTGTCGATAGTATGCCGATGACCGGTGACAAAGTTGCCCAGCAGTACGGCATTTCTCGTGAGGATCAGGACGCCATGGCTCTGCGTAGTCAAGCACGAGCTGCTAGCGCGATCGAGCGCGGGTTTTATGCTGAAGAGATTGTTCCCGTCATCATTCCCGGCAAAAAGGGCGAAACCGTTGTGGTGTGTGATGAGCACCCCCGTCCTGAAACCACTGCAGAAGCGCTGGCCAAACTCAAACCGGTAAATGGTCCTTATTGCACGGTAACTGCTGGCAACGCTTCAGGCCTGAATGACGGCGCCAGCGCGATGATCCTCGCTAGTGCTGATGCGGTAGACAAGTTCGGTCTAAAACCTCGTGCCCGGGTCCTTGGAATGGCCAGCGCCGGTGTTTTGCCTGAAGTAATGGGAATTGGTCCAGTCCCTGCTGTGCGAAAACTTCTGCAACGGCTGAACATGACAATTGATGCTTTCGACGTCATTGAGCTCAATGAAGCCTTCGCAGCGCAAGGATTGGCAGTGATGCGCGAGCTCGGTTTGCCAGATGACAGTGAGCGAGTGAACCCCAACGGTGGAGCTATAGCGCTGGGTCATCCTTTGGGGATGAGCGGAAATCGACTGGTCTTGACAGCGGTGCACCAGCTCGAGAAGACGGGGGGGCGCTTTGGTGTGGCCACGATGTGCGTGGGGGTGGGACAAGGCTTGGCGCTGGCCTTCGAACGTATCGACGCTGTCACCTAGAGAAAGATATTGCTGTGCTGGTGGACCATAAACCGCCAGCCTGACTGGGCCAGCAGCGTCTCTGTCCTTTGAATCAACCGACGACCACGACACCAGGCAATTGGCCGATGACTTCACGAATCAAGGTAATGATCAAGCCAATGGCAGGATCACGCGCATTGTCGATTCGCCATCCCAGTTCTATTGAGTAGCGCGGAAGGTTGATTGGGCATGGGTGGCATTGGACGTTGCTGACGCTGGCCAAGGCTTTGGCGGCATGGGTCGGCAAGGTGGCCACGCAGTCGCTGTGCTGCAGAAGCGCGGGAAGCGCGGAGAAATGAGTGGTTGAAGCCTCCACTGTGCGATTCAGCGACTGCGCAGCTAGCACCTCATCAACCACGCCCACATAGCCGCCCGATGAAACCAGAATGTGGCGCTTTTCAAGGTAAGACCCGGGTGTCAGCGGGGTGGCGTCAGCACGGGCCGCAGTAAGGCAGGTGTAGTCACCCGTTGCAAGCGCCAGCCGCCCCAGCGTCTTCGAGGCCACGGCGCCCGATGTCAAGGCAAGATCAAATTGCCGGTTCATCAAAGCATCGCTTGCCAGCAAGCTGTGGGTTTGCTTGAACACTAGGCGGATACCAGGCGCCTGTTCCCGGACTTTGTCGATCAACAGCCTGCCAATTGCCAGTTCGAAGTCATCCGACATGCCCAGTGCAATGGCGCGCCCGTGAATCGCCGCATCGTCATGGAGTGCCAACATCAGCCCCTGACGACACTTGTCCAGCGCGGCGGCCACGATAGGGCGCAATTCCTCGCTTTTTGCGGTGGGTTTAAGGCCTCGTCCTGTCCGTTCGAACAAGTGGTCACCGAACACTGCCCGTAGTCTGGATAGAGCAGCGCTCACCGCTGATTGGGTAATGCCCAGGCGAATGGCGGCGCGGCCCGCGCCTCCTTCCTCATACAAGGCTTCGAAAACCTTGAAGAGGTTCAGATCCACAGAGGCGATGTCCAGCTTTTTCATGATTGGTGGAACCTTTCCAGGCACACAGGTAGCAGTCCCCCAATGCTGTCACGATATGATTGTAATTGATATCAGATCGAGTCGGTGCAGTATTGCTCAATAACGGATCGGGGCCGAACATTGCCTGCACTTACATCATGCGAGATCTCATCATGTCCCGTATCACCGTTGCAGCGCTACAGGTTGGCTCCCATCCACTCGGAAAGGCCCAGACGCTGAAATCCATCATCGAGTATGAGGCCAAGATAAAGTCGAGCGGGGCGAAACTGGTCGTATTGCCCGAGGCGATCCTAGGCGGGTACCCAAAAGGGCAGATATTCGGCACTTTCCTGGGATATCGCTTGCCGGAGGGGCGTGAGACATTCCAAGCCTATTTCGAGAATGCTATTGATGTCCCCGGCGCGGAGACAGACGAGCTCGCTGCATTGTCCGAACGCACGGGAGCTCACCTGGTCGTCGGGGTGATCGAGCGTTCTGGTAACACGCTGTTCTGTTCCGCGCTGTTCTTCTCACCAGAGGGTGGACTCATCGCCAAGCACCGCAAGTTGATGCCAACGGGTACTGAGCGTCTCATCTGGGGGCAGGGTGACGGCTCGACATTACCTGTTGTCGATTCACCAGCCGGCAAGCTCGGCACGGCGATCTGCTGGGAAAACCAAATGCCGTTGTTACGCACTGCGATGTACGCCAAAGGCGTGCAGGTATGGTGCGCGCCGACAGTCGATGAGCGTGACGTCTGGCTGGCCAGCATGCGGCATATCGCTCATGAGGGGCGGATGTTTTTGGTTAGTGCATGTCAGGTGCAGAAATCGCCACTCGAACTGGGTATCGAGGTACCAGCCTGGGATCCTGACCGTCCCCTGATTCAGGGCAACAGTGTCATCGTCGGGCCGCTGGGTGATGTACTCGCCGGTCCACTGCGTGGTGAAGAGGGATTACTGACGGCAGAAATCGATCTTGATGAGTTGGTGCGTGCTCGCTACGACTTCGATGTGGTTGGCCACTATTCGCGGCCCGATGTGTTTTCACTGAGCGTCGATGAGCGCGCCAGGCCGGGTGTCGACTTTTTCAAGTGAGGAGTTTTCGGAACCTGCGGCAGGCTTTGATTAGCTTTGCGAAGCGCAAATGCGCCGTGATGTCGTCGCTCAGGCAGGGGCAGTGAAACGTGGATGTGCAGACCAAGGGCAGGCGCCTCGCGGCGCCCGTCCTGGTTTCCATCAATGCGCGTACTGAGCTTTGGCAAACGTCGCAATAGCGTCGGCCATTGCCTTCGGTTGCTCAGGCGCCATCGCATGTCCGGCGTTTTTGAGCACCACCACCTGAACGCGATCGCCCAGCATGCTTTGCAGAACGCCTGAGAACCTGCGTGGGGCTACTGTGTCGGATTCACCCTGCAGGTCCAGGATCGGGGCCTTGCCAGCGGCGAAGTAGTCATCGACCGGTGTGGTATTGCGTGCATGGGACTGAGCTTCATGCGTTTCGTCGTGCCATCCGCCAAGCCAGACACGAGGGTCGTTGCCGGGGGCGAAGAATGCTTTGCGCAGGTAGACCAGACGTTGCTCTTCGGACAGAGACATGTCACCGGCCCCATCGATTGCCTGACGCATTTCGGCGTTGATGGGCTTCTCAGACGATCCGGGTGGAACCTTGCCGGCAGAAGCCGCTGCGAGCACCACGCCGCGCACCAGGTCGGGCCTGTCGGCCGCCAGTTGTCGAGCCGGGAAGTTACCCCAGGCGTGCCCAACCACTACTACCGGCCCTTGTTTCTCGTGCTCGACAACTGCAGCGATATCGCGGGCAAAGTCATGGACTGAGAGCTTTTCCATCGGGCCTTTGCTTTGGCCTATGCCGCGGGGTTCAGGGCGCACCACCCTGAACCCATCTTGCTGCAGGTAATTTGCCACTTGGTCATAGTCACGACCCGAGCGTCCCAGCGAGGGAAGCATCACGATGATCGGACCCTTACCTTGGGAGTTGACCTCGATCTGGACGTTGTCGTACCGCACCATTTCCTGTTGCACTGCATTCGTTGCGGCAGAGCTGCTAGCCATGGCGATGGAGGCAGCCAGCGTCAGGGACGCACCAATGATGAAGTGAGAAATCTTTTTCATTGTTTTTTTCCTTGGGCAGTAAGTGATGGGGCAGGTTCAAGGCCGCTTTCCTCAAGCAATTTGTTAGCTTCGGCACTGTTGAGGTATTCAAGGAACTCACGTGCAACCTTGGTGTTAGAAGTGGTACTGGCCACGGCCGCATAAAACCGGCTGACTTTCTGTACCTCCTCGGGAAGCGGACCTAGGTAATCCACGCCAGGGGTTACCTTCAGTTCGCTGATCTGCTGCATGCCGATGTCCGCGTCGCCGCGAGCAAGCGCAGTGCCCACCAGTTCCTTGCCTTGAATCTCGACTGTTTTGTGCTTGACCGAATCGGTGATGCCCAAGCGAGCAAACAGCTCTGTCCGGATGTAGACACCACTAGCGCCTTGGGAATATGCGATTTTGTCAGAGCTGAGTAGCGCGGCACGCAGAGCGGACACGGTGGACACATCCAGGTGAGGATGACCTTTTGGTACGCCTATGCCGATACGGGAGTCGGCGATTTCTCGGCGAGTGCTCATGTCGAAAGCACCTGTAGGTCCCAGTAGATCCAGGGTCTCGCTGGCCATGATGGCCAAGTCCATAGGCTCCTTGTGTTTGATTCGCTGGGGGATGGACTCAGGAGAGTCTCCCATCGAAGGTCCCCAACTAATGCTGAGTGTGTTGCCACTGGCTTTCTCGTACGCTGGCTGTAGTTGGGCCATGGCCCCCTTCAGCGCACCGCTCGCGATTATCTTGAGCTCGGATGCTTCAACGCCGGCAGAGAGGGTCAGAAGACCGGCGAGGCCAGTCGAGAGCAGTAGCGGAGCAGATCTTGTTTTTTTCATATAGCTACCTTAGGAAGGGCGCACTTCAGGCGCCGCGAGTGTTAACGAACAGCGAATACAATGAGGTTGTGGAGGCCATCAGCAGGCGATTGCGTCGCGGGCCGCCGAAGCAGAGGTTGGCGCATCGCTCAGGCAGATCAATGTGTCCAATAGGAGTACCGTCAGGTGCGAAGACGCGAACCCCATCCAGGCCAGGCTCGGGAGCGCCCCAGCCACACCACAGGTTTCCGTCCACGTCGACGCGTATGCCATCGGGCAGGCCATGGCCTGCATCGATGAGTTCCCTGCGCTCGCTGAGCTGGTTCTGGTCATCGACGCTGTATGCGACGATGCGGCGTGGGCGAGCTCTCGACTCGACCAAGTAGAGGATTTTCTCGTCGGGTGAGAATGCGAGTCCGTTAGGACCTTCGACATCTTCGGCAACGCAGTGAAGCTTCCCGTCTGGCGTTAGGCAGTAAACGTTAGCCGGCAGCGCTGCTTCGCCTTGACGGCCCATGTAGTCACTGACCAAGCCAAAGGGCGGATCGGTGAACCAGATACTGTCGTCCGACTTCACCACGATGTCGTTTGGAGAGTTGAGTGGCTTGCCTTCAAAGTGACTCGCCAGAACGGTGATGCTGCCGTCGTATTCCGTGCGTGTGACTTGTCGACCACCGTGTTCACACACCAGCAGGCGGCCTTGGCGATCACGCGTCATCCCATTGGCCTGATTGGCCGGTTGGCGAAACACGCCGAGGACACCGGTGGCTTCATCCCACCGCATGATGCGGTCGTTGGGCAGATCGGTGAGCAGCACATACCGGCCATCTGCGAACCAAGCCGGCCCCTCAGCCCACCGCATTCCCCCACCCAAGCGTTCCACTTTTGCGTGGGTGAGGCGGTAATGTGCAAAGCGTGGGTCAAGCTCCCGTACGGCCGGATCAGGCACACGGGTGCTTGGACGCCAATCTCTATCGTCCATTATTCGTTTCCGTCAGTGTGTTGAAACCAAAAGAGCTCAGCGGTACAAGCGGGCCGGGTTGTCGACCAGAACGGCTTGTTTCAGTGCAGGGCTGTCACATACCTGTTGAATGAAGTTGAGCAGTTGGCGGTCATCCGGAGGGGAGCCCTTGATGTTTGGATGCGGCCAATCGGAGCCCCAAATCGCGCGTTCCGGGGCATACTCCAGAAACTCGCGAACGTAATCCAGAGCCTGCGGCCACGGGCCAGGTTGACCCTGCATGGCGCGATCGATACCGGAGAGCTTGATCCATCGGGCCGAATGCTCAAGATGCTTCTTCAGAGCAGCAAGCTCTTCTCTATCGAGGGGTTGGGTGAAATCTGGGCGCGCCATGTGATCAATGACCAGAGGCGTCTTCAGGTCCTTCCACTGGTCCAGGAACGGCAACAAAGTGTGTAGTTCTCCGTGAACCAACACATGCCATCCAAATGGAGCAACACGTTCGGCCAGTTGTCGCAGCTTTTGAGGATCCCGTGCGCCCGGCAGGTGCCCCATTAGATTGAAACGGATGCCACGCAGCCCGCCGTCGTGCAGAACCTGCAGCTGTTCATCGGTGGTTGTTTCGTCGATCAGACCAACGCCGCGGTAGCGTCCACCGCTCTCAGCGATTGCGGCCAGGATGGCGGAGTGATCCGTTCCATAGGGTGCAGCTTGAACAAGCACACCGTGCTCAATGCCAAGGCGCTGATGCAACGCCAGAAGATCTGAAAATGGCGCGGGGGCGGGAGTGTATGCGGCGTTCGCAGGGAGTGGGAAACGATCCCAGGGGCCGTAAATATGGGTGTGGCAATCCCACATCCCAGGCGCATTGGTTGGGCTGGACATGGAGGCTCCAAATGTCTGGCTGGTTGCTTCGCCGAGTAGGGTGATAGCTGCTGCAGCGATGGCTGTGTGCTTGATGAACAGGCGTCGTGAGGCCTGAACTTGATTTAGATCGTCCATAGTGACCTGCTCTTATTGTTTGTCGGTGGACGGGGGGCCATGGCCGGCCCCCTATAGAAATCAGCCGCAGCGAACGGTCATGCCGCCGTCGACGACGATCTCGGTACCAGTCACGAAGCGCGACTCATCACTGGCCAGGTACAGCGCGGCGTAAGCGGTGTCACGACCGTCGCCCATGAAGCCCAGTGGAATACGAGCCAGGCGGGAGTCGAGCAGCTTGTTTACGTCGCCGCCGGTGCGCTGCCCTGCGAGACGGACTTCGACCATAGGCGTATGCAGCTGACCGGGTACCACGGTATTTACGCGAATACCTTTGGGGGCGTACTCAACGGCAGTAACACGGCCTAGTTGGATGACGCCGGCCTTGCTCGCGGCGTAGGCGACTTGCGCCGAGCCGGTGAACCGAATGCCAGACGTCGAAGCAGTGTTGATGATTGAGCCGCTGCCTTTTGCCTCCATTACCGGGATCACGTGTTTACAGGTCAGGTACACACTTTTCAGGTTCAGAGCGATCTGGGCGTCGAACTTGTCCTCTGGCAGGGCAACTGCGCCACCCGCGGCGGAGCCGCCGACGTTGTTCACCAGGATGTCTACAGTCCCGTACGCTTGCTTGCAGGCTTCTACCATGGCAGCTACCGCTGAGCTGTCGGTGACGTCGCAGGCATACGGCGTCACTTCACCACCCGCTTCACGAATACGGCCCAGCGTTTCCTCCATGGCGCCGAGGTCGCGATCGACAGCGAACACCTTGGCGCCGGCAAGGGCGAACAGTACTGCCACGGCGCGGCCATTACCCCAGCCGGCACCCACACAACCTGCACCGGTGACGATGGCGACCTTGCCTTTCAAGCGATCGCTGGTTGGAATATCTTCAGTCATGGGGTAATCCTCAATTCAACGTGGTAGGCAGTTCGGGAGCGACACCAGCCGGTGGCGGCACTTCGAAGACCTTGATAGTCATGGAAATCAGCGTGTAGTAGCCGGCAATGCCAACGAGATCGACTGCGGCGTCGTTACCCAGCAGCTCAATGAACTCTTTGTAGAGGCCGTCGCTAATGCCGCGGGTATCGTGCAGTTCACGAACGAAGCGATAAACCAACGCCTCATCGGCTTTCTGAAAGCTCGGCTCTTTCCCATCGCGTATGGCGTCGATGATCTCGGGAGCCAGGCCGGCCTCCAGAGCAAACGGTTTATGTGCAGCCCACTCATACTCTGCGAGCCAATGACGCCCCATCAGCAGAATGGCCAATTCAGAGAGGCGCGGTTCCAGGCAGCTGTCGTAGCGGCAGTAGCGACCAAGGGCCTGGGCGCACTCAGCCAGTTCTGGTCGATGTAGCCAGATGGCGAGCGGGCCGCGGACGCCTTTGCGTGGGCCGTTGGCGATGCGGTCGTAAACGACACGCTGGGCGTCATTCAGTTGTTGCGGATCAATGGGAGGCAAGCGATTCATGGCCGTTCCTGTTACGAGTGCTGGGTTTGCGATTGAGACTGGGGTTGGGCTTGCGCAACAGCTTCGGGGGCAGTTACTTGAGCTGCGCTGACATCCGAGGGGCGCAGCAGGCTGCGGCCAGGGGCACGGCCCGTTTCACGTTCGAACGCTTCCGGATCAAAAGCACCCTCCCAGCGGGCGATTGCGAAAACGGCGATGGTGTTGCCAACGATGTTGGTCAGGGCTGTTGCTGTCGCCATGATCCGATCAATGCCGAACAGAAGGCCCAAGCCGCTCAGCGGAAGGGTCTGTACAGACTGCAGGGTGGCTGCCAGCTTGATGAAAGCACCACCTGCAACCGTTGTACCGCCTTTGGAGGTAATGCTGAGGATTGCCAGCAAGCCGGCCTGTTGCCAGAGCGAGAACGGAGTGTCGGTGGCTTGCGCAATGAATCCGATAGCGATTGCCATATAGATCGCCGTGCCGTCCAGATTGAAGCTGTAACCGGCCGGCAGCACAAAACCAACAACCACTTCATCACAACCAGTACGTTTCAGTTTCTCGATAAGCCGCGGGAACGCGACTTCACCAGAAGCGGTACCGAACACAAGCAGAATTTCATCGCGGATCAACCGCAGCACGGTCATGAACGGCAGGCCAACCGACCAGCTGATGGTGCCGAGCACTCCGAACACGAACAGGAGCGAGGCGGCGTAGTAGACGGCGATGAGCTTGAGAAGGTAAAGAAGGGTGTCGCCACCGTAGCTACCGATCGCAGCGGCCATCGCGCCAAATGCGCCGAGGGGGGCCAGCTTCATGATGAAGCTGAGCATCTTGAAGAGGATGGTTTGAGCTTCGTCAATTGCGCGCACTGCTACGGACTCTGGCCCGCACGTACGGTTGATAGCAATACCGGCCAGTACTGAGATCAGCAGGACTTGGATGATGTCGCCTTTGGCGAAAGCATCCACAAGGGTGTGCGGGATCAAGCTCAGCAGGTAGGTGATGACCGAGACCTCGCCTGCTGCGGCTGTAGCCTTGATGGCAGCCGAAGACTCGTTCATCCCTGTGGCATGCAGCCCAACACCTGGCTCGACAACGTTCACCAACACAAAGCCTACGAGCATCGCGACCGTGCTGACGACTTCAAAATAGAGCAGTGATTTCATGCCAAGCCGGCCTAGCTTGCGCATGTCCTGGACGTGGGTGAGGCCATGCACCAAGGTCACGAAGACGATTGGAGCGAGCATCATTTTCAGGAGCGCAATAAAGGCTTGTCCGAGAGGTTTCATGGCAGTGGCCCAGGTGGGCGCGGCGAAACCGAGGATGACGGCAGCGACAAGTGCTATCAGCACCTGAACGTGGAGCTTCTTCAACTGGTTCATAGCAATTCCTCGCCCACGGGATGGGCGTCATTGTTCTTGTGATTCGCATGCTGGGATGGCCAATCCCACCGGCATAGCTATTAGAACTGAGCATAGAGATCTGGCGTAATCGGTGCAAAAACCTTATTTTGATAAAAAGCTATGCCAGTTAAGCATGGAGTTTCAGATGGATATCCGTGAGCTTCGTTCCTTCGTCAAGGTCGCCCAATGTGGTGGATTCAGTCGGGCTGCGAGGGATTTATTCATCGCTCAACCAGCGCTCAGTCGACAGATTGCAAAGTTGGAAGAGCAGCTGCAGGTCGAGCTTTTCACTCGACATGGGAGAGGTGTTGAGCTGACTGCAGCAGGCTCTCGTTTGTTGGAGCGTGCAGAGATCATGCTGCGCTACATGGAAGAAACTGCAGACCATGTGCGCAACACTGCGGATGAGGAGCGGGGGCATTTGGCGATAGGCCTGCCCCCAGCAATTGGGTCAATTGTCGGCCCTCAGTTGATTCGTAGTTTCAAGGAACGGTGGCCAAAGGCATCGCTGCATGCGCTTGAGGGGCTCAGCACATCGCTTCAAGAATGGTTGCTGGAGGGCCGGATCGATGTGGCGGTTGTCTATAACCAACCCTTGATCGAGGCATTCGATGTGCGGCCATTGTTCAGCGAACGGATGGTGCTGGTTGGCCCACCTGGCGAGGCATCGCGTAACGTCCGTCTGACTGCGCTTGGCGACTTCCCTTTGATCTTGCCGGGGTTGCCTCATAGCAACCGTCGCCTGGTGGAACAGATTGCCGCACAAAACGCGGTTCGTCTGAATGTCGTGCTCGAGGTCGATAGCGTTAGTTTGACGAAGCGGTTGGTCGCTGAGGGGCTTGGCTACTCCATTCTCGCCCATGCCGCTGTTCAGGAGGACATGAACAGCCACACGCTGGTCGGCCATGCAATTGAACGGCCCGGTATCCGCTCAACCGTGTCATTGACTCGGCTACGCGACCGACGTAGCTCTCGTCTGGCCTTAAGCTATGAAAAAATCTTGCTAGAGACCCTGGAAGAGCTCGTTACGGTCGGTGCTTGGAAAGAGGCAACGCACTGGTTGGCGCAGTGACAGCGATGCTCAAACCCACGTATGTCCTGTGCTAGACATCGCCCTCGCATGCTGTTCTTTCACCGAGGGAGCGGATTGAAGAGAGCCATGCTCAATTGTCATGAACAGCTATCAATACACGGTATTTGTCAGTTTTTTTTAAATGCATAGTCTGCTGTCAGCGGGGCAGGTATCAGCCTTCGCATACCAGATAAAAATAAGAGGCATAGACCATGCGTTCTACCTACTTTGCGACTTCACTAACTCTGCTCAGTTTTTGCTTGGCTAGCCAATTTGCTCACGCCAAGAATGATGTCTCCATCCTGACTGCGAGCAAGGGGGATGTCCACATTGAGGCATTGGTTCAGGGATCTGGAAAAACCATCGTCATCCTGCCGTCTAAGGGCCGGGGTGCTCACGATTACGATCAGGTAGCCAGCTACCTGGCTGATGATGGTTACCGCGTGATTCGACCAGAGCCTCGGGGTGTCAATGGAAGCCGGGCCCCCATGGACACGCCAACGTTGCATGATTTTGCTGCCGATGTTGCGTTAGTGATGGACAAGGCCCACACCGGGGCTGCAATTGTCGTTGGTCATGCCTGGGGAAGCCAGCCCGCACGCGTGCTTGCGGTTGATCGTCCGGATCTTGTGAAAGGTGTGGTATTGGCTGCTGCATCCATTGGGAAGTTGCCTCCGGGATCGTCGGAGAAGCCCTATGGAAGGATGGTTGAAGCGATCAAGGGAGCGGGCAACTATGCGTTACCTGAAGCTCAGCGAATCAAATACCTTGAGCTAGCATTCTTCGCCCCTGGCAATGATGCGCGAGCGTGGTTAACCGGGTGGTATGACAAAACACATGTGGCTCAAGATCACGCCCGAGATAGCACACCGGTTGAGAGCTACTGGTCTGCTGGTAACACAGTGCCCATTCTGGACCTTCAAGCTGAAAAGGATGCAGTTGTAATTCCCAATATACTCAAGTCGATGCTGGGTGATCGAGTGGAACACCAAGTAATTGCCGGAGCAGGCCATGCCCTTGCACCTGAACGGCCGAAGGAGATGGCTGATGCGATTTCCAGGTTTGCTGATCGGGTTTACGCAAGTAAGGACTGACTCCTCCACCATCTCTCGGCTCGAGGTCGACATAAGATCTAAGCAAATTTGTCGTGTTCAGGAATCTGGCCATCGCTGATGGCCAGTTGGGAGTTTCTGAAAAGCGCCTACATCAGCGGAACATGCAACAGGCCATTGCCGGTTGGCTTTGCCTCGCTGGATAGATGGCTTTAGCCATGATCAGAACAAGGTCACGAAAAGGCCAAGCTCCTGTTCTCCTACAAGGGGAGCTTAGAGAGGCCATCAGTTGTTTCGAAATCACCAGTCGCGAGCACTACCGCATTATCTGACCGTTGGTCAGTGCCGACAATCCTCCGCGCCAGGTCTGCTGGGGCAGCCCGGTTTACGAAGGTGGTGAGTTTAAGCGGCGGTCTGACTTTCGGGAGCACTCTGGAAGGCGAAAATCACTGCGTAGACAGCCTTTGGCATCCCAGAGAAGGCGTCCTCAAACTGGTTCGTGAAGGGGATGATGGGGAACCTACTGAATCCGAAAGTGTGGATTTTCTACGTTTCGTTCCCGCCCCAGTTCATTCCGCAAGGTCAACCACTGGCTGCTTGGACATTCGGCCTTTGGGGGATTCAGGTACTGCTTCGGCTGCTGTGTCGTTGGTGTTGATCGGTGCGACCCAGTCGTTGGCCACGGTGCTGCGTAAAGAAAAGGCTATCCGCTGGATGGACCGTACGACGGGTGTGATCTTTTTGGCTTTCGGAGCCCTCAATCTGTTTGGCAACGTCCTGCGCGGCTTGCAGATTGACGTCGCTGACTACGACCGTCGCCCCCTCACTTGCCAGGCGCGCTGCTATTGCGGAACCGATACCGCCAGCACCTCCAGTCACGACGCCACTTTGTTCTCGAATCTGTTCATCTCGACTCCGGGTCAGTTGTGGATAGTACGTCTGACCCTAGGCAAGGGCGCTCTGATAGCTGCGCACGGTATCAGCGGAACCGCCGGCGATGAACGCGTCAGCGGCCGAGCGGCTGTTTTGCGCCGAGCATCCAGCGCAAGAGTTAGCTGGCGCCCACCGTAGGGAGGCAATGTATTATCTACTACGTTTACCGTATTATTATTTTAATATTTAGAGAATTAGGTCGGATAAGATTTAATTATCAGACCTAAAATGGTGGAGGGCAGGGCATGGCGGTAGGCGTACCGGAAAATGACGTGTTTGCGGCGGCGGACGCGGTCCTCGCCCGTGGCGAGCGGCCAACGGTGGAGCGGGTGCGCCAAGAGTTGGGGCGCGGCAGCCCCGCGCGGGTCGGGGCCTTGCTCGATCAGTGGTGGGAGCAACTGGCAGCGCGCCTGCGCGGCGAAACGCGCTTGCCTGGATTGCCAGCGGAGGTGGCACAGGCGTTTATGGCTATCTGGCAGCAGGCCACTACCCTGGCCCAGGGTGTGGCGGAGCAAGCGTTGGCCGGCCAGCGTCAGGTCCTAGCCGAGGAGCGCGAAGTGCTGGGTGCGCTGGAAGCTCGTGCCCGACTGGAGGTTGCCCAGGCGCGACAGCAAACAACCGAGGCCGTTACCGCACGGCAGGGCGCAGAAACCCGCTTGGCAGACCTAGAACAATTGCTGGCTCAGCGTCAGGCGCAGATCGACGACCTGCGTGCGCAGCGTGATGAATTGCAGGCGCAGCGTGACGATGCCCACCAGCAACTGGAGCAGATAGAGTCGCAGTTGTATGACAGCCGTAAGCAGGCCGAACATGCGCGCGTGGAGCAGCAGCGCTACACCCGTGACGTCGAAGACCGGGCCTATCGCGAGATCGATCGAGCCCGGGAGGAGAGCAAGGCGCTGGGCGCACAACTCAAGGACGCCCAGGGCCGGCTCAGTGTGGCCCAACGCAGCCTCGAGGAGTATCAGCTCAATCTCGGCGATGCCCGTGAGCAAACGCACGTCGCGCGTACCCAGGCGCAGCTATTGGCTGCCCAGTTGATACACGCCCAGCAACAAGCGACTGGGGCGGGGGAGCAAATGGCTGTTCTGCAAAGTGCATTGCAGGCAGTGCGCGAGGAGTTGGCTGCGACCCGTGAGCGTGCGATCGCTGCCGAAGCCCGTGTTGAAACGCTGGCCAGCCGGCCCAAGCGTTCAGAGAAAAGCCGTGGATGATGCCAAGCCGCCTCCGCATATGTGCCAGTCACGCCGTTTATCCTAGTAGGCCTTTTATCAAGTCGGATGGGATCAGTGGCTGCCAAGGTTACGATGCCGAATCTGCTTCGTAGAGAGCGCAACGCGCGCGCTCTGCAAAAGCAGTCCCACGGAAGGCATTGGGCCAATTTCTCGACTACTGTGTGATAGCTATTGGCCTTTTTGTCTGAGGCTTACACAGGATCGGGAGCGGACGGATATGCGGGTTGCACGGCTGCAGATTGAGAATTTCCGTGGCATCAAGCGTGCGGATGTTTTGTTGCCCAAACATGCCGTCATCGTTGGTGATAACAACATTGGTAAGTCTACGCTCCTAGAGGCACTTGATCTCGTACTAGGCCCTGAGCGACTCTCCCGTAGGCCAGTGATAGATGAGCACGATTTTTATGCGGGAGAGTATGTCGATCTGAAGGGGCAGCCAGTAAACATAACCATAGAAGTGGTCATCACTGATCTGAATATGGATCAGGAAATGCGTTTTAGGGATCACATCGAGTGGTGGGATAATGGCGCGGGAGATCTGCTCGGAGGCCCGCCAGCAGAGAGTACTGACGAGCAGATGGTTCAGGCCTGTTTGCGCGTCGTTTTTATCGGCAGCTACGATGCCGATGAGGATGATTTCACTGGTACCACTTACTTCTGTTCGCCGATGAAACAGGATGGGTCCTACGATTTCTTCAGAACTGCCGATAAGCGTGTCTGTGGATTTCTGTATCTGCGCACGATCCGAACCGGCAGTCGTGCGTTGAGCCTTGAGCGTGGTTCGCTCTTGGACATCATTTTGCGGTTACAGGACAACAAGAACTTCAAAATCTGGGAAGGGCTTTTGGTTGAGCTTCGACAGTTGCAGGTTGCAGCTGATCCGGAGATCGGGATCAACGACATCCTGGCGGATGTTCAGGCCTCGATCCGCGGCTACATGCCCAGCGATGATGGTAGCGATCCCCAAATGCGTGTCACGCAACTGACTCGCGAGTCTCTGCGAAAAGCGTTAACTGTCTTCATGGCAACCGGTGCGCAGCGCAGTGATGGCGAAGCGCATGCAGCACCATTCCAGAGCCAAGGCACCGGTACTGTTAACATGATGGTACTGGCACTTCTGTCACTGATCGCGGAGCTAAAGCAGAACGTGATTTTTGCGATGGAGGAGCCAGAGATAGCAATCCCGCCGCATATTCAAAAACGCATCATCAACGGTGTGCGCAACAAGTCAGCCCAGGCGCTGTTTACCTCGCATTCGCCTTACGTGCTCGAAGAGTTCGACCCCGAGCAGGTAATCGTTATCAGCCGAAACGATGGAAACTTGAGTGCTATGCCTGCAGGGCTGCCGCCGGGCATCAAAGCAAAAATGTACCGGCAAGACATGCGGCTGCGTGTTTGTGAGGCCCTTCTGGCACGTCGGGTGCTGATTGCCGAAGGCCGGACGGAATATGACGCTTGGCCCGCCGTAGCGCGACTGCTTCATCAGCAGGAGCCGGAGTCTTTCATGCCGCTTGAGGCGTTGGGCATCCCAATCATCGATGCGACGACTGACTCGCTGATCGCTCCGATGGGTGCCTACTACCGCAGGCTCGGGAAGAAGGTCTATGCCGTTTTCGACGAGCAGGCACCCGAGCAATTGGAAGCTATTAGGGCGTCGGTCGACTACCTCTATCAAGCGCCTGAGAAAGGTTTCGAGAACGTCGTTCTCAAAGGAACCGATGAGGAAGTGTTGCGTGGCTGGGTTGCGTCTCTGGTCGACAGCGGTGCTTGGCCTTCAGACTTAAAGGACAAGGCCCCGGGCCCTGATGCCACGAAAGATGAGGTAGCAGCGATTCTAGGGGTGCTGCTGAAGCGCTGGAAAGGCGATGGTGCTGCTGCCAGCTTACTTTGTACCGCCATGACCCGACATCAACTCCCGGAATTCATTGTCAGCACCCTCGAGAGCATTACAGCCACAATTGTTCCCGAGAAGCCCGAGCCTGAACTTTCGGAACTGGATGATGACTTTCTCGATTTGGTTGGGCCTTAACACATGATGGTGCTTGATCAGTCTCGACGGGATGTTATCGAGTCACCCAGACATCTGGTGGTGATGGGCGGCCCTGGCTCAGGGAAAACCACAGTCGCATTGCTCAAAGCTGAAGCATTTCTAGGCCGACTAGACCTCACAGAGTATCAGCAGGTGCTGTTCCTGAGCTTCGCCAGGGCAACGGTCGCGAGGGTTGCGGAACAGGCCGGGAAAATGCTGCCGAAACTTGAGCAGGCTCGGCTCGAGGTCAATACCTATCATGGCTTCACGTGGAATTTGCTGCGCAGCCATGGCTACTTGCTCCGCAACGGGCGACCCTTATCGCTTCTTCCTCCGCCAGAGGCTGCTGCGCGATTGTCCACATTGAGCGAAGAACAGATAGCCTTGGAGAAAATCAGGCTGCTCGAGGAGGAGGGACTGTTGCACTTCGACCTGTTCGCCAGCAATGCTGCCATGTTGCTGGAGAGAAGCCAGTCGCTGCAGCGCATCTACGGCAACAGCTATCCACTGATCATACTCGACGAGTTCCAGGACACGAACGAGGATGAGTGGCGTTTCATTCGGGCGTTGACTCGGCATAGCCAGGTGCTGGCTTTAGCCGATCCGGAACAACGAATCTACGAATTCCGCGGTGCCAGTGCTAGCAGGATTCAAGAGTTCGAACAGGCCTACCGCCCCGCCTCCTTTTCTTTTGGAATGGAAAATCACCGGAGCACAGGGACCGACATCGTCCAGTTCGGCAACGATCTGCTGGCAGGAGTAAATAGGGGCAGAGTCTACACCCATGTGTCGGTTACACCCTATGCGCCGCGCAAGGGGATGCTCCATCGGGCTTTCAAATTTGCCATTCTGACTGCTATAGCACGGTTGAATAGATACGGACGTGATTGGTCACTAGCCATTCTGGTTCCCAGCAAAAGCTTCATGGCTGAGGTTTCTGCGTACCTTTCGAGTGATGCGGACAATCTGCCCAGGCTTTCCCATGAGGTGGCGTTCGACCAGGAGGCAGCAGCGCTCTCTGCTACGGCGATCGCCGCGTTGCTGGAAGGTGGCGCGAATGCTGAACTCATTACTGAAAGACTTCTTAGAAACCTATGTGCTCATCTGCGTGGCAGGAAAGGCGAGAAAGCCCCAAGCAAGGCTCACTTGGAATTGGTACTCGCTCTGGAGCAGTTGTTCGGTGGGCAAGCACTTCGTCGAGCGCCGCACAAGCGGGTTCTTGCTGCCGCACAGCTTATTGCAGTCCAGCGTCTTGAGTTGCAATTGACTGGCGCCCCCCAAGTTGACTGGGTTGCCGCACGACAATTTCTGGATTCAAGCACCGAGCAGGTTTTCAAGCAGATCGGTATAGATGGTCGGTATGTGCGCTTGCTTGGGAAGGGGTCGCTGCTTCGAAGCCGTTTGAGCGAGATGTGGCGCTCAGCAGAAGGCTATTCAGGAGCAGAGAAGCTGGTGCGGGATGCTCTTATTCAGGACCACTTTCAAGCTGTCACCAGGGACTGGAAGGGGCTCCATCTGATGACCATGCACAAATCGAAGGGAAAGGAATTCACAGAGGTCATTCTTTATGAGGGAGTGATGAAGGGGCGTTTCTTGCCGACCGAAGCAACCCCGGATCGCGTGCGTCAGGCCCGTTTAGCCATGCGTGTCGCTGTCACTCGCGCAATGAAGAAGGCGACTATCTTGACGCCGACTGGGCGAAATCGCTGCCCGTTGATTTGAACGCAAGATTGGGGATGCCGCCAGGGACCATCGTATCATTACTGATGTGCGGCTGATCGGACGTTGCGATCCGCTAACCTAGAGTGAAAGACAAAATGCCCAGGCCCAACCACCTCGCCTTCTTTGTCTGGCGGATAATGGTGAACGGGTTCCAGATTAGTGCAAAACGGCGCTGGTTGATCAAGCTTGTACCATTACCCCTTTCTTACAGCTCGCGGATGATACTCCGATTAATCGGCTTCCGAATAAGTACGAGCTTGATCCTGTCCGATGTCCTGTACACTAGCTCTTTTTCATTTTTCATCAGAGGCCTCGAAACTGATTGATATCTGCTGTTTGTGAATAATGATACTCCTTGGGTGAAAAGCGTCCCTGTGGGCCAAACAATAAATTGGCCGTTAGATATTCGAGATAGATGATCGCCTCCGGTTGCGCATATCGCATAAAGCACTCGCGCTGGGCCGCAGATAGACAGGCTCGGTGCTTCAGACATGTTTTCACCATTTCCGCCAGTACATAGCCGCGTATGTCGTATCGCTCATCCATGGCGCAAAGGATGGTTCGATAGCATAAGTGATAGTTCGGTTGCTGGCCGGTCTGTAGGTAGGCGTCGTTACTCATCCTTGACTCCCGGCCTGCCAGGAGGCCAGAAATTGCAGCACCTGCTCAACTTGGCCCTGACTGACTAGTTGCTCCGCAGTTCGCCCCTCGAAAGTTAACAATTGATCTTGGCGGAACCAGCCAATTGCTTGCTCGATAGTCGCACCGGTCTCAGTCACCATCAGAACCACACGTAGGACATCTGTTATGAAGCGTAGCGCTGCTTCGGAGTCAGTCGTGGTTGCACCATCTGCCTGGCTTTTGCGATACGTAGCGAGGTAAACGTCAAACTCAGCTGGGTTCAGACCAAAAGCCCTGGCGTAACGTTCCCCTGGAGAGGTTGTCCCTTTCGTGTTGCGTAGGTAATCAGCCAATTCAGCAGCTGACAGCGCGCTTATTTGAAATGCCTCTTGGTTCATGACTTGTTCCCCTCGCGACCTTTCGTTAACAGCATGCCCCCAAATCAACAGTAAGCAAAGCCACAGCTGTGTGGCTTTTATGGTCGACGTGGCAAGGGCGGTCGTTCAGCGGAAGCGTATGTACGCCACGGATGTGGAGCTTTCACGCAACGGCCTAGGAGCATCCCCCGATGACACAGTAGACACAGAGAGGGCCAGGCGGAACGACTGAGACCACGCGATGGTGGTGGGCGGCCTGGAACTAATGTTTAGGGAATGTGCGGTAGGGTCGATTTGGGGGTTTGACTTACCGCTTTTTGGCCTTTTCAGTTCTGATCACTGTCGCAATTGATCGCAGCCGCCAAGCCGTCGACGAAGGGGGCTGTTCAGCGTGCTCCGAAAAGAGTACAAATGTGCTCCATGGACAATCTTACCCCAAAACGCCGCGCCATCTTCGAGTTCATCCGTGAGCGCATCGCCGACCACGGCCAGCCGCCGAGCCTGGCCGATATCGCCACGCGCTTCGGTTTTGCCTCGCGCAGTGTCGCGCGCAAGCACATCACCGCCCTGTGCCAGGCCGGCTACATCGACGTCACGCCGAACCAGGCGCGGGGCATACGCCTGGCCGAACGGCTGCGCCGCCCGGAAATCCTCGAAGTGCCGGTGCTGGGCCAGGTGGCGGCAGGTGCCCCCATCGGCCCGGACCTCGACATTCACGAGCAGTTGCTGCTCGACCCCAGCCTGTTCCGCCGTACCCCCGACTACCTGCTGAAGGTGCGTGGCGACTCGATGATCGACGACGGCATTTTCGACGGTGACCTGGTCGGCATCCTCCAGCAGGCCGACGCTCGCGATGGCCAGATCGTGGTCGCCCGCCTGGACGGCGAGGTGACCATCAAGCGCCTGCAGCGCCAGGGTGGCAATTACCGGCTGTTGCCACGCAACCCGGCCTATGCGCCCATCGATGTGCGGCCTGAACAGGAGTTCTTCATCGAAGGCGTGTTCTGCGGCTTGCTGAGGCGTGACTGATGGGCGCGGTGGTCGACCTCGACAGGTTGCTCGACCAGCGCCGGGTATGGCGCGGTCGGCAGGCCCAGGCGCGGCCGCTCGGCCTGCAGCCCACGGGCCATGCAGCCCTTGACCAATGCCTGCCGGAAGGCGGCTGGCCGGCGTCTGCGCTCAGCGAACTGTTGCTGGCCAGCCCCGGCTGTGGCGAATTGCAGCTGCTGTGGCCAACCCTGGCCCGCTTGAGCGCTGAAGCCAGCCGAATCGTGCTGGTGGCACCGCCATTCATTCCTTACGCCCCGGCCTGGCAGGCCGCGGGGGTGGACCTGCGCTGGCTGGTACAAGTGGACGCCGCGCCTGCCGATGCCTTGTGGGCCGCCGAGCAGTGCCTGCGCTCCGGCAGTTGCGCGGCGGTGCTGTGCTGGCCGGAACGTGCCGATGACCGCGCCCTGCGGCGCTTGCAGGTGGCTGCCGAAACCGGCCAGGCGCTGGCCTTCGCCTGCCGGCCGCAACAGGCGGCGCACAACCCTTCACCCGCGGCGCTGCGTATTGCCGTCGACACCCGCCCGGCACAATGGCGCGTGCTGAAAAGCCGTGGCGGCATGCCACCGGCGCTGCCCATCGCCTGCCCGGGGCGGGGCTGATGCAACATGCTCTGGGCCTGCATCCTGCTCCCGCAGCTGGCGCTGGACACGGTCCTGCGCGAGCGTGACGACCCTGATACCCCTCTGGTGCTGCTTGGCGGGCCGACCCAGCGACGCGTGCTGCAGGCGGTCAACCCGGCGGCGGCCGCGCTCGGCCTGCGGGCCGGGCAAACCCTGACGGCGGCGCGTGCGCTGGCCGATGGCTTCAGCTGCGTCGAAGCCGACCCCAGGCGCATCGACCAGGTGCAGCAGTTGCTGGCAGCCTGGGCCTACCGCTTCAGTGCCCAGGTCAGCCTGCACTACCCACGGGCGCTGTTGCTGGAGGTGGGCTCCAGCCTGCAACTGTTCGGCCCCTGGCCGCTGTTCGAGGCACGCCTGCGCCAGGAACTGGCGGAACTGGGCTTGCGCCAACGCATCGTCCTGGCCAGCAACCCGGTGGCGGCGCGCATGCTCGCCAACGCTCACGATGGCCTGGCCGTGAGTGACGCCGATGCCACCCGTGCGGCGCTGCTGGGCATGCCCATCGAGCGTATCGGCCTGCCTGCGCAGGCTGCCGAGGCCTTTGCCCGCATGGGCCTGCGCCAGTTGAGCCAGGTGCTGGCCTTGCCCCGCGACAGCCTGGCCAGGCGCTTTCCGGCCCAGGTGCAGCTGCACCTTGACCAGTTGCTCGGCCTGCGCAACCTGGGGCTGGGCTTCTACCAGCCGCCGGACCGTTTCGAAGCCCGGCTGGAGCTGAACTTCGACGTCGAATCGCACCAGGCCCTGCTGTTCCCGCTGCGGCGCATGCTCAACGACCTTGCCGCGTTCCTCGCCGGGCGTGACTGTGGCGTGCAGCGTTTCTGCCTGCACCTGGAGCACGCCGAAGGGCCGGATACCTTGCTGAAGGTAGGCCTGCTGGCCGCCGAACGCGATGCGGCAATGTTGTTCGAGCTGGCGCGCGGGCGCCTGGAACCGCTACGCATTCCCGCACCGGTGCGCAACCTGCGGCTGGTTGCCGAGGACCTGCCACCCTTCGTGCCGCAACACCAGGCATTGTTCGACCCGCGTGCGCAACAGGCGCAACCTTGGGAACAATTGCGCGAACGGCTGCGCGCCCGCTTGGGGGATGAGGCGGTCAAGGGCCTGAGCGCGGCAGCCGATCATCGCCCCGAATGTGCCTGGCAAGCGGTAGAGCAGGGTGCCCAGGGCAGCATGCCGGTCGTTCCTGGCAGCCGCCCTGGCTGGCTGCTGTCGGCCCCCATGGCGCTGGACGAAGGCGGCTATCGCCTGCAAGGCCATGCCGAGCGCATCGAGTCGGGCTGGTGGGATGGCGGCGATGTGCGCCGCGACTATTACCGCATCGAAACCCGCGACGGCCTGCGCGGCTGGGCCTACCGCGACCTGGGCAAGGCCGGCCCGTTGTGGCTGCAGGGCTGGTTCGCATGAACACCCCGGGTTATGCCGAGCTGCACTGCCTGTCCAACTTCAGCTTCCAGCGCGGCGCGTCGAGCGCCGACGAGCTGTTCCGGCGCGCGCGTGAACAGGGCTACCAGGCGCTGGCGATCACCGACGAATGCACCCTGGCCGGTATCGTCCGTGCCTGGCAGGCGGCCAAGGAACACCAGCTGCGGCTGATCGTGGGCAGTGAAGTGCAGTTGCAGGACGGCCCCAGGCTGGTGCTGCTGGTGCAGGACCTGGCCGGCTACCAGAACCTGTGCGCGCTGATCACCCGGGCCCGGCGGCGGGCGCAGAAGGGCGAGTACCAACTGTTTCGCGATGACCTGCAGCAGCACCATCAGGGCCTGCTGGCATTGTGGGTAGCCGATGACAGCGGCGATGCCACCCCCGGGCAGTGGCTGCACGGCGTGTTCGGCGAGCGCCTGTGGCTGGCCGTGCACCTGCACCGCGGCAGTGACGATACCTTGCGCCTTGAACGCCTGCGCGGTCTGGCGGCCAGGGTCGGTATCCGCGCCGTGGCCTGTGGCGACGTGCACATGCACGTGCGCGGTCGCCGCGCCCTGCAAGATTGCATGACCGCCATTCGCCAGCATTGCCTGGTGGCCGAGGCCGGGCGCTTCCTGTTTGCCAATGGCGAGCGGCACCTGCGCAGCCAGGCGCAACTGGGGGAGCTCTATCCCGCCGACCTGCTGGCCGAGACCCTGGCCATCGCTGCGCGCTGCCAGTTCGAACTGAGCGAATTGAAATACCAGTACCCACGCGAACTGGTGCCCCAGGGGCATAGCCCGGCGAGCTGGTTGCGCGAATTGTGCCAGCAGGGTTTGCCGTCGCGCTGGCCAGACGGGCCGAGTAGCAAGGTGCGGGATGTGCTGGCCAAGGAGCTGGCGCTGATCGAGGAGCTTGGCTACGAAAGCTACTTCCTGACTGTGCACGACATCGTCGCCTTCGCCCGCAGCCAGCGCATTCTGTGCCAGGGGCGGGGCTCGGCTGCCAACTCGGTGGTGTGCTTCGTGCTGGGCATCACCGAGCTCGACCCCATGCAACACCACCTGTTGTTCGAGCGCTTCCTGTCGCGCGAGCGCAACGAGCCGCCGGACATCGACGTGGACTTCGAGCACGACCGGCGCGAGGAGGTGATCCAGTATGTATTTCGTCGCTATGGCCGGCACCGGGCGGCGCTCACTGCGGTGGTCAACACCTACCATGCTGCCGGTGCGGTGCGGGATGTGGCGCGGGTGCTGGGGCTGCCGGCCGACCAGGTGGACGCCCTGGCCAAATGCTGCGGCCGCTGGAGCGATCGCATACCCGATGACCAGCGCCTGGCCGAGGCTGGTTTCGAGGCGGGCAGCCCTTCGCTGCGCCGGGTGCTGGTACTGGCCGGCGAACTGATCGGCTTCCCCCGGCACCTGTCACAGCACCCGGGCGGCTTCGTCATCTCGCAGCAACCCCTGGACGAGCTGGTGCCGGTGGAGAATGCCGCGATGCCGGAGCGCACGGTGATCCAGTGGGACAAGGACGACCTGGACATGGTCGGCCTGCTCAAGGTCGACGTGCTGGCGCTTGGCATGCTCAGCGCCTTGCGCCGTTGCTTCGACCTGCTGCAACGCCACCGTGGCCGGCACCTGACCCTGGCGACCATCCCCGCCGAAGACCCGGCCACCTACGCGATGATCAGCCGTGCCGAGACCATGGGCGTGTTCCAGATCGAGTCGCGCGCGCAAATGGCCATGTTGCCGCGGCTGCGGCCCGCAAAGTTCTACGACCTGGTCATCGAGGTGGCCATCGTCCGCCCCGGGCCGATCCAGGGCGACATGGTCCACCCTTACCTGCGCCGGCGGCTGAAGCAGGAGCCGGTGACGTACCCCTCGCCGCAACTGAAGGAAGTGTTCGAGCGCACCCTGGGCGTGCCGCTGTTCCAGGAGCAGGTGATGGAACTGGCGATGGTCGCGGCCGACTACACCCCGGGCGAGGCCGACCAGTTGCGCCGCAGCATGGCCGCCTGGAAGCGCCACGGCGGCCTGGAACCGCACCGCGAGCGGCTGGTGCAGGGCATGTTGCGCAATGGTTATGACCTGGCGTTTGCCGAGCGCATCTTCGAGCAGATCAAGGGTTTTGGCAGCTATGGCTTTCCGGAGTCGCACGCGGCCAGCTTTGCCTTGTTGTGCTATGCCAGCAGCTGGCTCAAGTGCCATGAACCGGCGATTTTCACCTGCGCGCTGGTCAACAGCTGGCCCATGGGCTTCTACAGCCCCGACCAGTTGCTGCAAGAGGCCCGGCGCCAGGGTATCGAGGTCAGGCCGGTGGATGTGTGCCACAGTGACTGGGACTGCACGCTCGAGCCTGAGCCTGGAGAGGTGCTGGCCATTCGCATGGGCTTGCGCCTGGTGCGCGGCCTTGCCGAGGCCGATGCCAGGCGCCTGGAGCAGGCGAGGGCGCAGCGGCCATGGCGCGATGTCGAAGACCTGTGCCTGCGTGCCGGGCTCGATTCGCGTGCCCGCGCCCACCTGGCCGATGCCGGCGCGCTGCGCGCCTTGGCCAGCGACCGGCACCAGGCGCGCTGGCAGGTGGCGGCGGTGCAGCCGCAGTTGCCTTTGTTCGCCGATATCGAAGCCTTGCCGGAAAGCACCGTCGAACTGCCCGTTCCCAGCGTGGCAGAGGACCTGATGGCCGATTACCAGGCCCTGGGTACCACGCTTGGGCCGCATCCCCTGACCTTGTTGCGCTCACGCCTGCGGGCGCTGGGCTGTCGCAGTTCGCGCGAGCTGCAAGATGTCGGGCATGGTGACAACATTGCCGTGGCCGGGTTGGTGGTGGGCCGCCAGCGGCCCCAGACCGCCAGTGGCGTGACCTTCGTCACCCTGGAGGACGAGCACGGTATGGTCAATGTGGTGGTGTGGCGGGCGCTTGCCGAACGGCAGCGGCGGGCGCTGGTGGGGTCGCAGTTGCTCAAGGTCAGCGGGCGGCTGGAGCAGGAGAATGGCGTGCGCCACCTGATAGCACGGCGGCTGGAGGATGTGAGCCCGCTGTTGCAAGGGCTGGACGTACGCAGCCGGGACTTTCACTGAATCCCCATCTTTGCGCGGGCCCTTGTGGGAGCGGGCACTGCGGTGCATGGCACCGGCTTTGCCGGTGTTCGCGGGCGCGCCCGCTCCCACAGGAGGCTCGCCATAGTCCGGATTGCGCTGACCTGTAGGAGCGGCCTTGAACTGGCCTAATGATTTTGGACACCTTCTTCGGGCGCTATGATGGCGCCCAATTGGAGGCAAAATCAGTGCGAAAATCTTATTCGAAAGAACACAAA